>CAYXPA010000096.1:0-14231 GCA_964466945.1 uncultured Verrucomicrobiota bacterium | reverse complement strand
CGTGCCGGTCCATCGCGAAGGCGATCTTCAGCTTGGTGCCCACGCCGTCCACGCTCGAGACCAGCACGGGCCGGCGGTACCGGCGGGTGTCCAGCGCGAAGAGGCCGCCGAAGCCGCCCACCCGGCCCAGCACCTCGCGGCGGTGCGTGGCCGCGAGCAGTTCGGGCAGGGTGGCCTTGAGGCGGTTGCCCAGGGCGATGTCCACTCCGGCGGCGGCGTAGGCTTTGGTCTTCATGCGGCGCTTCAGGTGACGAACGGCGCGGGCCGACTATCGCGAGCGGGGCAAAAATCTGTCGAGGTTGTTCTGGCGCGGGCTCCGCCGTCGTGGCCCGGCGGCGCCGGCCTCACGCGCGGAAGAGTTGGCCCAGGCGCCGGCCCAGCAGCCGCCCGGCCACCAGCAGACTGGCCGCCAGCAGGCCCATGCCCACCACGCCCAGCGCGCAGGCCACGGCCGGGGCGTTGGGCTCGATGCGGCCCAGCAGGGCGTAGATCATCTTCGTGATCGGGAAGTATTGCTCGCGCATCGCCAGGATGAGGCTGTCGCTGACCTCGAGCATGGCGAAGGCAAAGGTGAGGATGGTCCCGGCCACCAGGTTTGCCATCACCAACGGCAGCGTGATGCGCCGCAAGGTGCGCCAGGGCGAGGCGCCGAGGTTGGCGCTGGCCTCCTCGAGCGTGACGCTGGTCTGCTGGAACCCCGCGTAGGCCGAGCGCACGATGTACGGCAACCGCCGCACGCTGTAGCTCACGATCAGCAGCAGCGTCGGGTTCTCGCGCGGATTCAGCCACGGCACGGGGAAATCGAAGCCGGCCACGTACCCGAAGGCCAGCACCAGCCCCGGCAGGGCCAGCGGCAACATGGCCAGCGCGTCCAGGACGTTGGCGAAAGGAATCCGCCGCCGCGTCAGGAGCCAGGCAATCAGCACCCCCAGCACCAGGTCCAGGCCGGCGCTGAAGCTGGCGTAAAAGAGGCTGTTGCGGATGCTCCGGGCGGTGAGGCCGTGGCCGAAGAGTTCGCCATAATTGGCCAGCGTCCAGCGGTCCGGCAGCACGGCGAAGAACCATCGCTCGGCCAGGCTCTGGACCACCACCGCCAGATGCGGCAAGAGCGCCAGCGCCAGCACCCCGCCGAAGGCCAGCCAGATCAGCGCGGTTTGCCGCGGCGTGGCCCGCGCCTCCGCGCCGGTGTGCCCGCGGGCGAGCATTTCGTAGCGGCGCGCGGCCACCAGCCGCTTGGACGCCAGAAACAACGCCAGCACCAGCACCAGCACCAGCACCACCAGCGCGTAGCCGGCCGGGTTGGTGTTCAACTCGGTGATCGCGTCGAAGATTTGCACCGGCACCACCCGCGCGTAGCCGAAGATCAACGGCGTGCCCAGGTCCGTGAACGCCCAGATGAACACGATGATCGCCCCCGCAAACCACCCGGGCAGGATCAGCGGCGCGGTCACCGTCCGAAACAGC
Source organism: uncultured Verrucomicrobiota bacterium (assembly GCA_964466945.1). GTDB lineage: Bacteria > Verrucomicrobiota > Verrucomicrobiia > Limisphaerales > J093 > DSVZ01. The sequence continues at coordinate 12,767 of CAYXPA010000096.1, read as the reverse complement.
CGCCCGCCGCCCGCGCCCAGGTTTTGCGCCGCCTCGCGCAGGGCCGGGTCCACGTTGGCCAGCGCCGCCGCCAGGTTCAGAAACATGATCGGGTACAGGCTGAGCACCTGGAGGATCACGATGCCCCAGAAGCCACCCGCGCCCAGCCAGTCCACCGGGCGGTCCGGCGGCAGCAGCCCCAGATGCATCAAGGCCAGGTTCAGCGAGCCAAACCTGGCCAGGAGTTGCTTCAACCCGATGGCGCCGACAAACGGCGGCATGATCATCGGCACCAAAATCAACCCGCCCAGCAGCGTCTTGCCGCGGAAGTCATACCGGCTCATCCAGTGCGCCAGGGGCAGGGCCAGCGCGGTGGTGCCCGCGGTGGTCAGCAGCGCGATGGCCAGGCTGTTCCACACCGCCTCGCGCAAGAGCGGGCTGGCAGCCAGATACCCGAAATAGGCCAGGGTCCATTCGCCCCCCGCGCCGAAGGCCCGGCGCAGCATGAACGCCACGGGGTAAAACAGAAACGCGGCGAAAAAGGCCAGCAACAGGCCCAGGAATGCGAGCGTCCAGCCGTCCAGGTCGTGGCGTTTCATGCCCGGCGCAGCCTAGTCGCACCGGCGCCGCTTGTAAAAGCGCGTCGCGGCCGCACTCCGCGCCGGCGCACGGTCGGGCCGCGCTGCGACGCGGCACAATCCGGTAGGACCGGGCTGCGTCCCGGCCCAGAAGCGGCGCCGGCGCAGCGGCGCCCTATCCGCGCGAAGCGTGTGGAGTGCGCCGGCTTGCCGGCGCTCTCGCTGGGGCGCACCGGCACTGTAGCGCAGACTTCCAGTCTGCCGTATCACGGGTTTCCAACCCGCCGGAGCGCGGCCTACCGTCCGCCGGGGCCGACTGGCAGTCGGCGGTACAGCAGGTTGGAAACCTGCGCTACGGGGCCGACGGCGGGGCACCGTCGGCAGCACGCGTGGGCGCTTGCGCTCCCCGAATCGTAGTAGGTCGGGCCGCGCTGCGACGCGGCACAATCCGGTAGGGCCGGGCTGCGTCCCGGCCCAGAAGCAGCGCCGGCGCTGCGGCGCCCTATCCCAGTCAGGAGTGAGAAGCAAGGAGTGAGAACATAGATGCCGGATGCCGGGGACGTTCGGCAGCGGCGGTCAAACCGCATTGCCTTCCGTCCACCCGGCAGGTGAAATCCGCCCGATGTGGCTTTCGCGACGTGACTGGTTGCGCCGCGCCGCCGCGCTTGCTGCCGCAGCAGGCGTGGGCGGAGCGCGCGCCTGGCCGGCCACCGGGGAGCGCGCCGCCTGGAAGTTCACCCCGGAAGAACCGCTCATCCCCGCTCCGGACGACCCGGCGCAGTGGCCGGACTTTCGCCGGGAGCTCCACGACTGGCGCCAGCGGCGTCGGCGCGAGTTGAACTACTTGGCCGCGGCCTACGAGCGGCCCGAGTTGGCCTGGACGGCGCGCAATTTCGCCTGTGGCTTCGTCATGCTCAACGACGAGGCGTTCTGCGACACGCGCACGGGCCGGTACCACGTGGACCGCTTCCTGGCGGACGCGCGCGAGGCGTTCGGCGGATTCGACAGCGTGGTGCTCTGGCACGCCTATCCGCGCCTGGGGCTGGACGCGCGCAACCAGTTCGACTTTTACCGTGACCAGCCCGGCGGCCTCGATGGGCTGCGCGCCGCCATCGCGCAGTTGCGGCGTGCCGGCGTGCGTGTGTTTCTGGATTACAACCCCTGGGACACGCAGACCCGCCGTGAGGGGCGCGATGACCCGGTCGTCCTGGCCGAATTGGTGGGCGCGCTGCACGCCGATGGTGTGTTTCTCGACACGCTGGACCGCGGCGCGGCGGCGTGGCGGGCGGCGCTCGAGGCCGCGCGCCCCGGCGTGGCGCTCGAGAGCGAACTGGCCCTGCCCCTCGAGGGCGTCCCCGACCACCCCCTGAGCTGGGCCCAGTGGTTCGCGGACAGCCCCGCGCCCGGCGTACTGCGCAACCGCTGGTTCGAGCGCCGGCACCAGCAGCACTTTATCTGCCGGTGGGACCGCGACCACACCGCCGAATTGCACGCCGCCTGGATGAACGGCGCGGGCGTGTTGGTGTGGGAAAACGTCTTCGGCACCTGGAACGGCTGGTGCGAGCGGGACAAGGCCATCTTGCGCGCCATGCTGCCGCTGCAACGACGCTTTGCCCCGTTGTTCACCGGCGAAGGCTGGACCCCTCTGGTGCCCACCTTGCAGCCGGGGGTTTACGCCAGCCTCTGGGAAGGCCCCGGCATGCGCGTCTGGACGCTGGTCAACCGCACCGAGCGCGACGTGCGCGGCGAACTGCTTGTGGCGCGCTGCGCCGACGGCGAGCAGGTCTGGGACGGCATCCTCGGGCGGGCGGCGGCGGTGAGCCGGCGGGCGGGCTCGGCGCGGCCGCGGCACGAACCGGCGGAGGTGCCCCTCACCGGTTACCTGCCGCCGCGGGGCATCGGCTGCCTAATCGCCGGGCGGCCGGAAGCGATGGGCGAAGATTTCGGGTCGTTCCTCGAACAGCAGCGGGAAACGCTCAAACGGGCGAACTGGAGCACCCGCTTCCCCGCCCGCCGCGCCGTGTGGCAACCGCCGCCCGCCCTCGCGCCCCGCGCGGTCGCACCGCCCGGCATGGCCGCCATCCCGGGCGGGCGGGTGCGGCTGCGCACCACCTTCCGCGTGCGCGAGTGCGGCTTCTACGACGCCACGCACCCGCACTTCGAGACGCGTTTCCCGGCGCTGCACGGGCGGATGACCTTCGAGCGCGAGGTCGCGCTGCGGCCCTTCGCGCTGGACCTCACGCCCGTGACCAACGCCGACTTCGCCCGCTTCCTGGCCGCCAGCGGCTGGCGGCCCGCCGAGCCGGCGAATTTCCTCCGCCACTGGGTGAACGGCGCGCCGCCACCCGGGCGGGAGGACCATCCGGTGGTGTACGTGGACCTGGCGGACGCCCGCGACTACGCGGCCTGGGCGGGCAAACGCCTGCCCACCGAGGAGGAATGGCAATGGGCGGCCCAGGGCCCGGATGGCCGGCGTTACCCGTGGGGACCGGAGTGGGTGCCGGGTCGCTGCAACGACGGCAGCACCGGGGACACCACGCCGGTGGACGCCTTCCCCGAAGGCCGCTCGCCCTTCGGCTGTCTGGACCTGTGCGGCAACGTGTGGGAATGGACCGAGAGCGAACGCAGCGACGGCCGCACCCGCTTTGCCATCTTGCGTGGCGGAAGCTTTTATCGGCGCGGCGGCTCGGCCTGGTACTTTGACGAAGGCCCGCAACCGGCGGACTTCGCGGCGAAGGTGCTCCTGTGGGGACCGCGCCTGGACCGCTGCGCCAACGTGGGCTTCCGCTGCGCCGCGGACCTGCCCGCCTGAGGCCGGAGGGCGGCCGCGCCCGGTCTCGCGAAGCGTATGGAGTGCGCCGGCTTGCAGGCGCTATCGGCCGGCGACGGAATTCTCGGCGCGAGCCCGCTTCGACTACGGCACCCGCACCGCGCGGAAGAACCGCAGCGCGGCGCCGCTTGCCGCCGGGTCCACGACCCGCACCCGCCCCGCGACGTCGCTCAGCGTCACCAAGCTCTCCCAGGACCGCAAATCTCCGGAGTTCTCCACCCGGTACGTCCCAGCCGCGGGCGCGTCCAGCCAGGCCTCGAATCCCTCGGCCGTCAGCCCGAACGTACCGTCCAGGCGCTGGACCGACGGTTCGGTGTTCACGAAGCGGAAGATTTGCAGACCCCATTCCCCATCCGCCACGGAGGCGAAATTACCGCTGTCCGCCACGGCCCGGGCATTATCGGGGGCGTCGCAGCCCCCCAACCGCTGCGGGTTGGTCGGGTCGCTCACGTCAATCACCTGCAAGCCCGCTTTGGCGGCTGCTATGTAGGCATACTGCCCGGCCACGGCTATTCCCCACGCCGACCCGCGGGAACCCCGGCCATTGGCCGACGTGCTCGACGCGCACGTCCTGCGCCCGGCCCGAGCCGGTCAGGACCAGCAGGGCCAGAATCCCCGCCGCGGCGAAGCGCCGGCGAGGGTTGGTGGGGCGGGCGTCCCAGCAGTCGGGACCTTGAGCCAGGGTCAGCGCGGCCGTGAGGCAGCGGCAGGGACGAGAAGTGTTCGGGTCAGTTTGCATGGGCGGTGACGGGGGTTGGGTTGAGCCGGTCGCCGTCCGGAAGCGGGTTGGCCGGTACCGGCCCTCGAGGCCGCACCGAGGGATGGGCGGTTTTCCCGAGAATCCTGGCGTTGGGTCGGAGCGTCCGCATCAAGCCGGGCGGTTTGAAGAGCAGTCAAATCAAAGCGGCGACGGGCGTCAACGCTTTTCTCCCGGCAATGAGCGGCCCTTGTAACGGCCGCCGCGGCAGCCGCTCGCGGGCTTGCGCGCCGCGGCGGACCGTGCACCCTGTGCGCGCAACCCGATGAACAGCGCCAAACGTTGGCGGGTGGTCGGCCTGAACTTTGACCACTTCCACATGGGCGACCTGCTGCGGATGGTCTTCACGCATCCGCGAGCGGAGATCGCCGGCATTTGCGACCCCGACCCGGCCCGGATGCAGGAGGCCATCCGCAACTTCCGCCTGCCGCCGGAGCGCGTCTTCACCGACCCCCGTGCCTGCCTCGAGGCCACGCGGCCCGACCTAGTGATCCTCTGTCCCGCCGCGGCCGAGCACGCCGCGTGGACCGAGTTGGTGGCCGAGTACCGCTGCCCGGTGCTCATCGAAAAACCCTTCGCCGCCTCGCTGGCCGAGGCCGACCGGATGATCGCCGCCATGCGCCGGGCGGGCCAGCCGCTGGCCATCAACTGGCCCTTGCGCTGGGTGCCCGCCCACGCCACCACCAAGCGCGTGGTGGACGCGGGCCTCATCGGCGAGGTGCTCGAGGTGCACTACTACGACGGCAACCGCGGCCCGCTCTACCACGGCGCGGACAAGATCGAGCGCGAGCCCACGGTCGCGGAAAAGGCGGCCAGTTGGTTCTACTCGCGGGCGCGCGGCGGCGGTTCGTTGCTCGACTACCTGGGCTACGGCACCACCCTGGGCACATGGTTCCTCAACGGCGAAAAACCGCTCGAGGTCATGTGCCTGACGGATGAAACCCCCGGCCTCGAGGTGGACCAGCACAGCGTCACCGTGGCGCGTTACGCCCGCGGGCTCTCGAAGTTCGAGACCCGCTGGGGCACCTTCACCGACCCTTGGACCCATCCACCCCAGCCGCGCTGCGGCTTCGTGCTGGTGGGCACCGCCGGCACGATCAGCAGTTGGGACTACGCCCCCGCCCTCCACGTGCAAACCCGCGCGCACCCCGGGGGCTACGACCTGCCCGTGGACGTGCCCCTGGCGCCGTACCGCAACCCGGTCGAGTACTTCCTCGACTGCCTTGAAACCGGCCGGCCTGTCGAAGGCCCCCTCAGCCCGGAAATCTCCCGCATCGGCCAGCAAATCGTGGACACCGCCCTGGCCAGCGCCCGCGCCAAACGCGCCCTGCCCCTGCTCGACCACACCCCGCCTCCCGCCCCTGCCGCATGAGCGACCCCACCACCGACCGCAACTACGCCCTCAGCGCCACGCCGGAGGCCCCGACCGCGCGCGCCCCCGAATTGCCCTACCGCCCGCCCATGCCCCGCCGCTATCGGCCGCGCATCGGCCTCATCGGCTGCGGCGGCATCAGCGCCCACCACCTGGCCGCCTACCGCGACGCTGGCTGGGCAGTCACCGCGCTGTGCGACGTGGACGAAACCCGCGCCCGGCGGCGGCGCGAGGAATTCCGGCTCGATGCCCCGGTCTTCACCGACGCCGGCGAACTGCTGGCCCGGGCCGACGTGAACGTGGTGGACGTAGCCCTGCACCCCGAAGTGCGCGCCCCGGTCATCGCCGCCGCGCTGCGCGCCGGCAAGCACGTGCTCAGCCAGAAACCCTTTGTGACCGACCTGGCCACCGGCCGCGAACTGGTGGCCCTGGCCCGCGCCCGCGGCGTGAAGCTGGCCGTGAACCAAAACGGCCGCTGGGCGCCCTACCTGAGCTACGCCCGCGCCGCCCTTGCCGCCGGTCTGCTCGGCGAGGTCCAAAGCGTCGCCATCCGCATCCACTGGGACCACACCTGGTGCGCCGGCACGCCCTTCGAAGACGTGCCGCACCTGATCCTGTTCGACTTCGGCATCCACTGGTTCGACGCGGTCGCCCAGTTCTTTCGCGGCCACCGCACCCTCGCCGTGCAAGCGTGCACCGCCCGCGCCCCGGGCCAGACGATGCGCCCGCCGCTGCTGGCCGCCGCCCAAATCCGCTTCGACACCGGCCTGGCCACGCTGGCCTTCGACGGCGCCGCGCGCTTCGCGCCCGAGGAAAGCCTGCTCATCACCGGTACCGCCGGCACGCTGCGCAGCCGCGGCAAGCCGTTGGAGAGCGACCGGGTCGAACTGACCACCGCGGCCGGCCCTGCCGTGGCGGCGCTCGAGGGCCGCTGGTTCAACGACGGCTTCCGAGGCGCGATGGGCGAACTGCTCTGCGCCATCGAGGAAGACCGCGAGCCGGCCAACTCCGCCGCGGACAACCTCCGCACCGTGGCGCTCTGCCTGGCCGCCTGCCGCGCCGCGGACACCGGCCAGCCGCAGGCGCCCGAAGCGCCCTGAACACGCAACCGGCGCGGCCGGAGTGGGCGGGTGGAGGCTGGATGCCAGTTGCCGGATACCAGATGCCCGCGGGCGGAGGCGGAAGGTTGGCGCAGCGGACGGACCTGTCGGACTCGTTCCTTGCCTGCTACACCCTTCGCCAGCCGGAGGACCAACGCCTACACCTGCGGCGGTTTTGTCGGTGCAACGAAACCAAGAGGGGAACGGTGGGAAACAAAAAAAGCGCCGCTCTGGCGAGCGGCGCTTTGTGAATCAAACGGGCCTTCCGCTTAGCCGCGGCGACGCAGCATCAGCGCGGCAGCGCCCAGCAGGCCCAGGGCCATCGTGGAGGGCTCCGGCACAAGCGAGAAGCTCTTCAGGCCCACCATGTCCGGCGGGGTGTTGGGAGCTTCGGCAACGGTAAGTTGGATAGGGTCGCTCTTGCCGAACAGTTTGCCACCCGCAACGGCGGCTTCGTAGCTGTTCGCTCCGGCTTCCCACGCGCGCATCTCCACAAACACCTGTGTCCCACCCGGGAAGGGCGTGGTCACGATGGTGGAGGTGATGTAGCCGGCGGCACCTCCGGTACGGAAGTTCACCGGACTGCCTACCGGCGCCAAGCTATCCAAGGTCTTACCCACATAGGCTTGCGCCCAGTAATCCGCCCCGGACAGCGGCGTAACGCCATCCGGCTTGAACACCTTGGCGTCAATGCCCGCGATGGTGACACGGTTGCCGAAGTTGAACTGCCCTTGGGCCAACGCTCCGACGGCCAGAAACCCAACTGCGGCTGCAACGATCAGTTTTTTCATACGGGTTTAGTGCTGTGTGTTGTCTGGTTTGTTTGTGTTTGCTTCTCTCGGCAAAGTGCGCCAATTACGGATTCACCGAGAAAGTCCGATTCCACGAGCCGGCGGCACTCTTGCGCACCCAGCAGCCTTCGCCCACTGCGAGCGAGGGTTCGGCCGGGTCCCAAGCCCCAAGGTCAAAGGTGAAGATTTGGTACCCTTGGGTGTCGGCGTTGAACTTGTAAACCAGTTCCCCGTCGGTGAGGGTCAACCCCAGCACGGTGGTGATGCCCCCCGCTTGAGGAACCTGCGAAGCCACCAGGTTGAACCCGGCCGCCAGCGGCGTGGACAGGGTGCCCTGTTTGACTTCGCCGACAAAGGTTACCGTCACGGCGGAAGGCGTGCGAACGAAGAAACCCTGGCCGGGGACAAGAGTCGCGTTGGGATTGCTCCACTCGCCCAGGTCGAGGGTGTTCACCGAATAACCGCTGCCCGGAGCGTAGGTGTACACCACCGTGCCGTCCGGCACGCCGGCCAAGAGCTTGGCCACGGTGTTGTCCGCACCGGCGTCCAGCGGATTGGCGATCAGGTTGAAACCCGGCTTGAGGGCCGTGTTGACGTAGCCAACCGCGTTGACCGAGTACACCTGGGCCATCGCGGTGGCAGCACCGGCCGCACTGAAGGCGGCGGCGAGCAGCAACGTTTTTGTTCTCATTGTTGTCTGTTGTTGTTGTTCCGTGTGTGCGAACGAGAAATTCTCCGAAGCCGGCGGGGGTGTCAACCACTTTTTTGCAAAAAAATCTGCCCCTTTGGCGTCGGCCGTGCCGGGCTTGCCGCACTCCAGGGGAAAACCGCCACCCTCCGGAGATGGGGGTGGTGGTCTGCCAGCATTGGAACGCCGTCTCCCCGTGGCCATTGGGGTGGCCGCCACTGCGGCGCGGTCGGATGGGCGGGCGCCGGCGCAGCGGCGCCCTACCTCGCGAAGCGTGTGGAGTGCGCCGGCCTGTCGCGGCTCGCTGGGCGCCGGCCGGTCGGCGGCATGGGGCGGGCTTGGATGCCAGATGCCGGATACCGGGGTGCCGGATTCCAGATACCGGATGCCAGATGCCAGATGCCGGCGGCGGAAGTCGGGAGCTGTGGGCGGTTCGCCCGGCGGCGTAGTGCCGATTGCCCATCGGCTGTACGCCGACGGGCACTCGGCGCGCCGGTGCGCTGGCGTTGCCGGGCAGTTTTCTGGTCTGGCATCTGAACCTCCATTCTCCTTGTCCGAAACCTGTCCAGAGAAAGGTAAATGGAAATTCAGACACAAGGTTGGAAAACCTGCGCTACACCCGGAATACCAACTTGCCCCCAACCCGGTTGCGCCCCGCCGGGAGGTGGCGCGGGAAAAGGGTTTGCCCGCCGCAGGGCCGCGGCGCATGATGCGGTTTGAGGGGAGCGCCCGCCAAAAGGACGCGCCCCGCACGTTATGGCTTTTTCCGCAATCGAGAATCGTTACCAGTTCAACCTGCTGCTCTGGTACGGGGTGGGGGCGCTGGCGTTGTTGCTGGCGGGCATCATGCTGGCCGCCAACCAATACATGCTGGCGCTGATGCTGGCCTGGGTGGGCTGGCTGGTCACCTTGCCCTACCACGCCAAGCTCTCGGTGGTGCTGGCCACGACCACCTTCAGCGCGGCGCTCATCGTGCCGTTCGTGCCGGGCCGGCCGTTTGTGTGGGAAGTCGCCGCCCTGCTGGGCTGGAGCGGGGTGGTGGTGCTGATCATGCTGCGCCGGTTTCCCGAGGACTTCCGACACACCCTGCAGCGGAACCGGTGGATTTTCCTGGGCATCATTGTGTACTGCCTGACGCTGTTGTTCATCATGCACCAGCGCGGCTTTGGGTTGCGCGTGCTGGGCTCGGGCTCGGCGATGGGCGGGCGGGCGTACTTGCAGCAATTGGTCTGCGCCATTTTCCCGCTGCTCTTCGCGTTGGCGCGGCTCGAGGAAAAGGTCCTGGTGCGGCTGCTGCTGATCCAATGGCTGCTGAGCACCACGTACTTTGTGTCGGACTTCGCGTACACCTTTGGCGGTCGGAGCGAGTACTTGCTGTACTTTTTCGAACTACCCGCCGACGCCATCAACTTCGAGGGGCAGGCGTACCATTTCGGCATCCGCCGGTTTCAATCCTTCCAAAACGCCGGCCTGGGGCTGATGTTCTGTTTGCTGGCCCGGTACCGGCTGCGGGACTTTTTCGGCCGACCGGGCTGGTGGCTGCTGCCCACGTTCTTGGGGGTCTTTGCCGCCAGTCTCCTCAGTGGACACCGCACGATTGTGTTCTACATCTCCGGGACCGTGTTCATGCTGGCCCTGGCGCAGCGGTTTTTCACCGCCCGCACGCTGATCCTGGCGCCGCTGGCGGCCGTGCTGACCCTGCTATTGGTGTACACGCAGGCCGACCACCTGCCGTTGGCGGCCCAGCGTGCGCTCTCGTTCCTGCCCGGTATTCAGGTGGACCTGGCGGCGGCCGCGGACGCCGCCAAAACGATAGAAGGCCGCAAGTGGCTCCGCCACGCCGGCTGGCAACTTATTCCCGAATACTTGTGGGTCGGCCGCGGGTTTACCCGCTACGCGGACATCCACCTCGTGCCGCTGGACCCGGACGGCGTGACCGCGCACGTGCAGCAGGGTGTGTTTTACAACGGCTTCATTGGGTTGCTGATCAACACGGGCCTGCCCGGCACGGTGGGCATGGGCCTGGTGATCCTGGGTGGCACGTTGCTGGCGCTGCGCGTGCTGAAGTTGGTTCGCGCGTTGGGTCCGGACCTCATCCTGTGTCGGGTCGCCTCAATCCTGGGCGGTTTCTGGGTGGTCAGCGTGTTGTTCTTCCTGTTTCTGCACGGGGATGCCGAGCTGGCGTTGAAGAGCTTCGCCCTGCAACTGGGCACCTTGATCATGTCCGAACGGCTGCTCCGGCGGCGCATCCAAGCTCCCGAGCAGGAACTCGCCGAATCCCGCGCCCCGGCGCCGGTGCTCCCCGCCCCGGCCCCGGTCACCGCCTGAGCCCGGCGCCGTGACCTCCGCCCGAAACGGCCCGACCCCGTGCGCCGGCGCCCCGGCGGGAAGGCCGCCCCTCGGGGTGGTGGTCTTTGCCCACACGCCGCCGCCGCACCACGGCCAGAGCGCGATGGTGCAACTGATGTTGGACCTGCTCCAGCCCGCTCCGGCCGCCGCAACGGGACCGTTGCGGCTCTTCCATGTCAACGCCCGCGTGTCCCACGACATCGCCGAGGTGGGCGATTTCCGGCCCGGCAAAATCGCTACCCTCCTCGCGCACTGCCGGCAGGCCCTGCGCCTGCGTCGGGAACACGGTGCCCGCAGCTTCTATTACGTGCCCGCCCCGCCGGCACGTACCCCGCTCTGGCGGGACTGGCTGGTGATGGCCCTGTGCCGGCCGTTTTTCCCCCGCCTGATTTTCCACTGGCACGCGGGCGGTTTGTCCGAATGGCTCGAACGCCGCGCCTCCGCGCCGGAACGCTGGCTGACCCGCTGCCTGTTGGGCCGACACGACCTGAGCATCGTGCTGCGGCCCTTCCATCGGCGCGACGCGGAGTACCTGGCCGCCCGGGAAATCCGCGTGATCCCCAACGGGCTGCCTGATCCCTGTCCGGACTTCGCCACGGCGCTCCTCCCCGAACGCCGGGCCGCCGCCGCCGCCCGCCAGCAGGCCCTCCGCGCCGGCCCCTCCGGCACGCCGCACGTGGCCCGCGTTCTTTATCTGAGCCTGCTGCGGCGCGAAAAAGGGCTCTTCGACGCACTCGAGGCCGTGGTCCTGGCCAATGCGCGCCTCCGCCAAACCGGCCTGCGGTTCGAATTGATCGTCGCCGGCGATTTCGCCTCGCCCGCGGTGCGCGCCGAGTTCGAGGCGCGTGTGCAAGCGCCGGACCTGGTCGGGCCCCCGCCGGTGGTGCGCGCGGTGGGTTTCGTCACTGGCGCGGCCAAGGACCGGCTCTGGCGCGAAGCCGATTGCCTGTGTTTCCCCACCCGCCTGCCGGAAGGTTTCCCCGTGACCCTGGCCGAAGCCATGGCCTACGGTCTGCCGGTGGTGACCTCGGATTGCTGCGGGTTGCCGGAGATTCTGCCGCCGGGCTGGCCCGGGGTGTTTGCCACCGGCAACGCGGCGGACCTGGCGGCCCGCCTGCTGGAATGGGCCGAGCGCGATTACCACCCGGACCTGCGGGAATGGTACCTGGCGCATTACACCGCCGAGCGATTCGCCAAACAAATGCGCGACGCGTTGTTGGCCGGTGGCCCGGGCGGGGCCGCGTGAAGTTAAACCAACCAAACTCCCCGCCCCGCGCCGCGTGCCCGGGCCACGGCGATTGCCTCCGCGTTGAGGACGTCGCCCGGTCCCGCGCGCTGCTGACAAACCCGGTTGCCGGTCGCGGCGGGCTTTTTTAGCCTTGGTGCGTGCCGCCCCGGTCTTCACCACGCCCGCTCCGGCAGCGCTACTGCGCCAGGTGCGCGCGGCCTGCGGCCGTTCTGGCATTGGGCGCGGGCCTGGTCGTGCGCGCCGAGCTGCGGGTGCTGGTGATCACGCCGCACGTGAGTTCGATCACCGAGGAATTCGGGGAGGCGTTCGCCCGCTGGCACGCGCGGCAGTTCGGCGAACCGGCCCGCGCCGAGTGGCGCAACGTGGGCGGCACAGCGGACGCGCTGCGGTTTGTGCTCTCGGAATTCGCGGCCAAGCCGGCGGGCATCGGGCTGGACTGTTTTTTCGGCGGCGGCCCGGAGCCTTATCTCTTGCTGGCGGACCGCGGCCTGCTCGAGCCCTGCCGCCTGCCGGACGCGGTGCTGGCCGGCATTCCGCAAAACGCCCACGGCGTGGAAATCTACGACCCGGAATTCCGCTGGTACGGCGCGGCCATTTCGAGCTTTGGCATCCTGCAAAACCTGCGCGTGCAGCACACCGTCGGCCTGCCGCTGGCGCGCCGCTGGGAAGACCTGGCCGCGCCGCGGCTCTACGGGTGGGTGGGCGTGGGCGACCCCCGCAAGAGCGGGACCATGAACAACATGTTCGAGGCCTTTCTCCAGGCCTACGGCTGGGCCGGCGGCTGGCAGCGGCTGACGTGCATCGCCGGGAACACCCCCAAGTTTGACCTGCTTTCCTCGACCACCGCCAAGGACGTGACGCTCGGCCAGACGGCTTACGGGTTTGCCATTGATTTCTACGGCTTCAGCCAGATCGCCATGGCCGGGCGCACCAACCTGACCTTCGTCCTACCCGAAGACTTCGCCGCAATGAGCGCCGACGGCCTGGCCATCCTCAAGGGCGCGCCCCACCGGCAGACCGCCGCGCGTTTTCTCGAGTTTGTGCTTTCGGAGGCCGGTCAGAAACTCTGGCACC
>CAYXPA010000095.1:0-14308 GCA_964466945.1 uncultured Verrucomicrobiota bacterium | reverse complement strand
GCAGCGGCGAGGGGTACAAGAACACGTACAGCCCGCGCACCAGGCCCAGGAGCAGGCCCACCGTGAGGCCGAAACTGTGGAAGGTGGGCAGGGCGTTGAACACCCGGTCGTGGTCGGTCACGTCAATCACCGCGAGCATCTGACGGACGTTGGCCAGGAGATTGGCGTGCGTGAGCTCCACCCCCTTGGGCACGCCCTCCGAACCGCTGGTGAACAGGATGACCGCCGGCCGCTGACCGACATCCGGGCCCCGGAAAGCGGATACCGTATCGCGGCCACCAGACCCCCGACTCTCGACCCTCGCCCCGCGACTCTCGACTCCTCCCCCTACATGGCGCAGCAACGAACCGGGCGCAAACCGCGCCCGCAACGCGGCGGCGAGCTTGTCCCGGCCGCGGACCGCGGCCCGCACGTCCTCAAGGTAAATCAACTCCAGCCCTGCTTCGGCAAACGGCTCCGGCTTGAGCCGCGCCCGCTCGAGGAAGGCGCGCGAGGTGACGATTTGCCGCAGGCCCGCCAGTTGCGCACAGGCCAGCATGGTGGGCGTGCCGGTCGTGAAATTGAGAATGGCCGGCACCTTGCCGCGCGCCCACAGCCCGAGCAGCGTGACCGGCAGGGCGTTGATGTTGGGCAGGAGCACCCCCACCCGCGCAGCCGGGCCGAGCCGCGCGGCCAAGCACCCGCCGAGCGCTTCGGCGCCGATCCACAGCCGCCGGTAGCTCAAGGGCTGGAGCGTGGCATCCTCGAGCACGGCGAAGTCCGGCCGCTCGCGCGCCGCCGCCAGGATGGCCTCGGGCACGGTGGCCGGACCGCAGGCCATCTCGGTGGCGAATTGCTGCTCGACCATGCGGTCGCGCAGCCAGGTGGTGAGCGTGGTGCGCGCCTGCGCGGTGCTCACGTGCTCCAGCCGCGGCGGGGTAAGCACGGGGCTGAAATGCGCGCTCACCGCGGGCCACCAGCGCCGCCAGCCCGGCTGGCGCGACCACCGCAGCCGATTGGCCCCGCGCAGGTAGCAGGTGATCACCCGCGCGCGCGTCTTGTGCAGCAAAAACCCGGTGCCGTCGAAGAGCTTCATCAGGCACCCCCTGCGGCTGATCTGGCCCTCGGCGAACAACACCAGCCGGCCGCCCGCCTGGAGATGCTCGGCCATCCGCTTCACGGCGTAGGGCGAGGCCGGGTCAATCGGAAAGGTGCGGTGATTGATCATGATCCAGCGGTGCAGCCAGGACAACCCGGCCACGTGCCGCGAGACCACGAACTTCCAGTCCAGGTCCAACACGGCCCAGAGGAAGAGGAAGTCCAGCCACGAGACGTGATTGGGCACCAGCAGCACCGGGCCGGGCGTCCGCAGTGCGTCGGTGCCGTGCGCCTGGAACCGGTAGGCCAGGCGCAGGAGCAAACGGAATAGAGCGCGCAGCATGGGAGTCAGGGGGTGGGATTTGGTTGGGAAAGTGCGCGTTCGATCCGCCGCCACCCCAGCAGCGCGAGAAGAGTGGCGATGGTGACCGCCACAGCCAGCAAGGCCAACCCCAGTATCCCGGCCGGGGTCAACGGTGCCTGTGCGGGAGACCCGGCGCCGTTCGCATCCGAGCCGGAAGCCGGTGGCGCGGGCGTTGCGTCGGCGAGAGTTTCGTTCGGTTTCATGGCACACCGGGTTTGTGGGTCAAATCTCCGGCACCAGGGCGGCGCCGTTGACCGCCGGCTTGGGCGGCACTTTCAAGGCCGTGGCCACCAGGGCCACCAACACCGCCAGGCACAGAAACACCCCTGAAGCACTCACGCCGGCTTGCGAGGCCACCAGGATCAGGCCGCCGGCGGCCACCATGCTGAGGTTGTCGGTGAAGTTCTGCGCGGCCACGGTCTTGCCCAGTCGCGCGGGGTTGCACTCGTTTTGAAGGGCGGCGTTGAGCGGGATCAAAAACAGCCCGGCCACCGCCCCGGCCAGGAGCAACACGGCGATGATCGGCCCGTGGGAAGTCAGCCACCCAGCCGCCTGAAAACTCTCGACCGCGCCCAGCAGCGCGATCAGCGCCGCCAGTCCCCACCCGTAGGGGCGCACGCCGCGCAGGTCGCCCACGCGGTGCAACTGCCCCGCCAGCATGCTGCCGCCCATGATCCCCACGCTCAGCCACAGCCCCAGCAGCGCGATCTGGGTGTTGTTCTCCAGCTTCAACACGCTCAGCCCCCAGGGCTGGAAGTTGATCTTCAACGCCGCGCCGCACAGCCAGAACAGCCCGCACCCGGCCAGCACGCGGAACAGCCGCGGGTTGGCCAACAGCTCGCCGAAGTTGCCGAAGAACTCGTCCACGCTGCGCCGCAGCCGCACCTCGGGGTGGGCCGGGGTGGGCGTCATGAGCAGGTTCAGACCCAGCGACGCCCCGTAAATGGCCACCAGCACCCCGTAGCAGGTCAGCACCGGCAGCCGGTCAATCAACGCCGCCCCGCCGATGTAGCCGGTGAGAATGGCCGCGATGGTGAGGAATTCGATGGTGCCGTTGGCCTTGACCAGCCGCTCGCGCACCACGATCTCCGGCAGGATGCCGTACTTGGCCGGCGAATAGACACACCCGCCCACGCCCACGATGAAATAGCCCACGCCCTGCCACCAGGCGCCGTGCCAGACACTCAGCGCCGCCAGCAGGGTGCCGGTCAGCTTGATCAGGTTGCCCCCGGCCAGCCAGCGGGTCTTGGCGTAGCGGTCGTTGAGAAAACCGGCCAGCGGCGCCAGCAACACGTACGGCACAAACAGCAGGCTGGTGTAAATCGCGTTGGCCGCGCTGAGCTGGCTGTCCGTGATCACCCCGGCCTTTTCCTGAAAGGTGAGCTGGCCCAGGATCACCGCCAGGATGGCGTTGTCGCCGAAGGCGCCCAGAAACTGGCTGACCAACAATAGCGGGTAATTGCGCGCGGCGTTCATGCGGGGGAAGCGGCGATTTGCCGGGCCAGGGCCTCGGCGTTGACGGAGAGCGTTTCCAGGACGCGCGCCAGCTCGCGCGCCTGCCGGGCAGACAGCCGCCCCCACACGCGCACCGCGGCGTCGCGGTAATGCGGGTGCACCTCCTGCCACAACCGCCGCCCGGCCGGGGTCAGCCCCACCCGCCAGGCGCGCCGGTCGCCGGCGGCCTTGCGGCGCGCCAAAAGACCGCGGCGCGCGAGGCGGTTGACCAGGCCGGTGACGTTCGAGCGATGCACGATCAACGCCCGGCCCAGTTCGCTCTGGGTCAGGCCGTCCGGCCGGTCGGCCAGGAGATTGAGCACGTTGAACTGGCTGGGGCTCAGCTCCCAGCGGGCAAACAGGGCGTGACTGGCGTTCCACACCGTGTCCGCGGCGCGGAGCAGGGCCAGCAGGGCCGGGTACCGGGGGTCGGTCGGGACGGGGCGGTTCACCGGGCAAGGTATGGCCGCCAAATGTTGAGTTGTCAACAATCAACTTCTGCCCGGCCCGGGCGGAGCGCATCACCTTTTCTGGCCGCGGGTCGCCAGAGGCGATGCCGTAGCGCAGACTTCCGAGTCTGCCGTGTCGCGGATTTCCAATCCGCAAACCCAGCGAACTTACCGAACGGCCACGTCCGACCCGGACCTGCCGACTGGAAGTCGGCGATACAGCAGGTTGAGAAACCTGCGCTACGCCGGGAATGCCCGCCTCCAACAAACAGACATGCGCCCTCACGCGGCATCCCCCCGGCCCGGGCGTGGGCAAGCCGGCGGCGGGCCTCTCCGGGGGCCGGCCCACCGAGAGCGCGGCGGCTTCGGCGTGGACGCGCCGGCGCGGCTTTGCCTAACCTGCCGGTGTGCGCGCCCGAACGCCCAGTCCCGACCGCCTGGCCGCCCGCATTTTGTGGGGCCTGATCGCGGGCCTGGCGGGCGGCGTGACCCTGCGGCTGGCGGCCGACCACTGGCCGGGCGTGGCGCCCGCCGCCGAGGGGCTGGCGCGGGAGGTTTTGGACCCGCTGGGGCTGGTGTTTTTACGGCTCTTGTTCTTCGTGGTGGTGCCGCTGGTGTTTGCCTCGCTGGTCCTGGGGCTGCTCCAGTTGGGCCGCCTCCAGGCGCTCGGGCCGCTGGCGGGGCGGACCTTTGCCCTGTTCGGCCTGAACATGGCCGTGGCCGTGGCGCTGGGGCTGGCGGTCATGAACACCGTCCGCCCGGGCCACACGCTGGCGCCGGAGTCGCGCGCCGCGCTGTTGACCCGGTACGCGCCGGACGCCGAGCAGGTCAAGGCGCGGGCGGCCGCGCAACCCCGCCTGGACGCGCGGACGCTGGTGGAAATGTTCCTGCCGGCGAACCTGCTGCGCGCGGTGGTGGACTTCCAACTCTTGCCGCTGATCGTCTTCGCCCTGCTGGTGGGCGTGGCCGGACTGAGCCTGCCGGAGACGCGCCGGGTCGGGCTGGGCGTCGCGATGGAGACGGTGGTCGCCCTGATGACCCGGCTGGTGCACCTGGCCATGCGACTGGCGCCTTACGCGGTGGCGGCCCTGCTGGCCGCGGCGGTGGTGCGCGCGGGCTTCGATATTTTGAAGGCGCTGGGCTGGTTTGTGGCGGCGGTGCTGGGGGCCATGGCGGTGCACCTGTTCGGCAGCCTGACGCTGCTGTTGCGGGTGTTGAGCCGCCGGCGGCCGGTCGAGTTTTTCCGCGCCGCGCGGGTGGTGTTGGTGACGGCGTTTTCCACCAGCTCGAGCAGCGCCACGCTGCCAACCTCGCTGCAAATCGCCCAAGAGCGGCTGGGGGTGTCGCCGGCGGTGGCGGGGTTTGTCCTGCCGCTGGGGGCCACGCTGAACATGAGCGGCACGGCGTTGTACGAGGGATGCGTGGTGTTGTTTGTGGCGCAGGTGTTCGGCGTGCCCCTGGGGGCTGACAGCCAGGTGCTGTTGTTGGTGCTGGCGGTGCTCAGCGCCGTGGCCGTGGCGGGCATCCCGGGCGCCTCGCTGCCCTTGATTGTGGGGTTGCTGGCCACGTTCCACATCCCGCCGGAGGGGATTGCCTTGATTTACGGCGCGGACCGGCTGCTGGACATGGCGCGCACGACGTTGAATGTGGGGGCCGACCTGGTGACCGCGTGCATCGTGCAGGATCGCTTGGGCGCGCCAGCCGTGCCCGAGCCGGCCGCGCCCGCCGGCGGAAATGGGGCTTGCATTTGAGCCGGGCGACCCCAAGCTTCGCCCTGCAACTGACGACGCTCTATGGCTGACAAGGCAAACAAGTACCCCGAAAACGCCCCCGGCAAGTACTACGTGGACAATCAATGCATTGACTGCGACCTGTGCCGGGAGACCGCGCCCAACAACTTCAAACGCAACGAAGACGGCGGCTACTCCTTTGTGTACAAGCAGCCCGAAAACGAGGACGAGGAGAAGCAGTGCAAGGAAGCCAAGGAAGGCTGCCCGGTCGAAGCCATCGGCGATGACGGTCCTTGAAGCCGAAACCCGCTTTGCAACGACCCGTCGGCCCGCGCCGGCGGGTCGTTGGCTTTTTGAGCCGGTCCGCGGGAGCGACTCGAGCACGCGCGCGGTGCCGCCGAGCGTTCGCTCAACCCAGCTCCCAGGTCGGCCGCATCTCGGCGTCCCGCGGCGTGGGCGGGTGGCTGCGGCGGAACCGGCGCTCAGCGAGCAGGGCGACCATGGCGGCGTTGTCGGTGCACAGGTGCGGGTCGGCCAGGCGTAGGCGCAACCCCGCCGCCGCGCAGGCCGCGGTCAGGCGCCGGCGCAACTCGCGGTTGCAGGTCACCCCGCCGGACGCGGTCACACCCCCCACCCCCAGGCGTGTGGCGGCGCGGAGTGTTTTGGTCACCAGCACCTCGACGATGGCCGCTCGCACGCTGGCGCAGAGGTCGCGCAATCGCGCAGGGTCCTGTGCCGCCTCCGGGTGATCCCGCAAGAAGTAGCGCACCGCCGTCTTGAGGCCGCTGAAACTGAAATCGTCGTTGGGCTCGTGCAGCAGCGGTCGGGGGAAGGCAACGGCAGCCGGGTCACCGTCCTCGGCGAGTTCATCCAGGCGCGGCCCGCCCGGATAGGGCAGGCCGAGGAGTTTGGCCGTTTTGTCGAAGCATTCGCCCGCGGCGTCGTCCACCGTGCCGCCCAGCAAGCGGTGTTGGTCCTCCCCCGTCACGTGCACCAGCAAGGTGTGACCGCCGCTGACGATGAGTGCGACGTGCGGCTCGAACTGCTCGAACTGCGCCCGCCACGGCCGACCGCCGATCCATGGCGAGTACAGGTGCGCCTCGTGGTGGTGAACCCCGTAGAAGGGCACGTCGAGGGCGAAGGCCACGGCCTGCGCGGCGCGCAGCCCCACCAACAGCGCATTGGGCAGGCCCGGCCCCTGCGTCGCGGCAACGGCGGTTAGATCGGCTGGCGAGACGCCCGCCTCGGCCAGCGCCCGGCGCGCCAGCGGCAACCAGTTGCGCAGGTGCTCGCGCGTGGCCAACTCGGGCACCACGCCGCCGTACTCGGCGTGCAGCGCAACCTGCGAAGCCACCAGGCTGGCCAGCACCTGGCCGTCCCGCACCACGGCGCAGGCGGTTTCGTCGCAGGAGGTCTCCAGGCCCAGCAGTGTCACGGGGGCAGCGGCCGCGCCCGCGCCGGGACGCGCCGGCGCCGCCGACACCGAGGTCGGGGCGGGCGCGCCGGGGGCGATTCCGGCCGGTGAGCAAGAAGCGGTCAAGGGATGTTGGATTTGGTGGGCGCGACAGGACTTGAACCTGCACGGCTTGCGCCAAGGGATCCTAAGTCCCTCGTGTCTGCCAGTTCCACCACGCGCCCGCGCTCCAGTTTCCTGCGCTCTGAACGTAAGCCGCGCCCGGGTTCCGGCCAAGGCAAATCCCAAGCTGACACGCCGACGCCCGCCGGCCTTGGACTTCGGGTGACGCGGCCAACGAGGCTTTCCCCGGCGGCAACGTGCCGACGACCCCGTAGCGCAGGCGGCCAGCGTGCCGTTTCGCCGACTGCCAGTCGGCCCCGGCGGATCGGTACGGGAAGGCCCGGCGGGTGGGAAACCCGCGATCCGGCAGACCAGAGGTCTGCGCTACAAGGCCGCGCGGCAGCGCGGCCCTACCGAAAGCGCCGGCAAGCCGGCGCACTCCAAACGCTGCGCGCCACACCTGGCGCCAGACCTGCGCGCCAGCGCATGGAGTGCGGCAACTTGGTGCCGCTTTTCCCCCGGGTGGAACGGCCTACCCAGCCGTCCTCGGCCTGCCTGCCAGCAAGCGGGCGGCCACCTGCCGCCGACTCGTTTTGGGAGCGCACGCGCCCCCGTGTGCCGCCGACGGCGCCACCGCCGTCGGCCCCGTAGCGCAGGTTTCCAACCTGCTGTATCGCCGACTGCCAGTCGGCCCCGGCGGTCGGTACACCGCGCACCGGCGGGTTGGAAATCCGCGAGCCGGCAGACCGGAAGTCTGCGCTACAAGGCCGCGCAGCAGCGTGGCCCTACCGCTCGCCTGCGCATGGAGTGCAACTGAGCTGTCTGCGCCAATGGCTTTCCCGTCTGCTGCCACCGGTGGGAAAGCTGCTTGCGGGTTAACGCCGGACCCGCACGGCCAGGTCGTGGGTGAACTCCGGCGCGCGCAGCGTCAACCGTCCTTCACGGGTCGCCACGGTCGCGGTGGCCAGCTCGCGGCCCTCCCGGGTGTCCCACCAACTGGCGCGGTACGCGCCGTCCTCGAGTCCGGTCATAACGATTTGGGCGTCGCGGACCGGCACGGGCGTGCGGCCTTCCGTGACGATGTGGCGCCAGGCCGCGGCGCGGTGGAAGCACCAGACCCAGGCGGCCTGCCGGGTTTGCAGACCCACCACGCGCACGGCGCCGTTGGCGGCTTCGGCGGTGAACGGTTGCAGTTCGCCGCCCGTCCAGGGCACGTCGGCCAGGAATTGGCTCAAGGGCCGGTAGTGCGGGTAGTGGTGGTACTGGTCGAGGCGTTCCCACCACCAGGCCAAAGCAGTGCCGCTGGTGCCGGAGAGGGCGGAGGCCCAGAGCATGTTGTGGAAATCCACGACCACGGGGCTGCGCCGCATCTCGTCGGTGATGCGCCATTGGTTGTCGGCCAGGCCGGCCTCGCCCTGAATGGCCGGTTTGGCCGGGGCGTGTTCGCGCAGCCAGCGGGCGCGGTCGAGGATGCCCTCGACTTCGTCGCGGAGCCGTTCGTGGTCGGCGGGCCGGTAGTAGAAGTGCACGTCGGCCAGGTCGAGCTGCGGGTGGCGACAATCCTTGGGCGAGGGTCCCCAGGTGCTGGTCGAGCGCAGGTGCTGCCAGGGGTCGGTTTGTTCGAGGAACTCGCCCAGCGCGGTGTAGAAGCGGTCGGTGGGCAGGCCGGGGTCCATTTCGTTCCAGTATTCCCAGGCGGCCACGCTCGGGTAAGCGCCCCAGCGGGCGACGGCGTAACGGAGGGTTTTGCGGGCGTCGGCGATGGCGCGGTCGTAAGCCGGGCTGGCGGGGTCTTTGAGGGCGGCCATGTACAGGTCGCGGGTGAGCAGGCAAAGCTGGAGGTATAGGCCGTGGCGCTGGGCGGTGGCCAGCAGCTCGTCCAGCCAGAAACAGTCCAGGGGATTGTACCAGCCGCGGCGGGGGCGATTCACCTCCGCCTCCCAGAGCAACTCCGGGCCGCCGCCGGTCTCGCGCAGGGAGAGGTCCGCCAGCCAGGCCGGACCCGGGCCGTGCAGGCGGAATTGCATCCGACTCAGCCAGTGCTCCTCTGGGCCGGCGCGGAAGTCGTGGCGAAAGGGCGCCCAGGTGTCGGGCGTGGCGGGCGCCAGGTTGCCGGAAGTTGTTCCCTGAATTTCCAGGGTCACACGGGTGCCGGCGGCCCCGCGGAGGCGGCCGCTCACGGTGTAAGCGGTGCCCGGGCGCAACGCCACGTCATGCGAGGGCCGCACGGGGGTGACGGTGTTCGTGAGCCAGACGCAGCGGCGGGCGGGATCGTCCGGCAGCGGCACGATGGGCGCAGCGCCTTCCCAGGAGCGACTCCACGCGCTCTTGGGCGCCTCGAGGGCCAGGGCCCAGTCGCCGCAACAGGTCCAAACCCGCAGGTAATTGGCGCCGTGCTCGGCCAGCCGGGCAAAGGCCTCCTCGGCACGGCCGAGGGTGAAGTATTGCTGGGCGCCGATGAAGGCGAGGTTTTGGCCGATGGCGAAAAACGGCCGGCCGTCGCTGGTTTCGAGCCAGCGCGGGTCGTGGCGGCTCACGCGCAAGAACCCGCGGTGGGTGCCCGGCAGGGCCGTGAAGCGCACGGGTTCGGCGCGCCGCGTGCCGCGGGCGTCGCGGACTTCGGCCACGGCCGTGACCTCGCCCGGTTGCATCGGGGCGAAGCGCGCCTTCCAACCCGGTTCGCCGCGGGGATAACACCAGTCGCGCCCGGCGACGCGCCGGCGTTCGTAGTCCTGGGCGAAGAAGGCCGGCACGCGCCAGGTGCGGCCGGACTGCTCGAACACCACTTGCGCGTCCACCGCGGCCGGGTCGAAGGGATCGCTCGGGGCGCCGACGCCTTCGAGCCGCAGTTCGAGGACCTCGAAGCAGCGGACGGCGTTGGTGGCGGGTTCCAGGCGCAGCGGCGGCGGTTCGGCCGCCCGCCCGAGGAAGGGCAATACGGCAACCAGCGCGGCGAGCAGGTGGGTTTTCACGGCCCTCTTTGTGCGCCCGGGCGCGGCGGCTGGCAACTGCGCTTCTCGCGGCCACGCGGGGCCGGGCACGCCGACGGCGAGGCGAGGCGGGCAGATTTGCCTCGAGGCGCGTTCCGCCCGGGCCGCAGCGTGGCGGAGCGTTCAACCGTCCAGGCTGTGGCGCACGATTTCCAGGAGACGCTCGGGCGGGCAGGGCTTTTGGATAAAGGCGCCCTCGCCCGGCCGCAGCCCGGGCCCCAGGCCACCGGACTCGGCGGAGTAGCCGCTGATGAACACGACTTTCAAGCCCGGCTTGCTCGCGCGCAACCGCTGCGCCAGCTCCCGGCCGCCGAGCCCTTCCGGCATTACCACGTCGGTGAGCAAGAGGTCCACCGCGGCGCGGTGTTCCTCCCAAAGCCGCAGGGCCTCCCGGCCGTGCGTCGCTTCGAGCACCCGGTAGTCGTGCCGCTCGAGCGTTTGCCGCATTAACGCGCGCACGGCCGGCTCATCCTCGACCAGCAGGATGGTCTCGGCGCGGCCGCGCGGCGGCGCCGAAGCCGGGCCCGGCGCGGCGTGATTTCCCGCGCGGGCGCGGGCCGGCAGGCAGACCTCGAAGGTGGCGCCCCGACCCGGCTCGCTGGCCACCTGGAGAAAGCCGTCGTGTTGCCGCACGATGCTGTAAACCGTGGCCAGGCCCAGGCCCGTGCCTTTGCCCGGCTCCTTGGTGGTGAAGAAGGGCTCGAAGATGTGCGGCAGAATTTCCGGCGAGATACCGCAGCCGGTGTCCCGCACGCGCAGGCCCACATAGGGCCCCGGCGCAGCGTCGGGGAGCGTGGCGGCCTCCGCGGCGGTGAGTTCGCGGGCGTAGGTTTCGATGAGGAGACTGCCTCCCGAGGGCATGGCGTCGCGGGCGTTGACGACCAGGTTCATCAACACCTGGTCGAGCATCCCGGCGTCAGCGCGGGTCGGCAACGGCTCCGGATGCAGGCGCAACATCAGGTGCACGTCTTCCCCGATGAGGCGCCCGATCATTTCGGCCAGGCTCCCGACGACGCGGTTCAGGTCCAGGTCGCGCGGCTGCAGGACCTGGCGGCGGCTGAACAGGAGCAACTGCCGCGTGAGGTTGGCCGCGCGCTCGGCCGAGGCCCGGATTTGCCCGAGTCCCTTGCGGACGGTCTCGGGGAGGCCGGGCGCGACCTGGAGCATTTCGGTCTGGAGCAACACGGCCGTGAGGATGTTGTTGAAGTCGTGCGCCACGCCGCCGGCCAGCCGGCCGATGGCCTCCATTTTCTGGGCGTGGCGCAGTTGCTCCTCGAGCAGGACCCGCTCGGTGATGTCGCCGGCGTAAACGTGGACCACGCCCAGCTCCGCCATCGGGTAGAACGACCAGGAGAGCGTGTGGTGGTCGTGTCGCGTCTCGATCCGCAAGCGCGGCTGTCCCGTGGCCAGGCAGTCGCGCACGATCGCGGCGGTGTCCGGCGGGAGCAATTGCTCGAGTGACCCCGCGCCCAGTTCCCTGGCCAGTTTCTCGGCCGCGGGATTTTGGTAGTCGAGTCGGCCGTCCCCCGAGAATTCGAGCACCGGATTGGGATTGAGTTCGGGAAAGGCCGCCAACCGGCGGGCGCGGGCCTCGGCCTCCTGGCGGCGGCGGTCGCGCTCGAGATTCTCCAGCGCATAGGCCAGGTCGGCCGCCAGTTCGTCCAACAGGCGCAGCTCTTCGGCGTCGAAAAAGTCGCGCTCGCCGGCGTACAGGTTGAACGTGCCGATGCGCCGGCCGCCCATCGTGAGCGCCAGGGACACCATCGCGCGATAGCCGCGGGCCAGCGCCGCCTCGCGCCAGGAGGCAGCCCGTTCATCGCGCGCAATATCCTGACACACCGCGTGGCCACCCTCGCGCAACGCCTGCGCGGTAAAGGCGCACCCTTCTTCCGGGTTTTGGAGGTAATGCACGAGCAGCGCGACCGTGTCCGGCGCGGCGCCGGCGTGCGCGGTGAGGGTGAGCCGGCCGCTGGCCGCGTCCACCAACCCGATCCAGGCCAGTAGCAGACGACCTTTTTCGACCGCGATGCGGCACGCGCCGGTGAGCAGCGCCTGCGGGTCGTGCTCGCGCACGATCAACTGGTTGATGTCGCTCAGCACGGCGTAGGTGCGGTTGAGCCGGGCGATTTGTGCCTCCGCCCGTTTGCGCTCGGTGATGTCGCGGGCCATGAACTGGATGGCCGGCTTGCCGCGGAACCTGATGGGCGCGGCGTTGACCTCCACGGTCACGGCCGTGCCGTCCAGGCGTCGGTAGCGGACTTCGGCGGGGTAGATGCCGGATTCCCCGGCCAGCCGGCGCCGGATGCGGTCCATGGCCGCGGCGCGGTCGTCCGGGTGGATCAGTTGCTCACTGGTCCGGCCCAGCAGATCCGCGGGCGAGGCCGCGCCCATCAGCCGCACTCCCGTCGCGTTGAGGTACACGAGCCGGTTGTCCTGGAAAATGCCGATGGCATCAGCCGCGTTTTCCACCAGCGTCCGGTAACGGTCTTCGCTTTCCTGCAAAGCAGCCTCGGTCCGCTTGCGCTCGGTGATGTCGCGGGTCAGGGCGAGCAGGGCGGTGATGCGGCCGCCGGCGTCGCGCAACGGCGTGGCGTGGGTTTCGAGCCGGCGGCGCGTGCCTTTGAGGCCGACCACCTCGAACTCGAGCGTGCCCGACCCGCCCTGAAACACCCGGCCAACCAGTTCGCGGAAGGCGGCGCGGTAAGGCTCGGCCACGAGCGACACCACGCGGTGGCCGCGCACCTGGTCGAGCGAGTCGGCCTCGATCATCCGCAGGCCGGCCGGGTTCATCTCCAGCAGCGTGCCGTCGGCGGCGAGCAGCTTCACGCACTCCGGTTCGGCCTCGAAAATGGCCCGCAGCCGCGCCTCGCGCTCGGCCAGTTCGCGGTGGGCCTGTTCGAGCGCGGCGGTTTTTTCCGCCAGACGGGCCAGCAGCGCCTCGCCGCGGGAGGGCGGTGGTTGGGCCGGTTCGTCGCGGCGAGCGGTCTCGAGCAGCTCGCGCAAGCGCGTCAGCAAGGCTTCCGCGGGCGCGGACTTGGGCAGGCAGGCATCCGCGCCCAGTTCTTGCGCCAGCTCGGCGTCGCGCGGGTCGCTCGTGGCCGCGGTGAGGAAGGCGAACGGGATGCGACGCAGCCGGGGATCGTCTCGCCAATGGCGCAGGAGCGTGAAGCCGTCCAGCCCGGGCAGGAGCAGCTCGGCCAGGACCAGGTCGGGCGGCGTTTGCCGGGCCTTGAGCAGGGCTTCGGCGCCGTGGCCGGCTTCCTCGACCGCCCAGCCGTGCGCGAGCAACAGGCCGCGCAGCCGGGCGCGGTCGTCGGCCTGGTTGTCCACGAGAAGCGCGCGGGTCATGGCGGACTGCCGGGTTGTCGGCTTGGAGGTTAAGTACACTTGGAGCCGCAAAAAGGAAGCCGATTTTTACGCCTCGAAATGGCCGGGTTAACACGCCTGGGGTCGAGCTTGGGTCCGGACGGACCGGGTGGCCCCGAGTTTCGCGCGGCCGGCGTACCGGGAGGCCTGGAAGCGCGCCTTTGGTGTGGCGGCTTGAAAATTCAGAGTCAGCGGCAGGCGGCCACCTGCCGGCCAGCCGGCCGACCACGGCCAGGTTGGCCGTGCCCTTCGGACCAGCCGAATCGTTACGGCCAAGCCGGAATGAGCGCAAGAAGCCGGCGGGTAGGTTGGAGCAAACCCGCGTCCGCGGCTACGGGTTGTAGAGCCTTTTCACCTTCGCCTTCACCGCGGGGTCCATCTTGATGAGCGGCGGCCAGGGGCGCTTGAAGCCTTCGCCGGGGAGCTTGCGCGTGGCGTCCAGGCCCAGCTTGGTGCCGACGCCGGTCTGGCTGGTGGCGTAGTCGAGCACGTCGGCCGAGGGCTCTTGATGAGTGTCTGGCGGACGGTCACCGGGCAGTTGCGCGGGAGTCAGTGTGC
The DNA here is from genome assembly GCA_964466945.1 of uncultured Verrucomicrobiota bacterium. GTDB lineage: Bacteria > Verrucomicrobiota > Verrucomicrobiia > Limisphaerales > J093 > DSVZ01. The sequence goes on along the minus strand of CAYXPA010000095.1, from coordinate 764 downwards.
CTCAGGCCAGTTCAATTTTGAGCTTGCGACCCAGCGCCAAGGCGGCTTGCTCCAGAAGCTGGAGCGTGACGGGGGAGTGGTCGGGCGCGAACAGGGGGTCGAGTGCGGCCGGGCTGGTATTCATGCGGCTCGCCAACGTCGCGCGGGAAATGCGGCGACGCTTCATCTCGCGCTCGATCTGCCACGCGACGAGACGCTTGAGCGCGCCAGCTTCGCACTCGGCGAGCAGCCCGTCCTGCTTGAGGAAATCGTCGAAATCAGAACCGATGTGCGCTTGTTTCATGGCGTCACTGTAGCAGACGCAGGCGGGTCTTCGCCAGTTCCAAATCTTCCCGTGGCGTCTTCTGGGATTTTTTGATGAAGCCGTGGAGAAGAATCATCCGGCCTTCGCCCGCGGTGAAGATCACACGTGCGAGGCGATCAGGCAGGCGGGAGCGAACTTCCCAAAGGCCCTTGTCGAGTTTGTGAACCAGCGGCATTCCGAGCGGCCAGCCGAATTGCACGGTCTTGAGGTCTTCGCCGATGATACGGCGATCCTCGCGCGGCAGGGACTTGAGCCATTCGCGCACCGGTTCATTGCCGGAGGCGGTGCGGAAGAAGGCAACCGTGAGGATGGGTTCGGCCTCGTCCATCAGCGGTTGAAGAACTGGTCCAGCTTCTGTTTGACCACGGGGTCCATCTTGATGAGCGGCGGCCAGGGGCGGTGGAAGCCTTCGCCGGGGAGCTTGCGCGTGGCGTCCAGGCCCAGCTTGGTGCCGACGCCG
>CAYXPA010000094.1:0-14405 GCA_964466945.1 uncultured Verrucomicrobiota bacterium | reverse complement strand
CCGCTTGGCGGCGATACACGAAGCACTCCAAGAACAAGGCGCAGGAAATCGAGGCCGCGGTGCTGCCGGTGGCGCTGACCTTCTCCCGCTATCAGCCCTTTCTGGGGGCGGTGCTGGCCGGCGAGTTCACCCAAAATGCAGTCCACCAGCTCGAATCGAAGGGGTTTGCCGTGCTCCACGTGCCCTACGAATCCATTCTGACGGCGTTCCGTGAACTCGGGATTGACGCTTCCTCCGAAGACGGCATGGGCGGGACAAGCGAAAACGAATTCCGCACCAAAATCGCCAGATGGGAATCGCTCCCGCAGCCGCAGGCCACGCAAGGCCTTTTGGCCAAGCTGCACGCACTGCACAGGGCGGAGATCGAGGGATTCAAACAACGCCTTGAGGCCGCCATCACGCGGCGGGTCGTTTCCGTGCGGTTGACGGTGCTACGCGGCCATTCGGTCGAGTGCGCCGACATCGAAAGCGCCATCGCCTACCTGATCGAAGCAGAGAAAACGTATCGGCTGCAGGAGGACGGTGAACCTCGCGAAGCATTTGAGGTCCAGGTGCGATTTAACACCGGCGCAAAGATCGAGGCCACATTCCCAAAACGCGCCGAGGCCATCGCGTTCCTGAGAGGATTTGCGTAGGGCAGTCAAGGTTGAGACGGTTTACGCCACAGGGCTGGACATGGGGCGTACGATACACCTGTTACTTGTGCGAAACCGCAAAACGCCCTGCCCATCGCACTCCAAAATTCTGACAGAGCCGGCCCGGTGCAGGCAAGCCCGCCACGCTTGTCTTCCCGTTTTTCGATCGGGGGGCACGGCGATGTGAGGAGCCCAGGGCGCCGTGAAAGTCCGACAACCGGCCGGCAGAAAAAACCAGGGTAGCCAAATCGGCGGGCGGGCGTTCAGTAACGGATCAGCACCACCTCGTGCAGGCCGCGCACCAGCAATTCCAAGCGCTTGCCACGCCGCTGAAGCTGGGTGGCCGAGTTCAGCGCCCGGGCGCGGCGAAATAAACCATTGACCTCGACGGCTGCGACGTAAACCGGTTCGTCTTCGATCAAGCCCGGAAGCACATAGGGACGGTCCTTGGCGGGGGTGGTCTGGGGTGGCGAGTTGTAGCCCAATAGATGGACCCGCAAGAGGCGGTTGGCCGGATCGTCAGTGACGACGGCTTCGACGTTGGCCGGGGCGGTGATCTCGACGCGGGGTTGGGGATTGAGAAACCGCACGGTGTGGCGCAGCAGCTTGCGCGCTTCGACGATGTGATGCTCGCTGGCGGTGGCGAAGTCGGGTGAACCGGCGAACGTCAGCACCAGGCCGCGCCCGACCGGGTTCACCAGCACCGCCGGGCCGACGGGCGCGTCGGCGCTCATCGGCCAATCGGTGCCTTCCTTGCCTTCAAGTTGTCGCGTGGTGCGATGCGGCTTGAGCAGTTGGCCGATGGCTTGAGCACCGGCCGGCTCGTACACCGTGGCCGGGCCTTTGACCAGGAAGGGCCAGTCCGGCCGCACCCCCGGCGCAAAGTGCCCGGCGCGGACACCCGTTTCGGTGGAGCCAAACCGCACCCAGTTGTCCAAGGACTGGAGCCGGCCCTTCACCTTGGCGCCGATCAGGTCGCTCAGCACCGACTCGGCCAGGGGCCGGCCCAGCCGGTCAAACTGCCCGCTTTGGCCCGTGATGAGCAGCTTGCCGCCTTCCTGCATGTAGCGGCGCAGCAAGGCCACTTCGCGCTCGGACAGAATCCCGACGTTGGGCAGCAGCACCACCGGGAATTGCTTCAGCGTGTCCGGCGTGACGTTTTCCTCCAGCACCACCCCGTAAGGGATGTGTTCATAGACCAGCGCCTTGTGCGCGCCCTGAAAGCTCTGGAAGTAGTCGGCCGGCTTTTCACGCCCCAGCCAGTCGCGGGTGCGGCTGCTGAACCACAGGCCCACCTCCGCCACCGGCCGGTGGCCGAAATGCTCGCGTTTGGCCTGCGCTTCCTTGAAGGCTGCGCCGATGCGTTCGTAGGCCACCGGATCCAGCCAGCCGTCAAAGCCGGTCTTGTCCACCACCGTCACAAACGCCCCGTGCGCCAGCAAGGTGAGCAGTTCCCAGCGCAGATCGTTCAGAGGGCGGGTGGTTTGGTCGTGATACATCCGCACGCCCCGTTGCATGGCTACCTGCACGCGCTGATGCGGCACGGCTGTCCGATAGAATTCGGCGTTCAACCCCACCGTCAGCGCGCTGAACCCCCACACGCCCGTCTCGCCGGTGATGAAATCGCCATTGCCCGCGTGCTGCACCGGGCGTTGGCCGACCTCGAAACTGAACGGCGGGTTGCCGTGGTAATTGAAGTCCACCGAGGCCGCCGGGTTGATGGTCTTGATGTGCGCGGCCAGCGCTTTCATGAACCGTTCGCTGGAGCGGTACCGGAATTCGAGCATGTCGTCCCAAGCCGCGTCCCAGGTCAGGCCTTTCGGCATGGGGTGCCCGAAGTCCCGCTCGAACTGGGCGCGGCAAGCCTCGCACCAGCAGCCGTAGGGCGGGCCGAAGCCCTGATCGAGCATGTCAATGTGGAACCCGGCGACGCCGTAGGCCAGTTGCTCGGCCACGATGGCTTTCATCGCTTCCAGATAGCCCGAGTTGTAGCAGAACCGGCCGATGCGCCGGCCTTGTGGGTCGCGCATTTCCCACTCCGGATGCGCCCGCAGGAAATGGCCGCCCTGCTGGACCACGCAGTAGGCGATGACCGGCAGGTGGTGCCGGCGCGCCTCTTCGACCGCATCGGCCAGGGGATCGCGTTGGCCCAGGCCGGGCGCTTTGGGCAGGAGCTTCGAGTTGTAGTAGGCGTAATCGCCGTCGCGCACCCAGAGCACCAGATACTCGGCCTGCGCCATTGCGGCATGCCGCACGATCTCGCGCCCGTCAAAGCGCGCGCAGTATCGGGTGTCGTTGGTGTCGCTGTAGCCGAATTGCGCGCCGGTCGGGCCGATTTCCATGCCGACCAGCGCCTCGGCGTACCAGGGCGAAGGCGCGGTTGTTTGCGCTAAGACAGCGCCCAGGACGACGCTCAGCCCGAGTCCCCATCCGCATCGAAGCAACCCCGGGCTACGCCAGCGGAGCGGCCAAAGCTTCAAGGTCTTCATTCGGGCGGGCAGCATGGACGGTTGACCCGGCGGAGCAACCGCTAAACGCCCCGCTTCTCACGCCCCGAGGTTTTGATAGAGCCGGGCCAGGCGGCGGGCGTGCTCGTCGTAGGCGGCCTCAAAAATTTCCGCGGCGCGTTCCGCTCCGATCAGCGCGCCGGCCGTGAGCACGCGCGGCGGCGCGCCGGCGGCGGCCAGCCGGGCGGCGACTTCGGCCTTGAGGGCGTTGATCAACATGCAGCCACCCACCGTCGAGCCCGGCGCCACGGGGTATTCGAGGCCGGGCACGCGCACCATGGCGTCGCCCACGGGCGCACCGGTGTCGAGCACCAGGTCGGCGAAGTCGGGGAGTTTCCGGCCGTCGACGCGCTGGCTGCGGCTGGCCTCGGCGTGGCGACGTGAGACGATGGCCACGACTTTGACGCCGCGGCGCTGGAAGCCCTCCGCCATTTCCACCGGCACCACGTTGCAGCCGCTGGAGGAGATGACCAGGGCGGTGTCTTCGGGGCGAATGTCGAAGTTGCGCAGGATGCGTTCAGCCAGGCCCGACACGTTTTCGAGGAACATGGCCTGACGCTGGCCGTTGGGGCCGACAACCAGGTTGTGGAAGCTCAACGAGAGCTCGACGATCGGGTTGAAGCCGGGAAAGGAGCCGTAGCGCGGCCACATCTCCTCGACCAGGATGCGGCTGTGGCCCGAGCCGAACAAGTGCACCATGCGCCCGGACCGGATCGTGGCGGCAAACCAGTCCGCCGCCCGCTCGAGGGCGGGTAGTTGGGCGCGGACGTTCTCGAGCAGGCCCTGACACTGGCGCAGGTAATCCGTGGCCGGTTGCATCGCCGCGCAGCCTAGCGCCTTCCGGCGCGCGGCGAAAGCCGGCAGGCGCGAGACAGCGCCCGGGGCGCCGCTTTGAATTTGTGGCTTGCGGGTCACGGCCCGGTCACGCCAAGGTTAAAACGCCTTCGCATGGCGGGCCTGCGCTTGTCGGTGCGGGCCGGCTTTCGTTTGCTGGCGGCGCCGCGGGGCGCGGCGCAAGTCAACATGGCCAAAATCTTCCTGAGCATGTCGGGCGAAGGGCGGGGGCACGCCACGCGGGTGCGGGCGCTGGTCGAGGCGCTGGCGGCCGACCACACCGTGCGGGTGTTTGCTCCGGGGGACGCCCACGCCTTTTTGGCGCCGCTCTACGCCGAGACCGGGGTCGAGGTCGAGCGCCTGCCGGGTCTGTGTTTCGCCTACAACGGGCGACAACGGCTGAGCTACCCGGCCACGTTCGGGCGGTTGGTGCGTTACCTGCGCGAACTCCCCGCCACGTTGGACCGCCTGACCGCGGCGTTCGAGCGGGAGCGCCCGGACCTGGCGATTACGGACTTCGAGCCGGCCCTGCCGCGGGCCGCGCGGCGTTGCGGGGTGCCGTACCTGAGCGTGGACCACCAGCACTTTTTGCGCACGTACGACTTGAGTTCCCTGCCCGCGCGCCTGCGCTGGCGGGCGGCTTACATGGGCTGGATCGTGGGCGCGTACTACTCGGGCCAGGTGGAAACGGTGGTGTCCTCGTTTTACTTCGCGCCGCTGCGGCGCGGCTGCCGGCGGGTGACCCAGGTGGGCGTCCTGCTCCGGCCGGAGGTGCGCGCGGCCCGGCCGGAGGTCGGCGAGTACTTGGTGGCCTACTGGCGGAAGTTTGTGGACGATCGCGTCCTGCAAGCCCTCGAGCAGACCGGCCTCGAGGTGCGCGTGTACGGCCTGGGCGCGCGGCCCGCGCGCGGCCGGATGACGTTTCACCCGGTGAGCGAAAGACAGTTCCTCGCGGACCTGGCCGGTTGCCGGGCGCTGGTGTGCACGGCGGGCAATCAACTGGTCGGCGAGGCGTTGTACCTGGGCAAGCCGGTCCTGGCCCTGGCCGAGACGAACAACTTCGAGCAGGAAATCAACGGGCACTTTTTGCAGGCCTCCGGCGCCGGCGCTGCCCTGCCCATGAGCCGGTTCGCCGCCGGTGACCTGCACGGCTTCCTGGCCCGGCTGGATCAATACCGCCGCCGCATCCGGCCCGAACGCCTGGACGGCCTGCCGGAGGTCCTCACCGTGCTGCGCCGTCACCTGCCGGAGCGTCGGCACGCCCCGCGCCGGTTGGCCGTGCCGGAATTGCTGGCCGCATGAACCCCTTCCGCCTGGCCTCGCTCCCGCTGGCCATCCTGCGCAACCGCCAGGGCGACCCCGGGCTGCCGCGGTTTCTGACCTTCATCGTCACCTTCACCTGCAACGCCCGTTGCGTGATGTGCGACAGTTGGCGGAAACCTTCCCCGGATGAACTGACCACGGCCGAAATCGAGGCCATCTTCCGCCAGTTGCCGCCGATGGACGCCGTGCGCCTGACCGGCGGCGAACCCTTCGTGCGGCCGGACCTGACCGACATCGCGCACCTGGCGCGGGCGCACCTGCGGCCGGGGTTCCTGCACGTGACCACGAACGGCTTTCTGACCGCGCGCATCGTCGAGTTTTGCGAGCGCCGGCCGCGCCGCCTGCCGCTGCACCTGCTGGTCTCGCTGGACGGCACGGAAGCCAAGCACAACGCCGTGCGCGGCCGCGAAACGGCCTGGCAGACCGCCACGGCCACGTTGCGGGCGCTGGCCCCGCGGCGGCAGGAGCTGAACCTGCGCCTGGCGGTGAACCAAACCCTGGTGGACAACGACAGCCTCGACGAATACCGCCGGCTGCGCGAGTTCCTCCAATCGCTGGACGTCCCCCACAACGCGGTGCTGGCCTACGACGTCAGCGCCACCTACAGCCTGGCCGAGGAACTCGAGGCGGCCCCCCGGGCGGCCGGTCAGTACGACCCCTTCGGGCACTTCGACGCCGCCGAGCTGCGCGCCTGGCTCGCGCAAGCCGAACAGGACGCCGCCACCCGGCCGCCCGCCGAGCGCGCCGCCAAGCTCTATTACTACCGGGGCCTGCGTCATCGCCTCCTGCACGGACAGGCCGTCCCGAACCCGCCTTGCGTCGCGCTCCACAGCCACCTGCGGCTGTACCCCAACGGCGACGTGCCCACCTGTCAGTTCAATTCCCGCCGCGTGGGCAATCTGCGGCAGCAGAGCTTCGCCGAAGTCTGGCACAGCGCCCGCGCGCGCGCGCAACGGGCCTGGGTGCGGGCCTGCCCGGGTTGCTGGGCGGAATGCGAGGTGTTGCCCAACGCCATCTATTCCGGCGACCTGCTGGCTGATTGGTTCCGCCCAAAGTCTGCCGGAGCTTCTACGCCCGGGCCGACCGTCGAGCCGGCCGCGGCGCCCACGTCTGCCGGCGTGGCCTGAGCGGCGGTGCTCACCGCCCCGGGGGCCGGGCGCACCTCGGTGAGCGTCTCGCGGTGCGCCATGATTCGCCGGCTCCAGAGCTGCCGGCCTTCGATGCGCCAGGTCAACAGGTGCGTGTACCACAGCCCGTCCGCGGTGCGCGTGCGCTCGAAAAACACCTCGCACTGCCGGAGCGCGCCGACCAGGCCGCCCACCACGTTCACCGGCTCGGTCAGCCGGAACTCGCCGCGCCGGACGTACTGCTCCGCCACGTCAATCCACACCCGCCCGGCCATGCGGTTGATGAATTTCTCGATCAGGTTGGCCGCGGGCAGGCGTTCGGCGGCGGGGGCAAAATCCACCACCCAGGCGGGGCGGCCGGCGATATCCTCGCGCCCGGCCAGCGTGAAGCGAAAGCGCGCCAGCAGATTCGTGCTCATCGGCACGTCGCGCCGCTCGTAAGCGCGGCGGGAGCGCGCCGCGTCGGGCTCGGCCTCGGCCCACGGGTCGGGTTCGGGCCGCTCGGGGGTGTGCTCGCGCCGGAGGTACTCGCGCTTCTTGACCTCGCCGTCGGCGTTCAAGGTTTCGGTGAGCTTCGTCCGCACGTAGGCATAGCGCTCCCGGAACCGCGCCTCCATCTCGCGGTCGCGCCGGGCATGCTCCACCGCGCTTTGCAGCAAGGTCTCGAGGTCGGGCGGGTCGGCGGGGGCCGGGGCGGGGGCCGGTTCGGCCATGCCACCCGCCAGGCGCGCGGCCAGGCCGAACGCCAGGAGCAGGACCCGGATGCTTCCGGGCGGGTAACGCCGGTGGTTCATGCCGTGCGCCGGGCATGGTAGGCGGCGCCGTAGGCCCCGGCAAATTCCTCCAAAACCGCCGGCACCACACGCACGCGCCGGCCGCCCGGCCGCCACTCGAAGCGTTCGAGCTCGCGCGCCAACGGCTCGAAGAGCGCCGCCCCGGCGCGGGCGATGCCGCCGCCCACGATGACCACTTCCGGGTCGAGCACGTTGATGAGTGAGGCCACCGCCGCCGCCAGCGCGCGCACGGACTTCAACCACACCGCGCGCGCGAACGCATCCCCCGCCTCGCTGGCGCGAATCAACTCGTGCGTGCTGGCGAACCGGCCCCGGGTGCGTTCGCCCACTGTGGCGTTGCCGATGGCCCACTCGAGGCTGCCGGGCGTGCCGCAGATGTCCGGCGGGCCATCCGGGTCCAGCGAGACGTGGCCCAGGTGGCCGGCGCGGCCGAGGGCCCCGCGCAAGAGCCGGCCGTCCACCATCGCCGCGCCGCCCACGCCCGTGCCCAGCGTGAGCAGGAACACATGGCGCGCGCCCCGCGCCGCGCCGCGCCAGACCTCGCCCAGCAACGCGGCGTGGGCGTCGTTCAACACCGGCACCGGCCGCGGCGCGCCCAGGTGGGCAGTCCAGTCCAGCCCTTCCAAACCGGCCAGCCGGCCCGGCATGTAGGCGATGCGGCGGCCGTCCGCCGCCACCAGCCCCGGGGCGGACAGGCCGATGCGCGCGGGGGCCGTGCCGATTTCCGCGGCCAGCGCAGCCGCCAGCGCGCGCACCGCGTCGGCAAACCGCCCGGGTTCCTCCGGCGGAAAGGACTCGATTCGCCGCGCCAACGTGCGCCCGCGCGGCGTCACAGCCACGGCCTTGACGCTGGAACCGCCGAGGTCAATGCCCAGGAGATAGTTCACGGCGCGGTTGAAGGCGGGACGGAGGCGGCCGCGGGCGGCGTCGGCGGCGGCGCGTTGGCCCCCGGCGGGCGCCCTTCGGACACGCTCCAGCCGCCGTCCACCGCCAGCACCTGGCCGGTGACGAACCGGGCGGCGTCGGACAGGAAGAACACCACCGCAGCGTCCAGGTCTTCCGGCTGGCCGATGCGGCCGCCGTCCAGGGGCTGCTTGTGGCGGATGAAATCCATGATGGCGGGGTCGGCCTGCGCGCGCCGGGACATGGGCGTGGCCACCAGGCCGGGCGTCAGGAGGTTGAAACGGATGCCGTGCGGCGCGTAGCGCGCGGCGGCGGCGCGGGTGAGGCCCTCGAGGGCGGCCTTGGCGGCGGTGTAGGCGTGGGTGCTGAAAAATTCCGGCAAGGGCGCGCGGGCCAGCACGGAGCCGCAGTTGAGCACCGCGCCGCCCGTGCCCCGGCGGAGAAACGCCCGCACCGCGGCGCGATTCGAGTACATGACCGAGGTCAGGTTCAGCCGCAGAGTGTATTCCCAACCGGCGTCGGTCAGTTCGTGCAACGGGCCGTCGCCCTGCGCGCGGCCGCTGCCGCCGGCCACGTGGTAAAGGCCGTGGAAACCGCCGAAGAGCTCGAGCGCGCGAGCGATGGCCTCTTCGGCGGTGGCCGGCTGGGTGGCGTCGGCCACCAGGGCGTGCACACGGCCGGGCGCCTCGCGCGGGAGTGCGTCCGCGGCGTCCGGCTCGCGGCCCACGGCCACCACACGGGCGCCGGCGGCCAGGCAGGCGTGCACGGCGGAGCGGCCCAGTCCGCCGGTGCCGCCGATGACAACCACGACTTTGCCGGCCAGGGGGTCGGTCATGGGGCGCAGGGTAGCGCGGGCGCGGGCGCGCGGCCAGCCGGAGGCGGGGCGGCCGGCGCCGGGTTCAACGCGCAGTCAGGAGCACGTAGTTGCGCTTGCCTTTGCGCAGCAGGAGGTGCTTGCCGAACAGGAGGTCGGCCGTGGTGACCTGTCGGCGGACCGAGGTTTCGCGCACGTTGTTGAGGTAGATGCCGCCGCCTTCGACATCGTTGCGGGCCTGGCCCTTGCTGGCGCAGAGACCGGCGGTCACGAGCAGGTCCAGGAGGCTGGCGCCCGCGCCGTCGAGCCGGGCGCGGTCCAATTCGCGCGTGGGCACTTCGCCCGCGATTTCGGCAAAGGCCGCCTCGCTGAGGCCCTCGAGCGAGCCGCCGAAGAGGATTTCGCTGGCCCGCACGGCCTCTTCGCAGGCGGTGGGGCCGTGGACGAGCGTGGTCAGCTCGCGCGCCAGGCGTTTTTGGGCGGCGCGGGTTTCGGGGCGGGTGGCCACTTCCTCGGCCAGGGCACGGATTTCCTCGAGCGGCACGAAGGTGAGGAAGTTCAGGAGTTTGAGGACGTCCGCGTCCTCGGCCTGGACGAAGAACTGGTAGAACCGGTACGGGCTGGTGCGGCGGGGGTCCAGGTACACGGCGCCGGAGGCGGTCTTGCCGTACTTGGTGCCGTCGGCGCGGGTCAACAGCGGGAAGGTCAGGCCCCAGACGGTGACACCGAGTTTGCGGCGGGTGAGTTCGACCCCGGCGGTGATGTTGCCCCACTGGTCAGTGGCGCCGACCTGGAGCTCGCAGCCGAACTCGCGGCGGAGGTGGTAAAAATCGTAGGCCTGGAGGAGCATGTAGCTAAACTCGGTGTAGCTGATGCCGGCCTCGCGGTCTTCCATGCGGGCGCGCACGGACTCCTTAGCGATCATCCAATTCACGGTGAAGTGCTTGCCCACCTCGCGCAGGAAGTCCAGGTAGCTCAACGGCGCCAGCCAGTCGGCGTTGTCCACCAGGCGGGCGGGGTTTGCGCGGGTCTCGAAGTCCAGGAAGCGGGCGAGTTGGGCCTTGATGGCGGCGATGTTGGCCTGGACCTGCTCGCGGGTGAGGAGGTTGCGCTCGGCGGATTTACCGGAGGGATCGCCCACCATGCCGGTGGCGCCCCCGGCCAGGGCGATGGGGTGGTGTCCGGCCAATTGGAAGCGGCGCAGCGCCAGCAGGGGCACGAGGTTGCCCACATGCAGCGAGTCGGCCGTGGGGTCGAAGCCGCAGTACAGTGTGATGGGGCCCGCCGCCAGCCGCGCCGCCAGGGCGGGGGTGTCCGTGCAATCCGCGAAGAGGCCGCGTTGCTGAAGCTCTGCCAGAATGTCCATGAAGCGCCGATGAAACGGACTGCCCGGCAAATCCTCAACGGCAAAAGCGCGGTCGAGCGGGCGCACGGAACGAGGCGCCAATGCGCCGCCGCGCGCTTACCCGACCTTGGGCGGTTCGCCCCGCGCGGGCAGGCAGGAAACTCCGGCCTCAACCGAGCGGGCGCGCCGCCACGCCCGCGGCCGCCGGCAACCGCACGGTAAACGCCGCCCCGCCGCCCGGCACGTTCTGGACGGTGAGCCGGCCCCCGTGTTGCTCGACGATGCTCCGGGCGATGGCCAGGCCCAATCCCAGGCCGCCCTTGGCGGGGTCGTCGGGTTTTTTGGTTGTGAACCCGCTCTCGAAGATGCGCTCCAGCAACGCTGGCGGCACGCCCGGCCCGGTGTCCTGCACCCGCACCCAGACTGCGCCCGGCTCCGTGCCACCGCTCAAGGTGAGCGTGCCGCGCTCGCCCATCGCCTCGCAGGCGTTGAGGATGAGATTGGTCCACACCTGGTTCAGCTCCCCGGGCCGGCCGCGCACCCGCAAAGGCACGGGCAGGTCCACTACCACTTGGAAGCGTTTGAGCCGGTAGCCGAAGAGCACCAGCGTGTCCCGCAGGCCGTCCCGCAAATCCACCTCGGCCAGTTCGGCCTGGTCCTGGCGGCTGTAGCCCTTGAGGCTGCGCACGATGCCGCCGATGCGCTCGGCGGCCACGCGCATGCTGCGGACCAGCGTCCCGATCTCGAACATCTCGACCCAGCGTCGGGCCAGTTCCTTGCGCTCGACGGTCGGGTTGGCGACCACGTAGTAGGCAAACGCCTCGAGCACCGCCGGCTCGACCTGGGCCAGCGTGCGCAGCACCGGCCGGGGCAGATCGGGGAAGCGCACGGCCAACTGGTCCATCCGCTCGCGCTGGACCTCGGTTTGCAGGGGCTGGTGCCGCATCCCCTGCTGCAGGCCCTCGCGCAACACCTCCAGCTCCCGCGCCTCGACCGGCCGCTCGAGCAACCCCAGCAGGGCCGGCCCGATGGCGTCCGCCGCGCGCGCCAGCGAGGCCACGGGGTTGTTGATCTCGTGGGCGATGCCGGCCGCCAGTTGGCCCAGCGTGGCCATTTTTTCCTGTTGGATGAGCCGGTTGCGCGTGGCTTCCAACTGCTCGAGGGCCGCTTGCAGTTGCGCCTTCTCCGCCGCCAGCGCGCGGCTCAGCTCGGCCACCTGCAGGTGCAACTGCACCACCCGCCGGTAGCGGCTGACCAGGTTGCCCAGCAAGAGTGGCCCCACCATCTGGTAAAAGCCGGGCAGGTTGTAGAGCAGCAGCAGAAAGGTCTTGCGCGGCATCTCGAGCAACCGCCCGTCCGTCCTGGCCCGCGCGGTCAGAAACGACGGCTCGCCCGAGCTTAACAACAGCAGCCCGAGAAACTGCCCGGGCCGGACCGACCCCACCGGGTGCTCGCGCCCTTCGGCGTCGCGCTTGTACAACTCGATCTCGCCCTGGATCACCAGCCCGATGCGGTCGGCGCGCTCGCCCTCGCGCAGGAGCACCTCGCCGGCGGCAAACGGCCGGTCCCGGCTCTCGGTCTCCGGCATCGAGGCCAGGGCCTCGCGGATGCGCTCGAGGGAACGGATCGGAATGCTCATACGAGCCGGACGCGGCGGCGGGGTCGCGCGCGCGGGGGGGGCGTCAGCGGTCGGCGGGCAGGGGTTGCTGGCGGATTTTTTCCGCGAGCCGGTCCGCCTCGAGCACGGTCAGGTACGGGTAAAGGTCCGTTTCCTGTTCGAGCACGAAGTCGGTGAGCTGCCGGCGCACCACCGCGCGCAATTCCTCCGGGTCCCAGGGCTTGGCCAGGTAGTGTTTGAGCTGGGCCTGGTTCAGGGCCTGGACGGTGGCGGCCAGGCCGGCCTGGGCGGTGAGCAGGATTTTGCGCGCCGGGGCGGTGCGAGGGTCCCGCTGCAGGCCCACGAGGAACGAGACGCCGTCCTCGCCGGGCAGGAGGTGATCGCACACCACCACGCCCAGTTTGCCGCGGGGCAGGATGACCTCCTGCACCACGCGGCGCGCCTCGGCCGCGGTGGCGGCGGACTCGATGGGGAACCGGACCTCGAACGGCGCCAGGTCCCGCACCACCGCGGCCAGGACCTCCGGCTCGTCTTCGACGCACAAGATGTAGATCGGGCTCATGGGTGTCGGGACCGGTTATCCGTCAACGGCCGAACAGCGGCCAGTAGAACTTCGCCAGCAGCAGCACCGCGGCCAGGCCCGCCAGCCCGATGAACCCGCCGGCGCGGACCAGGTGCCAGGTTTGCAGCACCCCGGTGCCCATCGCAATCGCGTTGGGCGGCGTGGAAATCGGCAACGTCATGCCGTAGCTCGAGGCCACCGCCACGGCCACCAGCGCCGTGGTCAGGTCGAACCCGGCCGCCCGCCCGGCCGCCGCGCCCACACTCACGGCGATGGGCGCCAGGAGCGTGACCGTGACGGTGTGGGACAGGAAATTCGCCAGCGCAAATGATAGCAGCGCCAGTCCGGCCATGATGGTGTAGCCGCCCAGCGCGCCCCAGTTCACCTGGGCCACCATCCACTCGGCCAGCCCGGTGGTCTTGATGGCCGTGCCCAGCGAAATCCCGCCGGCCATCAGCCAGAACACGTCCCAGGGCAGCGCGTGAATCTCCTTTTTGCCCACGATGCCGAAGAGCGGCAGCGCCACCACGGGCAGAAACGCCACGATGTTGCTGCTGATGCCGTGCTGGTTCTCCGTAAACCACAGCAACGCCGTGAGGCCGAACACCGCATACAGCCCCAGCGCCCGCCCCGAGCGGTCGAACCGGCCGCTGATTTCGAGCCGCAACGCGCGCGTGCGCGGCGGAAACAGCTTCAGCAACACGACCCAACTGACCAGAAGCGTTGCCGCCACGATCGGCAGTGCCATGATCACCCACGTCACAAACGGCACGCCCGCGCCGGCCTTGGTCAGCGCCGCCAGGGCGATGGCGTTGGGTGGCGTGCCGATGGGCGTGGCGATGCCGCCGATGTTCGCCCCCACCGGGATGGCCAGCACCACCGCCACCCGCAACGGGTCGTCCGCGTCCAGGCTCGCGATCAACGGCAACACCACCGTCATCATCATGGCCGTGGTGGCCGTGTTGCTCATGAAGGCCGAGAGCGAGCCCGTGGCCACCAGCAGCCCCAGCACAATCAACCGCGGGTTGCTGCCCAGCGGGCGCAGAAACAGCCGCGTCAGGGCCCGGTCCAGCCCGTACTTCACCGAGGCGTCGGCCAGCAGACAGCCGCCCAGAAACAGGATGATGATCGGGTCGGCCAGCGCAGCGAAGAAGTTCCGGTAGCTCGTGGGCGTGTACCCCACCGTCCAGTGATCGGGCCGCGTCATGACCGCGCTGTTCGTGCTCAGGGCGGTTGCCCGCACGCGCGCTTGCGCGCCGGCGATTTCGAGGCGCTCCACCTTCACTTTGTCCGCGCCGCCGGCTGGCTTGGCCACCAGCACCGTGTCGTCCGTCCGCACCGCCGAAGCCGGCACGAGGAATTCCCCGCTCGCGGCGGCGGCGCGCGGCGACACGGTGGGCGGTTTCGCGTACAGGAACAGCGGGCCTTCCGCGCTGAGCAACAACACCTCGAGGAAAATCACCAGCAGCGAGGTCGTGTAGATCGGCACCGGCTCCAAGAGCCAGAACGCCGCCGCCAGCAGAAAAATCCCCAGGGTGACGTGACCGGGAAAACTCAGGCCGGGAAACTGAACGAACCAGGGCAGGGCAAATCCCGCCAGGCCGAGCACGATGCCGATCCATTGCCGCGTTTTCATGGGCGCTGCTCGCGCGGACCGGAAGGAAGCACGCGGGGCGCGAACCCCGCCCTGCCACGTGGGGTCCGGTGGCCGCCGCGAACGCCGCCAGCCTGCGGGCCGGCCCGCCGCCCGTCAAGGCGCCTCACTGCCCGCTGGTGTTCCCGTTACGAAATACGGCAGCAGGCCCATTCACCCGATCGCCCGCGCGTGGGGAAGTCCCGCTTCAGCGGGGCCGCTCGGTGGCGCGCTCTTGCAGCCAGAGCAGGTCCAGGTTGCCCGGGCTGGGCGCATCGTCCCGCGGCGGCGCCAGCGTCCGCCCGTCCCG
>CAYXPA010000093.1:0-14895 GCA_964466945.1 uncultured Verrucomicrobiota bacterium | reverse complement strand
TCGCGCCCACGCCGGTCAGCGCGCTGCTGCACGCGGTGGCGGTGGTGAAGGTGGGGGTGTTTTCGACCGCGCGGGTCATGCTCTACGTGTTCGGGGTGGACCTGATGCACGCGGCGCACCTGGGCGTGCCGACGGCGGGCTTCGTGTCGTTCACCATCCTGGCGGCGTCGGTGATCGCCCTGAGCCAGGACAACCTCAAGCTGCGGCTGGCCTACTCGACGGTGAGCCAGTTGTCCTACATCCTGCTGGGCGTGGCGCTGCTGACCCCGGCGGGCATCCAGGGCGGGCTGCTGCACATCGCCAATCACGCCTTTGCCAAGATCACGCTCTTCTTCTGCGCCGGCGCCATCTACGTGGCCACGCGCAAGAAGAACATCTCGGAGATGCACGGCCTGGGGCGGGCGATGCCCTTCACCTTCGGCGCGTTTGCGCTGGCCGCGCTGAGCATGATCGGCGCGCCGCCGGTGGGCGGATTCGTCTCGAAGTGGTACCTGCTGGTGGGGGCGCTGGATGCCGGGGCGGGCTGGATTCTCGGGGTGCTGCTGGCCAGCACGCTGCTCAACGCCGCCTACTTCGCCCCGGTGGTGTACCTGGCGTTTTTCGGCCGGCCGGCCGGCGCGGGCACGGCCGGCCCCGCGGACCCGCCGCGGCGGGCCGAGGCCTCGGCGGCAATGGTGGTGCCGTTGTGCCTGACGGCCGGCATCTCGGTGCTGCTGGGCTTTTATCCGGACCTGTTTCTGAACTTCGCGCGGTTGCTGTTCCCATGATCCTGGTGCGGCTCATCGAGTGGTTGCGCGCCCGCCGCCGGGCGGTGGCGCGCGGGTGTTACGGACTGCTGGCGCTGCTGGTGGTGGCGGACGCGGTGCCGTGGCTGGTGGACAAGACGCACGCCCACACGGACGCGGAGCGCCTGCCGGGGTTTTGGTCGCTGTTCGGCTTCGCGGCCTGCACGCTGATCATTGTGGTGTCCAAGGCGTACGGCCACGCCGGGATCATGCGGGGGGAGGACTACTACGATGAGTAGCTTCTGGCTGCATCCGGCGGTGGTGATGCTGGCGGGGGCGGCGCTGTTGCCGCTGGTGCCGGCGCGCGCCCGCCGGGGCTGGCTGTTGCTGGTGCCGACGCTGGCCTTCGCGCGCACGCTGGGGCTGGAACCGGGCACCTGGGGTGAGGTGCGGTTCCTGGACTGGACGCTGGTCTTCGGGCGGGTGGACCGGTTGAGCCTGGTGTTCGGCTACATCCTGGCGTTGATGGCGGTGCTGGCCACGCTCTACGGGCTGCACGTGCGCCGGGTGGGCGAGCACGTGGCCGCGTGGGTGTACGTGGGCGGGTCGCTGGGGGCGATTTACGCGGGGGACCTGGTAACGCTGTTCGTGTTCTGGGAGCTGATGGCGCTGGCGTCGGTGTTTTTGATCTGGTACCGCGGGCGGCCGGAATCGCTGGGGGCCGGGTACCGCTATCTGCTGGTGCACGTGGCGGGCGGGGTGGCGCTGCTGGCGGGGATCGTGTTGCACTACCAGGCCACGCGCAGCCTGGCCTTCGAGGCGCTGGCCGTGGACCGGCCCACGCTGGCGACGTACCTGGTGATGACCGGGTTCATCCTCAACGCCGCCGTGCCGCCGCTGCACGCCTGGCTGCCGGACGCCTACGGGGAGGCGACCTTCAACGGCTCGGTGTTTCTCTGCGCCTTCACCACCAAGACCGCGGTGTACGCGCTGGCCCGGGGGTTGCCGGGGCTGGACCTGTTGGTGCCGCTGGGGGTGATCATGGCGGTGTACGGCGTGGTCTATGCCGTGTTGGAAAACGACAGCCGCCGCCTGCTGGCCTACCACATCGTCAGCCAGGTGGGCTACATGGTGGCGGGGGTGGGCCTGGCGGACCTGGACACGCCGGTGGGCCGGCTGGCCCTGAACGGCGCCTGCGCCCACGCCTTTGCCCACATCCTCTACAAGGGCCTCCTGTTCATGGGCACCGGGGCGGTGCTGCACATGACCGGCGAGAGCCGGTTCACGCGCCTGGGCGGGCTGTATCCGAAGATGCCGTGGACGTTTCTGTTCACGCTCATCGGGGGGCTTTCGATCTCGGCCTTCCCGCTGTTCAGCGGCTTCATCAGCAAGTCCATGATCGTGGCGGCCAGTTTCGAGGACCACCGGCTCTGGGCCGGGTTCGGGCTGATGCTGGCCTCGGCGGGCACCTTCCTGCACACCGGCCTGAAGGTGCCGTATTTCATCTGGTTCGGGGAAAACCACTGCACCCGGGAGACCTGGGAGCGCGCGGCCGATCCGGGTTGGAACATGAACCTGGCGATGTTGCTGACCGCGGCGCTGTGCGTGTTCATCGGCTGTTACACGCCGTACCTCTACGCGATGCTGCCCTTCCAGCCGGTGACCTACCAGCCATACACCAGCTATCACGTGGCCGAGACGCTGCAGGTGCTGCTGTTCACCGCGCTGGGGTTCTTCCTGTTTCTCAAGAAGCTCACGCCCGAGCCCACCATCAGCCTGGACACCGACTGGTTTTATCGGCGAGGCGGCCGCGCGTTTCTGCGGCTGGCCGGGGGACCGGTCCGGGCGCTGGACGCCTGGTGGGGCGAGCTGTACCGCCACGCCGGGCTGGCCGGGTTGGTGCGCGCGGCGCGCGAGGCCCGGTGGTTTGACCAAAGCCTCATTGACGGCGCGGTGGACGGGCTGGCCGCGGCGGTGCGGGCGGGCGGCGAACGGCTGCGGGCGCTGCAACGCGCGCACGTGCAGGAGAGCCTGTGGGTGGCGCTGGCGGTGACGGCGCTGGGGCTGGTGGGACTGTTGCTGTACCGCGCCTGGTGGCCATGAACCTGCCCGAACCCCTTGCCCAAATGCCCTGGCTGAGCGTGCTGGTCTTCAGCCCGCTGGCCGCCGCCGTCGTGGCCGCGGCACTGCGCCGGGATTGCGCGGTGCGGTGGTGGACGCTGGCCGCCACGCTGGCGGTGGCCGCGGCCTCGGTGCCGGTGGCGGTGGGGTTTGACCCGGCCACGCCGGCGTTTCAATTCCTCGAGGACCGGCCGTGGATTCCGTTTCTGGGTGCGCGCTACACGCTAGGGGTGGACGGGTTGAGCCTGGTGCTGGTGCTCCTGACCACCGGCATCCTGCCGCTGTGCGTGCTGGCCTCGTGGCGGTACATCACCACGCGGGTGCGGGAGTTCATGCTCGGGCTGCTGGTGATGGAGACGGCGATGGTGGGGGTGTTTTGCGCGCTGGACTTCGTGCTCTTTTTCCTGTTCTGGGAGGCGATGCTGGTGCCGATGGCGCTGCTCATCGGCGTGTGGGGCGGACCGCGCCGGGTGTATGCGGCGTTGAAGTTCTTCATCTACACGATGGCGGGCTCGGTGTTTTTGCTGGTGGCCATCGTGGCGTTGTATCTGATGACCGGCACGTTTGACCTGCGGGCGCTGGCGGGGCGGGGCTATCCGCTGGCGGTGCAGGTGTGGGTGTTTCTAGCGTTTTTCGTGTCCTTCGCCATCAAGGTGCCGATGTTCCCGTTTCACACCTGGCTGCCGGCGGCGCACGTCGAGGCGCCCACGGCCGGGAGCGTGATCCTGGCCAGCGTGCTCCTGAAGATGGGCACGTACGGGTTTTTGCGGCTCTCGCTGCCGATCACCCCGGACGCCACCCGGCTGCTGGCGCCGTATCTGACCTGGCTGTCGGTCGCGGCCATCGTGTACGGCGGGTTGACCGCGCTGGCGCAGAGCGATCTCAAGAAGCTGGTGGCCTACTCGAGCGTGGGTCACATGGGGTTTGCCACGTTGGGCATTTTCACGCTCACCCGGGCCGGGCTCGAGGGCGCGGTGTTGCAGATGATCAACCACGGCATCACCACCGGGGCGCTGTTCATCTGCGTGGGCCTGCTGTACGAGCGGCTGCACACGCGCGAGCTGGCCGCGGCGGCGGGCGTGGGCAAGCGCGTGCCGGTCTTTGCCGGGTTTTTCGGCGTGTTCGTGCTCTCTTCCATGGCTTTCCCGGGCACGAACAGTTTCATCGGCGAATTTCTCGCCCTGGCCGGCGCCTTCGAGGCCTCGCGCGCGGCGGCCCTGGCGGCCGTGCCCGGGGTGGTGCTGGCCGCGGCGTATTTGCTGCGGATGCTGCAAAAGGTCGCCTACGGCAGCCCGCACAACCCGGACCATTCGGGCGTGGCGGACCTGACCCTGCGCGAGGTGCTCACGCTGGCGCCGCTGCTGGTGCTGGTGTTCTGGATCGGGCTCCAACCCGCGCCGCTGGTGCGGCTCTTCGCGGCGAGCGTGCGGCACCTGCTCGAGCAAACCCTCGGCCCGGCGGCGGTCCCGCCGGCGGCCGGCCCTTGAACGCGCCTGGCTTTTTTCTGTCATGGCCTTTCTTCCCGAACTGGTTTTGCTGCTGGGCGCGCTGGCGCTGTTTGTCCTGAGCCTGGGCGAGGGCCGGGACCGCGCGGCGCAACGCGTGGTGACGGGGGTGGCCGCGGCGGCGGTGCTGGCCGCGCTGGCAGCGTGGCCGGCGCGGGCCGAGCTGTTCGAGGGCGCGTACCGCGTGGACGCCTTTTCGCAGTGGCTGAAGCTGGTGCTGGCCGCGGGGTTTGGGCTGGTGGTGCTGCAACAGGGCGGGCTGCCGGACATCCCCGGCGCCGTGCGGCCCGAGTACCATTTGTTTTTGACCTTGAGCGTGACGGGGCTGGTGCTGCTGGTGAGTTGCATCGAGGTGATCACGCTCTTTGTGGCCCTCGAGCTGGCCTCGTTGCCGCTGTACTTCCTGGTGGCCATGCGCCGCGAGCGGGCCGGGCAGCGGGTGCAGATGGAATCGGCCATCAAGTACCTGCTCTTCGGCGTGACCGCCAACGGGCTGATGCTTTTCGGGCTGAGTTACCTCTTCGGGCTGACCGGCACCACGGTGCTGCCCGACATGGTCGGCCGCCTGGCCAACGCGCCGCCGGCCGCCGCCGTGACCGGCCTGGCCCTGGCGTTCTGCGGCCTGTTCTACAAGCTGGCCATCTTCCCCTTCCACTTCTGGACGCCGGACGTGTACCAGGGCGCGTCGAACGAAACCGCCGGTTACGTGGCGTCGCTGCCCAAGCTCGGGGCGGTGGCGGTGTTTGTGCGGTTTGCCGCGCTGGCTCCGCCGGACGCGCGGGTGTTGCCTGCGCTGTTCACCGGGCTGGCGCTGGCCTCGATGTTCTACGGGAACCTCATCGCGCTGGCGCAAACGGACCTCAAGCGCCTGCTCGGTTTCTCGGGCATCGCCCACGCCGGTTACGCACTGGTGGGTTTTGTGGCCCTGAACGAGGCCGGCTACCTCGCGGCGCTGTACTACACGGTGGCCTACCTGTGCATGGCGCTGGCCTGTTTTGCGGTGTTCAGCCTGCTGGCCCCGCACGGCGCGAACCTCACCCTGGGCGACCTTGCCGGGCTGCACCGGCGTGCGCCGCTCCTGGCGGTGACACTGGCCGTGGGGGTGTTTGGCCTGGCGGGCATCCCGCCCCTGGCGGGCTTTCTGGGCAAGTTCACCCTGCTGAGCGCGGCCTGGGCCAAAGGGCACACGGTGCTGGTGCTCCTCATGGTCGTGAACACCGCCATCGCCGTGTACTACTACCTGGCGTTGTTCCGCGAGGCGTTTTTCCGCGACCCCCCGGAGCCCGCGCCCGAGCCGGTGCGCCTGGGCTGGCCGGCGCGGACGTTGTGCCTGACGCTCATCGCTGTCATCCTGGCGCTGGGCGTGGTGCCGGGACGCTTTCTCGAGACAGTGTCCCGCTCGCTGGCCTGGACCCGACCCGGCCCGGTGCTCACCGGGCAAACACCCGTTGCGGAAGCCGCTGCTGCCCCGGCGCCGGCCCGGGACCCGCGTTGAATCTTTTCGGGCGCTGCGCTGCCGCGCGCGTGTCTGAACGCCGGTTTGCCGGGAAGGACGCCGCGGCGCCGGGATCGAGGCTCCGCACTTCTTCGCGCGCGGGAGTACCCGCGGCTTACTTGGCCGGCACCAGGTTGACCGTGAACGGGAGCTCGACGGTCAGCGGGACGTTGGGAGCGATCAGCAGGTTGGTCACCGCGCAGGGCAGGCGCAGGGCGCGCTCGCCCTGGCGGTCTTTGGCGCGCCCGCGCACCTCGAGGAGGGCGGTCTTGCCGCCGGGCAGGCGCACTTCGCGCGGGAATTGCAGGTCGGGGTCATCGGCCGCGGGCCGCAGGGTGTAGGTGAGGTCGGAGTCGTTGGCAATCTGCACGTAAGCCTCGCCATCGCCGCGCACTTGCACCTGCGGAGTGAGCACCCGCACGGAGCGCTCGAAGATTGGCCTCAGAAATTCCTCCCGGCCCGCCAACAACTGGCCGGAATACACCGCGGTGCGGCGGGCGAAGAGCGCCTCCTTGATGGCCTCGGGGCTGCCGTCACGCGCGAAGACCAGGGTGATGGGGCGGTGGTCGCCGAGGTGCAGGTCGTAGTCGAGATTCAGGGGGCTGTGGATGTCTGAGTTGCTGAGCATGGTGAGGTTTTTCTCGAGGCACCAAGCGTGGGCCTCGGGGTAGTACTCGCGGGCGTTGACGACTTCGATGCCGTGGAGCTGGTTCGAGGCCACCAGCGCCGTATGCTCCGGGTACCACCGCGCCACGCCGTCGGGTTGCTGGCCGGTCCAGCCGGGGTGGTTCCAGAAAATGAACGCGCCCTGGCGGTGCGCCTCGGCCACGGCGTCGCGCCATTCCTTCACGTCCAGCGCGCGGGCGTCGCTGAGGAAGATGGCGTTCAAATGGCCGGGCGGCATGGCGCGGGTGATTTCGGAGCCCCGTATGACCACCAGGCGCAGGTCCTCGCCGTGCGAGCGGGCGATCTCGTAGGAGCGGTTGTGCGCGGTGGGCAGGTCGGCCTTGTGCGGCTGGTACTCGATGTGGTCGGTGATGGCAATGGCGTCCAGCCCTTCCCGCCAGGCCTCCTCGGCGCGCACGTCCGGCCAGACCTTGCCGTCGGAGAAAACGGTGTGGGTGTGGAAATCGCACTTGAGCGTGCGGTAGCCGGGGATGTCCGGGATGCGCACCGGGGTGCGCGCGCGGTCGTGCGCCAGCGCGGCCAGTGCGGCGGCAAACCCCAGGCCCGCCAGCCAGAGGGGAATCGAGCGGGTGATATTCATGTCTGGCGCGCATTGAAGCGCGTCGCGCCCGGCGCGCAAACCGGATTCGGTAAAATCCCGGTGAAGCCGCGCGCGCGTCGTGGCGCTCGGCGAATCTTGCGGCCCGGCGGGCAACCGGCGGGCGGTTTTTCTCGCCGGCCGCCGCTTGACCCCACCGGTGGCGGGACGTAGTACTCGCCCCGTGAAAGCTTTCCCCCGTTTCTTCCCCTTGGTTCGTGTGGTGTGGCAACACGGCGCGGTCCTGCTGCCGCTGCTCGCCGTCCTGGCTGCTCTCGGGCCGGCACGCGGCGCGGACGCCCGGACGGCGCGCCGCCTCTTCGCCAACCCGCCCCGCCATTACGCGACCGCGCCGCTCTGGGTCTGGAACGACCTGCTCACCAAGGACCAAATTCGCGGTACGCTGCGCGACCTGGCCGGGCAGCGGGTCAAACAGGTCTTCGTCCATCCGCGTCCGGGCTTGATGACGCCCTACCTGGGGCCGGAGTGGTTCCGGCTCTGGAAGGTGGCGCTCGACGAAGCCGAGCGGCTGGACATGAACGTGTGGATCTACGATGAGAACTCGTATCCCAGCGGCTTCGCCGGCGGCTGGGTGCCGGAACTGATGCCCGAGTCGCGCGGCTTGGGACTGGCGCTCAAGCCGGCCGAGTCCGCGCCCGCTTGGACGGCCGACACCGTGGCGCTCTACCGGCTCGAGGGCGAACGGGTCGCAAACGTCTCGACCCGGGCCAAGGCCGGCGAGGCCCTGCCCGCGGGCCGCTACCTGGTGGCCACGCTCTTAAAGGCCGGCAACTCACCCTGGCACGGCGGCCGCAGTTACGTGAACCTGCTCACCCGGGGCGTCACGGAGAAGTTCCTCGAGGTCACGCTTGAGGCCTACCGGCGCGAAGTCGGCACCCAGTTCGGCAAACGCATCCCCGGCGTGTTCACCGACGAACCGAACATCCGCCCGGCCGGCGGTTTCCCCTGGTGCCCGGACCTCCCCGAGCAGTTCCAGAAACGCTGGGGTTACGACCTGCTCGAGCATCTGCCGAGCCTGACTGTCGAAGTCGGCGACTGGCGGCGCGTGCGGCACAACTACTTCTCGACGCTCAACGACCTGTTCATCGAACGCTGGGCCAAACCCTACTACGCGTGGTGCGAGCGGCACGGCCTGGCCTTCACCGGCCATTACTGGGACCACGAATGGCCGCATTGCCTGGGCGTGCCGGACAACATGGCCATGGCCGCCTGGCAGCACATCCCGGGTATTGACTGCCTGATGAACCAGTACGCCGAAAACACCCACGCTCAGTTTGGCAACGTGCGGTTCTGCCGCGAGGTCTCCAGTGTCGCCAACCAACTCGGCCGGCGGCGCGTGCTCTGCGAGGTCTATGGCGCCGGCGGCTGGGACCTGCGCTTCGAGGACATGAAGCGCATCGGTGACTGGCTGGCCGTGCTGGGCATCAACCTCCTGGACGAACACCTCAGCTACGTCACCCTCCGCGGCGCGCGGAAGCGCGATCATCCCCAGAGCTTCAGCTACCACGAGCCCTGGTGGGAGGCGTATCACATGAACGCCGGCTACCTGGGCCGACTCTCCGCCGCGCTGTCCCAGGGCGAGCAGATCCACCGCGTGTTGGTCCTCGAGCCCACCACCACCGCCTGGATGTACCAGGGCAACGAGCCGAAGCTGCGGGAATTGGGCGACGCCTTCTTCAAGCTCTTGATGGACCTCGAAGCGGCCCAAATCGAATACGACCTGGGCTGCGAGGATGTCCTGGCCTGGCACGGCGCGGTTGCCGGTCACCAGTTCCGCGTGGGCCGGCGCTTTTACGATGTGGTGGTGCTGCCGCCGCACACCGAAAACATCTCTTCCGCCCTGCTCCGCCTGGGCGAAAGCTTCCTCGAAATGGGCGGGCAGGTCCTTTGCCTGGGCGAACCGCCCGCGCGCGTGGACGGCGCGCCCTCGAATCGCCCGGCCGAAGGCGCCGGCGAACCGGGCTGGACCACCGCCGCGCCCGCGCAAGCCGCCGAGGTGCTGCAACGCCTGGCGCCGCCGCAAGGCTTCCGCCTCCGGCGCGCCCCGGGCGACCGCGGCATCCTCTTCCATCACCGCCGGCAGTGGGACGACGGCCAAATCCTGTTCCTGGTCAACACCAGCCTCCAGGCGCCCTCGGCGGGGACGCTCGAATCGGACCTCCAGAGCGTCGAGCGCTGGGACCCCTACACCGGCGCCGTTGCGCCGTATCCCTTCGAGAAGACGCCGACCGGGCTCAAGGCCGACTTCGCGCTGCCGCCCTCGGGCAGTCTGCTCTTGTTCCTATCCCGTAAACCGCTCAAGCCGGCCCCGCTACGGGCCGAGACCAGCACCCCGCTGGCCGCCACCGGGCCGTTGGAAATCCGCCGCCTCGAACCCAACGTCCTGACGCTCGACTACGCGGACATTACCGCCGGCGGCGAGACGCGGTCGAACCAGTACTTCTATGCGGCCAACCAGTTCGCCTGGCAGAAGAACGGCCTGGCCCGCAACCCGTGGGACAGCGCCGTGCAGTTCAAGGACGAATTGATCGCGAAGAAGTTCCCGGCCGACAGTGGATTCACGGCCAGCTACCGGTTCACCCTCGAAGGCCCGGTGCCGGCAAACCTCGAGATCGTCATCGAGCGCCCCGACCTCTACACCATCACCTGCAACGGCCGGCCGGTTTCGGCCGGGACCCGGTCTGTAGCCGCCGGCGCCGGTCGGCGGACCCTTCCCGAGGCCGCGGCCGCGAAATCGTCCGCTCCCATCGGCGCGCAACCGGTCGAGTTCGAGCCGTGGTGGCTCGATAAAGCCTTCGGCCGTGTCCCGCTCGCCCCTGCCGCTCGTACCGGCGAAAACGTCGTCACGCTCCAAGCCCGGCCCTTCACCATGTTCCACGAACTCGAGCCAGCCTACGTGCTGGGCGACTTCACCCTCAAACCCGCCGCCAAGGGCTTCATCATCGCGCCCGACGCACCGCTGCGCCTGCCCGCCGCGGGGCGCGCCGGCTGGAACGAGCAGGGCCATCCGTTCTACGCCCACGGCGTGGCCTACCGGCAGGTGTTCCAAGTGCCGAACAAACGCGGCCGGTTCGTCGTGTCCTTGCCCGCCTGGTACGGCAGCGTGGCGCGGGTGGACGTAAACGGCAAACGCGCCGGCTACATCGTCGCGCCGCCGTGGGAACTGGACGTGACCAAGCCGCTCAAGCGCGGCGAGAACACGATCGAGGTGGTCGTCTTCGGCACGCTCAAGAACACGCTGGGCCCGCATCACGGCAACCCCGGCCAGGGCAGCGCCTGGCCGGGCATGTTCCAAAACGGCCCGGCCGGCGGCCCGCCGCCGGGCACCCAGTACGCGACCGTCGGCTACGGCCTGTTCGAGCCGTTCGCGCTTCGGCAAATCCAGCCCGCCCCGACCGCCGCCCGGTAGCCCGGGATTTGCTTCCCCGGCCACGTGGGGCGGCGAAAATGGCCGGCGTGCGTGACGCCCCGGCCCTCGAGGAGCTTCGTCGCCTGATTCCCCGGTGCCTGCTGCCGGACCAACTCCGGCTCGGGCACCGGCTGCTGGCGCTGCGCCGGGCGGGCGGGCCCGCGGCGAGCGACTCGGCGCTCGAGCGCTGGCTGGCCGAGGCCCGGGCCTCCGCGGCTGTGCGCGAACGCCGCGCCGCCATCCTGCGCGGCCTGACCTACCCGACGGACTTGCCCATCACGGCGCACAAGGACGCCCTCGTCGCCGCCCTGCGGACGCAGCGCGTGGTGATCGTGGCCGGCGAGACCGGCTCGGGCAAAACCACCCAACTGCCCAAGATGTGCCTGGAGGCCGGGCTGGGCTTGCGCGCGCGCATCGGCTGCACCCAGCCGCGCCGCGTGGCCGCCCTGGCAATCTCCCGGCGCCTGGCCGAGGAACTGGGCGTGACCTGGGGCCGCGAGGTGGGCTGCAAAATCCGCTTCACCGACGCCACCCGGCCCGAGACCAGCGTGAAGGTGATGACCGACGGCATCCTGTTGGCCGAGTTGCAGGGCGATCCCTGGCTGGCCGAGTACGAGGCCCTGATCTTGGACGAGGCGCACGAACGCTCGCTGAACATTGACTTCCTGCTTGGCTACCTGCGCGGCCTGCTCGAACGCCGCGACGACCTCAAACTGGTCATCACTTCGGCCACGCTGGACACCGAGCTGTTCGCCCGCGCCTTCGGCGGGGCGCCGGTCTTCACCGTCTCGGGGCGCACTTACCCGGTCGAGGTGCGGTACCAGCCTTTGGACGAGGGCGCGTTGGCGGCGGGCGAACTCACGGAAGTGGACGCCGCGGTCACCGCGGTCGGGCGGTTGCTGGACGAAACCCCCGCCGGCGACGTGCTCGTGTTCCTGCCGGGCGAGCGCGACATCCGCGAGGCGTGCGACCGGCTCGCCGCCGCCCACGGCGACCGGGTCGAAGTGGTGCCGCTCTTCGGCCGGCTGGCCGCGGGCGACCAGCAGCGCGTCTTCCAGCCCGGGGCGCGCCGCCGGGTGGTCGTGGCCACAAACATCGCCGAGACCTCGCTCACCGTGCCATGCATCCGCTACGTGGTGGACTCGGGTCTGGCGCGGATCAGCCGCTACCATCCGGGCGCGCGCACGCACCGCCTGCCCATCGAGCCGATCTCGCAAAGCAGCGCCAACCAGCGCGCCGGCCGTTGCGGCCGCGTGGCCGCGGGCGTCTGCGTGCGGCTCTACTCGGAAGCCGATTTTCGCGCGCGCCCGGCCTTCACCGAACCGGAAATCCGGCGTTGCGACCTGGCCGAGGTGATCCTGCGCCTGAAGGCCTGGGGGCTGGGCGAGGTGGAAACCTTCCCGTTTCTCGAAGCGCCCACGCCGGCGGCCGTCAGCGCCGCCTACCAGTTGCTGCAGGAACTCGGCGCCCTGGACGACGCGCGCGCGCTCACGCCGCTGGGCCGCGAACTGTCCCGCCTGCCCGTGGACCCGGCCATCGGGCGGATGCTGCTCCAGGCGCGGGCCGAAGGCGTGCTGCCCGAGGTGCTCATCATCGCCGCCGGCCTGAGCATCCAGGACCCGCGCGAACGCCCGCTCGAGCAACGCGACGCCGCGGCGGCCGCGCACCGGCGCTTCCAGCATCCGCAATCGGATTTCCTGACCCTGCTCCGGCTCTGGCGCGCGTACCACGACACCTGGGCCGCGCTCCAAACCCAGAGCCAGATGCGCAAGTTCTGTCGGGCGCATTTCCTGTCCTACGTGCGGATGCGCGAATGGCAGGACGTGCACGCCGAACTCGAGGACGCCCTGGCCGCGCTGGAGGAAACCCGCGCCGCCACTCCCACCGCGCCGTCCCGGCCGCCGGCGGCCGCCGCGCCCCGGCCCGCGCGCGCCGCCATTGACGCACGCTACGCCGCCATGCACCGCGCGATCCTGACCGGCCTTTGGGGGCACGTGCTCCGGCGCGAGGCGCGCAATCTCTACCGCACCCCCGCGGGACGGCAGGTCATGGTCTTCCCCGGCTCGGCCTTGTTCCACGCCGGCGCCAACACGGATGCCGACCGGTCCGACGGCGCCGCGCCCGTGGAGCCGGCCACGTCCCGGGGCGGCCAACCCGAGTGGCTCGTGGCCGGGGAAATCGTGGAAACCTCGCGCCCGTTCGCCCGCACCGTGGCGGCCATTGACCCCGCGTGGGTCATCGAACTGGCCCCGCACCTGGTCCGCACCACGCACGACCTGGCGCGCTGGGACCCCGCCGCCGGCCGCGTGCTGGCGCGCGAGCGGGTGTGGCTGCGCGGGCTGGTCCTGCGCGAGCGCGCCGTCAGTTACGGACAGGTCAACCCGGCCGAGGCCACCGCCCTGTTCATCCGCGAAGCCCTCGTGGCCGCGGACCGCGCGGACGAAGACGCCGCGGCCGCGGTTACGGCGGATTCGCGCCCGCCCAACCGTGACGCGCCGCCGGGTGATACTGCTCCGCTCCCGCAGATCGAAAGCCGGGCCGCCCCGGCCGCCGCCCCGCCGCCCCGCGTCCGCCAGTTCCTCGAACACAACCGCCGCTTGCGCGAGAAAATCGAGCTCTGGCAAACGCGCCTCCGCCACCGCGTGGCGCCGGACCTGGACGAGGCGTTGTACCAATTTTACGCCACCCGCCTCGCGGGAGTCAGTTCGTGGCCCGACCTCCACCGCGTGTTGAAGGCGGCGCCGGCGCCGGATTTCCTCTGCGCCCGCCCTGCCGACCTGCTGGGCGAGCACGCCGCCGCCTTCACCGCCGAGGCCTTCCCCGACACCCTCACCCTGGCCGGGCATCCGGTGGCCGTGCGCTACGCCTACGCCCCGGGTCGCGAGGATGACGGCGTGACCCTGCGCCTGGCCGTGCCGCTGGCGGAGCTGGTGGACCCCGCGGCGCTCGAATGGGCCGTGCCGGCGTTGCGCGAAGAACGCATCGCCCACCTGCTGCGCGAACTGCCCCGCGCCCTGCGCCGATCGCTCCAACCCTTGCCCGCCGCGGCGCGCGAAATCGCCGCGCACGTGTTGTCAGGCGGGGGCGATTACCCGGCCGCGCTGTCCGCGTTTGTGCGGCAACGCTACGGCGTGGACATCCCCGTCTCCGCCTGGGCGCTGGACCGGTTGCCCGCCCACTTGCGCCCGCGCGTCGAGCTGGTCACGCCGACAGGCCAAACCGTGGCGGCCGGCCGTGACTTGGCCGCCTTGCGCGCCGAGGCGGCGCAACACCGGGCGCACGCGGAGGCCGGAGTCTGGGAGCGCGCGGCGCGGCAGTGGGAACGTTACGACGTGCGCGCCTGGACGTGGGAGGACCTGCCCGCGGACCTCGTGGTAGGGACGGTGGACGGTTTCCCGGTACGCGCCTGGCCGGGGTTGCAGGTCGAGGCGGACGCCGTGCATCTGCGCCTGTTTCGCAGCGCCGCCGATGCGGCCCGGGCCCATCGCCTGGCCGTGCCCCGGCTGGCGGAGCGCGTGTTGCACCGCGAGCTGGCCGCCGTGCAAAAGGACCTGCGCCGGTTGCGCGAGCACGGCGTGTTGCACGCCACGCTCGGGCCGGTGGACGAGCTGCTCGAGACGGCCTGGGAGAACCTGCGACGCCACCTCCTGCCCGCGCCCGACCCGCCGCCGCGCACTGCCGCGGCCTTCGCCGCGTACCTCGAGTCGGTCCGCGCGCGCCTGCCGGGGGCGGTGGCGCAACTGCACGCCGCGGTGGGCGCGATTTTGGAGCAGCGGCAGGCGGCGCTCCTGAGTCGGCGGCCGTGGGCCGGCCTGGAGGCCGAGTTGAACGCGCTGGTGCCGCGCCGGTTTCTGGCGCTGGTGCCGTTCGAGCGGCTGGCGCACCTGCCGCGGTACCTGCACGCCCTGCGGGTGCGCGCCGAGCGCGCGACGCTGGACCCGGCCAAGGACGCGGCGAAGGCCGCCCGCGTGCGGCCGTACCTCGAGGTGTTGCAGGCCCTGGCGCCCGCGGCCCGGTCCGAAGCCGCCCGCGCGGCGTGGCACCGGCTGCGGTGGCTGGTCGAGGAGTACAAGGTGGCCGTGTTCGCGCCCGAGCTGGGCACGGCAGAGAAGGTCTCGCCCGCGCGCCTGGACGCGGCGGTGGCCGCGCTGCGCCGGGCCGTGGCCGAACCGGCCGGTCCTTGAAGCGGCCCGGCGGGCCGACCTTGCCCCCGGTGCAGGCAACCGGCCGCAAGCTGCCGCCGACCACGGTCTGGTAGGCCGTGCCACCCGAGCCGAAAACAGCGGCAGCAAGCAGCCGCCCTCCAGGCGCGGGCGTGCGGTCGGGCCGCGCGGCGGCGCGGCCGGGAGAACGGC
>CAYXPA010000092.1:0-15027 GCA_964466945.1 uncultured Verrucomicrobiota bacterium | reverse complement strand
ACGCCGGCGACTGCGTCGGCCCCTGCCAGACCGGTTGTCCGGCCCGGCTGCGCATTCCGGAGTTCATTGCCCAGATTGCCGCGGACCGCCCCGCCGAAGCCGCCGCCATCGTGCACGACGACCTCACCCTGCCCGCCGCGCTGGGCCGGGTCTGCCCGCGCTTGTGCGAGCAGCGCTGCCGTCGTTGCCAGGCCGAGGCGGCCCTGTCCATCCGCAACCTCCACCGCTTTGCCGCCGACCAGCACCGCCAGACTCGCGGTCCCTATCAACCGCCCCAGGCTCCGCCCAGGGGCAAGCGCGTGGCCATTGTGGGCGCCGGCCCGGCCGGGCTGACCGCGGCCGACCACCTGCTGCGGCGCGGGCACGCCGTGGTGCTCTTTGACGCCCATCCTCGACCCGGCGGCATGTTGCGCTACGGCATCCCGGCCTTCCGCCTGCCGCATGACGTGCTCGATGCCGAGATCGAGGCCATCCGCGCCCGCGGCGCCGAGTTTCGCCTGGGCCGGCGGCTGGGCCGTGATTTCTCGCTCGAAGACCTCCGGCGCGAGTTCGACGCCGTGCTGCTGGCCGTGGGCGCCCAGGGCTCGCGCGGCCTGGGTTGCCCTGGCGAAGAACTGGCCACGCCCGCGCTGGCGTTCCTCGAGCAAATCGTGGACGGCCCACCCCCGCGCGTGGGCACGGACGTGCTGGTGGTGGGCGGCGGCAACACCGCCATGGACGCCAGCCGCAGCGCGCTCCGGCTGGGCGCCAAGACTGTGCGCGTGCTCTACCGTCGCACCCGCCGCGAAATGCCCTGCCTCATGGAAGAGGTCGAGGCGGCCGAGGAAGAGGGCGTGCAGATCGAATACCTCGTGGCGCCGCTCAAAGTCGAGCGCCTCGACGGTCGCCTGCGCCTGACCTGTCAACGCATGGCCCTGGGACCGCCGGACGAAAGTGGCCGCGCCCGCCCCGTGCCCGTGCCCGGCTCGGACTTCCTCCTCGAGGCCGACCTTGTGATCGCCGCCATCGGCCAGGCGGTAAACCTCGACCCCCGCCACGCGCCGGCGTTGAACTTCTCGAAATGGGGCATTGCCGTGGACCCGAAGACGCTCGCCACCAACCTGCCCGGCGTCTTCGCCGCCGGCGACGCCGTGACCGGCCCGGACGTGGCCGTGCGCGCCGTGGCGGCGGGCAAACTCGCCGCCGCCTCGCTGGACCAGTACCTGCGCGGGCAACCGGTCCGCGGCGCGCCCGAGGCGGTGAACGTGCTCATGGGCCGGCTCGACGAGGCCGAACTGGCCGTGCTGTTGCGCGACATCGAAAGCCTGCCGCGCACGCCCATGCCCCACGCCCCGCTCGCGGTGCGCCGCACCTCGTTCGCCGAGGTCGAGTTGGGTTTTTCCCCGCAGGAAGCCCGCCTCGAATCACGCCGCTGCCTGGGCTGCGGTTGCGGCAAGGCCATTCCCTGCCGGCTGCGCGCCCTGGCCACCGAGTACGGCGTGGACCCCGCGCGCTTCGTGGGCCAGCGCCGGCAGTTCCGGCGCGACACCTCGCACCCGGAGATCGTCTTCGAGCCGGGCAAATGCATCCTCTGCGGCGTGTGTGTGGAGGTCGCGCGCCAGGCGGGCGAGGACTGGGGCATCGCGTTTTACGGGCGGGGCTTTGACACTGTGGTGGCGCCGCCGCTGGACCGTCCGATGGCCGAGGCCTTCAAAAAGTCGGGTCGCCGCGCGGCGGAGCTGTGTCCCACCGGCGCGCTCATGCTCAAGGGCCTGGGCTGCGCCGCTTGCCGCCTGGCCTGAGCGCGGGCCACTTCGGCCGCGCGGGAAAGGACGGTACAATCCGTCGCACACCACAGCCCGGCAGGGTTAATCCCGGCGGGCCCGGGCGCGCTTTTCGCCTTCCGCGGCGGGCCGGCGGGCTCTAGCGTGACGCCCGCGTTGGCCATGAGTTTGCGCCTGTTCAACACCCTCAGCCGCACGGTGGAACCCTTCACGCCGCTGGACCCCGCCGGCCGGCGCGTGGGCATGTACTGCTGCGGCCCCACCGTGTACGACTACGGCCACATCGGGAACTTCCGCACCTTTGTCTTCGCCGACCTGGTCCGGCGGCACCTCGAATTTCGCGGCTACGCGGTCACCCACGTCATGAACATCACCGACGTGGAGGACAAAATCATCCGCCGGGTGCGCGAGACCGGTCTGCCGCTGCGCGAGTACACGGACCGCTACACGCAGGCCTTTCTGGAGGACGCGCGCGCGTTGAACCTGCGCCCGCCGCATCACCTGCCCCGCGCCACCGAGCACATCGCCGACATCCTCGCCCTGATCGAGCGGCTCCTGGCCTGCGGCTTCGCCTACCGCGCCCCGGACGGCTCGGTCTATTTCAGCATCGAGAAGTACCGCGCGGCGGGATGCTGCTACGGCAAACTCAAGCGCCTGGACTTCGACCGCCTCCGCGCGGGCGAGCGCGTGGCCGCCGACGAGTACGACAAGGAATCCGTGGTGGACTTCGCGCTCTGGAAGGCGCGCACGCCGGAGGACGGCGCGGTCTTCTGGCCCAGTCCCTGGGGCGAGGGCCGCCCGGGCTGGCACATCGAGTGCAGCGCCATGAGCATGAAACTGCTCGGGCCGAGCTTCGACCTGCACCTGGGCGGCGAGGACCTGATCTTCCCCCATCACGAGGACGAAATCGCCCAGAGCGAAGGCGCCGGGCTCCAGCCCCCGGGCCGGCCGTTTGTGAAGCACTGGCTGCACGGCGCCTTCCTCCTGGTCGAGGGCCGCAAGATGAGCAAGTCCCTGGGCAACTTCTACACCCTGCGCGACCTGCTGGCCCGCGGGTTCTCCGGCCGCGAAATCCGTTACCTCCTGCTCACCGCCCATTACCGCGAGCCGTTCAACTTTACCCTCGAGGGCCTGGCCGGCGCGCGCGCGGCCCTGGCGCGCCTGGACGAGTGCCTCGACAAGCTCCGTGACCGGGCCGGCAGCCAAACCGCCCCGCCCGACCCCGCCCTGCCCGAACGCTTCGGCGCGGCGCTGGACGACGACCTGAACGTCTCGGCCGCCTGGGCCGCGGTCTTCGACTGGGTGCGCGACACCAACCGCGCGCTGGCCGCAGGCGCGCTCTCCCCGGCACAGGCCGCCGCCCGGCTGGCCGCGTGGCAACAGGTGGACCAGGTGCTGGGCGTGGGCGGCGGCGGCGAACCCGAAGTGCCGGCGGACATCCTGGCCCTGGCCGGGGCGCGGCAGGCCGCGCGACAGGCGCGCAACTTTGCCGAGGCCGACCGCCTGCGGGCGGAACTCAAGGCCCGCGGCTGGCTGGTCGAAGACACGCCCAAAGGCCCGAAACTCAAACGGGCCTGAGCCAAGGACCGCACCCCGGCCGCTCCGTCGGCAAGGTCACGTGCGCGACCGCCGCCAGCGCCGGCCGCCTCCGACTGAGTTCGGTAATTGCGCGCGAGTCAGCTCCTCCTTCGCGAGTCGGGATAGGCGTGGACGGACGCCCTCGGCGACGCGCCGGCAGCGGCCTCACCGCTGGCTGGTCAGCTCCACTAACTCCTGGACCGACCGCACTGTCCAGCTAACTGCTCCGTTGCCCCCAAGCCCCCTACCGCCGGCAAAAACCTCGTAACAGCGCCAAGCCGGTTGCCGCTCTCCTTGCAGATGAGGGCAAGGGGCTGCGTCTGCCATCCGCTCAGGTCGGTCCGGGAGGAACAGGGCCTCCCGGTACATCGGCATAATGGGCAACCCCCTGTGCTCAAGGGCCAAGTCATGTTGTCTTTGCGTCTGCTGCCCGGCATGTCCGCAAGGCCTTCTTCACCACTGGGTGCATTTTAGTTTTTAAACAACCCCCAACCTTCTCGGGATTTTCGCCGGTCAGAGCTGCGGTAAGATTGAGGGATAACGGCTGTTTGTTGGGCTTTCAGACGCGGGTGTTCAAAAACTGAAATGCGCCCTTCACCACTTGGCCTCCGGACAAAACGCTTGCTGAAAACGCGTGTTGGTCTTTAATCTCAACTTCGCGTCAAGCCTTG
Source organism: uncultured Verrucomicrobiota bacterium (assembly GCA_964466945.1). GTDB lineage: Bacteria > Verrucomicrobiota > Verrucomicrobiia > Limisphaerales > J093 > DSVZ01. The sequence continues at coordinate 11,015 of CAYXPA010000092.1, read as the reverse complement.
CAGTTGCCCAACTGGCCATCGGGGTTGGTTAAAAGCATACTGCCAAGAGGCAAATCGCACTGTTAAAACCACGGCGAAACAACAAAAAAGAAAGCACGAGGCAACAATGACGGACGAACTCATTACCCCGGAGAACTTGAGCAAAGAGTTGCTCAAATCGACGTTGGATGCTGCACTCATGGACACGTCCTACGACAACGAGGGCGATATCTGTGTGAAAGAGGGGATTCGTTGCTGGGTCATTCCTAACGCAAAGTTTAAGGACCGGATCAAACTCATCACTATTTTTGGTTTTGAGCCAGGGGCGTCTCAAGCACAGCGACTTGAGTGCGCCAACAAGATTAACAGGGAATACATTGTCGTGAAAGCATACGTTGGTACGAACGATTCCTTGGTGTTCGAGTACGACATTTTGGTTGCGGGCGGAATTACCAAGAAAGCGTTTGTGCTCGGAGTGAAGCGATTCTGTTCGATACCCAGAACTGCAGCAGTTGAGCACGGCACCGGCATCATCGCGTGATGCTTGGCTTTGTTGCCGCGTAAACAGATCAACAGATTGAGCCGCCGTCCCGCTTCGCAATCCGGTGGACGGATTACGACTGCGCTGCGACGTGCTAACCGCGGAAGTTCTTGTGGCAAGGCGGCAACCGCTCAGTTCCGCTCTTGGAGCAGGTGCTGGTGCGGCGGTGAAAGCGGCGCGGAGGGCATCACTCCGCGGGAGAGAGGTTTGCTAGCGCTATACGGACCGCGGGCGACCCCCTGCCGCGCTGCTGGGTGGGGGCGATTGCGTAGTTCGTGGTGCCTGCGTTTGGCGGAGGCGGACCCGCCATGGCGCGGGAGCAGTTGGAACTGGCGGTTTGCGTGGTCAGCCGGGCTCTAGAGCCGCTGGCGCAAGCCGGCTTAAAGCGGATGCGGTAGCGGCCAACGTAAACTACTTCCAACTAGCTTCGATAAGTGCCAGCGCGCGTTGCCTTGTCTTCCCGAACCGGGATTCGTGCGGTCTGACTTCTGCGGCTACGCGCCGGCTGTGGTCCCGCCCTTCGCAGGCCGGAGCAAGGCGGGGCTTGAGCGACGGCGGGCCGGGGCGGTCGGCCGGAGCGCGCGGCGCCAACGGGCCAGTTGGCGGCGGACCTGCCGCGGGCCGGGACCGCCCTCCAGTTCGCGCCGGGCCAGCGCCCGGGCCGGGTCGAAGAGCGCGAGCGCGTCGGCCTCGAACCGGCAGTGGATGGCCTGCAGTTCGGGCAGGGTCAACTGGTCCAGCCGTTTGCCCGCTTTTTCCGCCGCCGCCACGGCCAGGCCCACGGCGTGATGGGCCTGGCGGAAGGGCACGCCCCGCCGCACCAGGTATTCAGCCAGGTCGGTGGCCAGGAGGGCCGGGTCGGCCGCCGCCGCGGCGCAGGCTTCCCGGTTGACGGTGACCCGCCCCAGGAGCGCGGTGGTGATTTCGACGCACGCCCGCACGGTGTCGGCGGTGTCGAAGACCCGTTCCTTGTCTTCCTGGAGGTCGCGGTTGTAGGTCAGCGGGAGGCCCTTGAGGAGAGTGAGCAGGGCGGTGAGGTTGCCCACGACGCGGGCGGTCTTGCCGCGGACCAGTTCGGGCACGTCGGGGTTGCGTTTCTGGGGCATGAGCGAAGAGCCCGTGGTGAAGGCGTCGGCCAGGCGGATGAACCCGAATTCGCTGCTCGACCAAAGCACCAGGTCCTCGGCCAGGCGGGAGAGGTGCATGGCGCAGAGCGCGGCGGCGGCGCAGAACTCGACGGCGAAGTCGCGGTCGCTGACCGCGTCCATCGAGTTCTGGCACAGGCGCGGGCGGCCGCGGCGGTCCACGAAGCCCAGGAGGCGGGCCACCAGGGCGCGGTCCAGGGGCAGGGTGCTGCCGGCCAGGGCGCCGGCGCCCAAGGGGCAGACGTTGGCGCGGGTGAAGCAGTCGGCCAGGCGGTCGCGGTCGCGGTCGAACATCTCGACGTAGGCCAGGAGGTGGTGGGCCAGGGAGACCGGCTGGGCGCGTTGGAGGTGGGTGTAACCGGGCAGGAGCGTCTGGACGTGGGGCGTGGCCAGGTCCACCAGGGCAAGCTGCAACTGGCGGAGGGCGTCATCGAGGGCGAGCAATTCCTCGCGCAGCCACAGGCGCAGGTCCAGGGCCACCTGGTCGTTGCGGGAGCGGCCGGTGTGGAGCTTGGCGCCGGCGGGCACGCGGCGGGTGAGGGCGGCCTCGAGGTTCATGTGCACGTCCTCCAGCTCGGTCTGCCAAAGGAAGCGGCCGGCGGCGATTTCGCGGCCGAGGGCCTCGAGCCCGGCCACGATGGCGCGATGTTCGGCGGGGGAGAGCAGGCCGGCCTTGCAAAGCATGGTGGCGTGGGCCATCGAGCCCAGGAGGTCCTGCTTCCAGAGGCGCCAGTCGAAGCTGACCGATTCGGTGAAGGCGGTGACGGCGGCGGCCGGGGCGCTGGTGAAGCGGCCGGAGCGGGCGGGGGGTGAAGGTTCTTTCTTCATGCGCGCAAACAAGCGGACAGTTTGCCCGTCCCACCGCCCAAAGTCACGCGCCCAAAAACGACGGCGTGACGAGCTGCCGGCCGCACGCGGCGGACTCGACCCGCAGCGGCCGCCTCGGGTAGCTTCCGCGCGATGCCTTGCACGCGGGAAGAGCTGGAACGACGGGAACACCACTGGCTGGCTCCGTACGCGCAGTTCAGCGCGGCCACGCGGGGCCGCGAACACGAGGAGCCGCCGCCGGTGTGGCGCACTCATTACCAGCGGGACCGCGACCGGATCATCCATTCGCGGGCGTTTCGCCGGCTCGAGTACAAGACCCAGGTGTTCCTCAACGGCACGGGCGACCACCTCCGCACGCGCCTGACGCACACGATGGAAGTGGCCGCCATCGCCCGCAACATCGCCCGCGCGCTCCGCGCCAACGAGGACCTGGCCGAGGCCATCGCGCTGGCCCACGACCTGGGGCACCCGCCTTTCGGCCACACCGGCGAGGCGGCGCTCAACCGCCTCATGCGCGGCCACGGGGGCTTCGAGCACAACGAACACAGCCTGCGCATCGTCGAGCGGCTCGAACAAAAGTACCCCGGGTTCCCCGGCCTGAACCTGACCTGGGAGGTGCGCGAGGGCCTGGCCAAGCACCGCACTGGTTTTGACCGGCCCGGACTGCGGCTGCCCTTCACCGCGCCCAGTCCCTCGCTCGAGGCCCAGATCGCCAACCTGGCCGACGAAATCGCCTACTACAGCCACGACCTGGACGACGGCCTGGACGCGGGGCTGCTCGACGAGCGACGCCTCGAGCGCGACGTGCCCGTCTGGCGTCAGGCCGCGGCGCAAGTGCGCCGGGAGCACGGGCGCCTGCCGGACGAGTGCCGGCGGTCCTTCACCATTCGCTGCCTCATTGACGCCCAGGTGCACGACGTGGTCGAGCACACCGCCCGGGCCCTGGCGCGGGCCGGCGCCGCGTCGGCGGACGACGTGCGGCGGTTGCGCCGACCGGTGGTGGGGTACAGTCCGGGCCGCCGCCGGCTCAATCAGCAACTGCGCCGCTACCTGTATCGCCACCTTTACCTCAACCCGGTCGTCCACGGCCCCAACGCCCGCGCGGCCCGGATGCTCAAGGCGCTTTTCGCGTTTTACCTCGAACACCCCGAGCACCTGGGCGAGCTGACCCGCAAGCGGATCGCCAGCGAGGGCCTGCACCGGGCGGTGTGCGATTACTTGGCGGGCATGACCGATCGCTACGTAATGCAAGAATGCGCGCGCTGGCTGGGCATGAAGTGTTGAACCCGCGCCGCCGGTCGGGCGGTGCCGGGCTTTTTTGAGTCGTGGGCAAAAACCGGCCCGGCGCGCGCAAGGACGGCCAGAAGCGGAAGGGTCCACCGTCCGAAAATCTACGGCGCGCTGACGAAGGCTCCCGTGCGGCCAGAGGTGGGCCGCCGGGCAGCGCCCCCCGCAAGAGGAGCGCCGGCGCGGTGCGCGTGGCTCCGGCAAAAAAAACGCGGCGTCAGGCGCCGTAGGCGGGGGACGCCCGCTGGTAAAACTGTTGCCGGCGGCGCGCGGTCGGCTTAAGTTGGCGGCACGGCGTGCGCGAGTAGCTCAATTGGATAGAGCGTCGGCCTCCGGAGCCGAAGGTTGTGGGTTCGACCCCCGCCTCGCGTACCACTTCGATTCGGAGCACTTCCTCACGGCCTTCTGGAGTTGTCCAGCCATGTCGTGCCCTTGGCTTGCGGGCGGGTTCAGAGGCCAGGTGCGGGATACCAGATGCCGGATGCCGGATGCCAGATGCCAGATGCCAGATGCCAGATGCCGGATGCCGGAAGCGGAAGTCGGGAGCGGTGCGCGGTTCGCCCGGCGAGGTAGCGCCGATTGGCAGTCGGCGGGGCTGTGCCCGAGCCTGTTGCAGCCGACATTGGTCGGTTCAGGCATTTCCGGACCGGAGTCGCGCGCCGGGAGCCGAAATGAAACTCCGAGCAGACGGACGTCCGCTGCGGCACCCTGCGGGCCAGTCGTCGGCAGTTGGCCGCCGACAACGGCTGGGTAGGCCGTTCCACCCGAGCAGAAAAAGCGGCAGCAAGCTGCCGCACTCCACACGCTGGCGCGCGAGTCGAGCGCCCGGTCAGTCGCGGAGCGTATGGAGTGCGCCGGCTTGCCGGCGCTTTTGGTAGGGCCGCGCTGCGGCGCGGCCGGGTGGGCGGCGCTGGCGCAGCGGCGCCCTACCCAGTCAGGAGTGAGAAGCGAGGAGGGAGGAGTGAGAAGGGGGATACCGGATGCCAGATACCGGATACCAGATGCCAGAGGCCGGAGGCCGGCGCTACAGGGACGGCGCGTCGGCCGCGTAGCGCAGACCTCTGGTCGGCCGTAGCGCGGGTATCCAATCCGCAGAAGCGGGCGTTTTCCGTGGCGCTGCGGTATTCCGGCGGTCTGCCGACTGGCAGTCGGCGATACAGCAGGCTGGCAGCCTGCGCTACGAGCCAACGGCGGGGCGCCGTCGGCAGCACGGGCGGGCGCGTGCGCTCTCCGAGTCGGGTCGGTAGCAGGTTGCCGCCGACCACTGCCTGGTAGGCCCTGTCTCGCAGCAGCAGAAAAGCGGCCGCTAGCTGCCGCACTCCAAACGCTGGCGCGCGAGTCGAGCGCCCGGTCAGTCGCGGAGCGTTTGGAGTGCGCCGGCTGGCCGGCGCTTTTGGTCGGGCCGCGCTGCGCCGCGGCCGGTCGCCGGAGTTTTGGACATTGAACCGTAACGGCTTCCCCGCCACCATGCCGGGCCTTTGCGACGATGAACCTGCACGAGCACCAAGCCAAAGAGCTCCTGGCCGCGCGCGGCGTGGCCGTGCCGCCCGGCGGACCGGCTTACCGCCCCGAAGAAGCCCGCGCCATCGCGGAAAAACTTTTCACCGCCGGCCATGCCCGGGTGGTGGTGAAGGCGCAAATCCACGCCGGGGGACGCGGCAAGGGCACGTTCACTTCCGGCCTGCAGGGCGGTGTCCACGTGTGCGCCAGCGCGGAGGAAGTCGCCGCGCGCGCCGCCGCCATGCTGGGTCAGACACTGGTCACGCGGCAGACCGGCCCGGCCGGACGCGTGGTGCGGCGGTTGTTGGTCGAGGCGGGCGCGCGCATTCAACGCGAACTTTACGCGGCGGTGCTGCTGGACCGCGGGGCGGGCCGGCCGTTGGTCATGGCCAGCGCCGCGGGCGGCATGGACATCGAGGAAGTGGCGGCGCGCACCCCGGAGAAGATTGTCCGCGAATGGGTGGACCCGGCCCTGGGCCTGATGCCCTACCAGGCGCGCAAGCTGGCCGCAGCGCTCGAACTGCGGGGCGAGTTGCTCCCGGCGGCCGCCAAGCTGCTCCAGGGCGCTTACCGCACCTGGTGGGAATGCGACGCCGCGTTGGTCGAGATCAACCCGTTGGGCGCGGTAGAGGGCCCGGACGGCCGGCCCGCCCTGCTGGCCCTCGATGCCAAGGTCAGTCTCGATGACAACGGCCTGTTCCGGCACCCGGACCTGCAGGCGTTGCGCGATCCGGGCGAGGAATCGCCGCTCGAGGTTGAGGCCGCGCAGCACCACCTGAACTACATCAAGCTCGACGGCACCATCGCCTGCCTGGTCAACGGCGCCGGCCTGGCCATGGCCACGATGGACATCATCAAGCATTACGGCGGCGAGCCGGCCAACTTCCTGGATGTGGGCGGTGGCGCCACCGTCGAGCAGGTCGCGGCCGCTTTCCGGATCATCATGAAGGACGCGGCGGTGAAGGCGATCCTGGTGAACATCTTCGGCGGCATCATGGATTGCGACGTGATTGCGCGCGGCATCGTCACCGCGGTGCGGGAGACTCATTTGAGCCTGCCGCTGGTGGTGCGCCTGGAGGGCAACAATGTGGCCGCCGGCCGGCAAACCCTGGCCGCCTCGGGTCTGGCGCTGGTGACGGCCGATTCGATGGCCGACGCCGCGGAAAAGGTGGTGCGGGCCTCGCGCGGTTGAAGCGGGCACGACCGGGCGCGCGCGCCGGACCTCGGAGTGGAGCGGGCGGCGGTCTGGACGGCCGGGCGGCGGTTTGGGAGACTGGACGGCGATGGAGTTGTGGACGGCGCTCATGTTGGGCCTGGCCGGCAGCGCGCACTGCGCGGGCATGTGCGGGCCGCTGGCGTTGGCCCTGCCGCGGACTGCCGGGGCGGGTTGGTGGCCGCATCTGGCCGGGCGGCTGGCCTACAATCTGGGTCGGTTGACCACCTACGGTCTGCTGGGGCTGGCATTTGGTGGGCTGGGTCAGAGCCTGGCGCTGGCCGGGGTACAGCGCTGGGTGTCCATCGGACTGGGCGTGGCGTTGCTGGCGGGGGTGGCGTTGGGTGGAAGTCTGGGATGGAAGTGGCCCAGCTTGATGGCCTGGGCGCCGGCGCGGCGGTTGTTTGGACGATTGTTGCAGCGGCCCGGCGCGGGGGCGTTGACGTTGTTGGGCGGGCTTAACGGGTTGTTGCCCTGCGGCCTGGTTTACGCCGCGTGCGCCGGCGCGGCAGTGAGCGGCAGCGGGCCGGCCGGCGCGGCGTATCTGCTGGTGTTCGGGTTGGGCACGGTGCCGATGATGCTGGGCCTGGCGCTGGCGGGCGGGGCCTTGCAGGTGCCGCTGCGGGCGCGACTGCAAAAGGTCATCCCGGTGGCCCTGGGGGTGATGGGCGTGTGGCTGATTGTGCGCGGCCTGGGTCTGGGCATTCCGTACCTGAGCCCGGATTTGAGCGGCGCCGCGTGTTGTCACTGAGCCGCAGCGGCGCGACACGACACCGGGCGAACAAAAAGGCCCGGCGGTCGGGTGCCACCGGGCCGTGTTAGCGAACGCGCGGGCCGGTTCAATTGTTGAGGCGCACGCGGAAGAAGCTGCGGGCGTTTGCGGGCACTGTGGTGGTGAAGGAGGTGGTGCCTTCTTGTCCCGCGATGTCCGCGGCGAGGACGTTCGGCCAGGAGCCCAGGTTCTCGGTAGACTCGATGGTGTAGGTCTTCCCGGCGGCGGATTGCCAGGTGAGGGTGATTTGGCGCGTCTTGGCGTCGTAGGTGAACGACTTGATGTCCGGCCGGGGCGCGGGCTGGCCCGCTTCGCCGGTGTCAATGAGGCGGAAGTTGTCGTACCACAGGGTGCGGCCGCTTTCGCCCCAAGCGCCGTTGGCGATGAGCATCAGCACGGGCTTGATCTCGGGCCAGTCTGCCCAAGCGACCTGGTCGAGCGTGATTGAATAGGTGCGGCGGAGGTTGAAGCCGCCGGTCTGGCTCCAAGGCAGGCCGTCGGCGAGGGTGTGGTAGCTGGTGTTCTGCCAGTCGGCCGTCCAGTCGGGGCCGCGTTCGGGGTAGTAGGTTTCCCAGCGCAGGGTGTAGCGGGCGAGGGACTCGCGGCTGGGGCGCTCCTCGGGGGGGAGGTCCAGCTTGAGCACCTCGGCCAGCTTGGTGTTGGTGAAAGGTATGGTGAAGTCGGAACCCCAAGCACCCGCACCGCTGTAGTTGACCTGGAGGGAGTGGGTGCCGTGGCTGACCCGCAGGTCATCGGGGTCGGTGGCGGTGTACTGCTCGTAGGTGGTGCGCTGGCCGCCACCCCAGCCGGTGAAGTTGGCCGCGCCGCCGGTGGGGTCATTCGGGTCCTCGAAGGACTGCAGCAGGTACACCTTGGGCTCCGCGCCGGGAGCGTAGGTGTCCACCAGGCGGATGTTGTCCACGTACAAGTCCAGGCTGGTGAAGGGGTCTTCGGTGGCATCGAAGTTTTGGGCGAACTCGAGGGTGAGGGGGCCTTCTTCCGGCAGGGGATTGAGCAACAGGTCCAGGGCCACGGACATGGTGCGTTTGCCATTGTTCGAGTCCAACTGGTCGGAAATGCCGCCGAAGCCGAGAATCTGGGAGTTCATCCACGCCGTCGTGCCGGTCGGCGGGAAGATGATGTCCCAGCGCAAAATGTAACGGGCAAGATTGGTGGATTGGGCGGCCTCGCGGACCTTTTGGGACGCCTCCTCCGAGAGGGTGATGCGGAAGTCGGCGCTCCACCATTCGCTCCCGCTGAGGGTCACTTTGAGGGATTTCTGGCCGTGGGTCACGTTGGGGTCGTCATCGCCCCAACGGGTGTAGTGCTCGAACGTGACGCCCGGCGGGTCCAGGGCAGGACGGCCGCCCCAGTTCATGAGGCTGGCGCTGTCAATCGAGTCCTCGAAGGATTCGAGGATGATGGCGTTTTCCGCGGCGGAGCTGGTGACCTGGAACAGGCCCAGGGCCGCGACGGTGAGGAAACAGGGTGTTTTCATGGCCTTTTGATTACGACGTTGGCCGCAGTTGGCCTGACTAAATTAGCTTTGTCAAGCAATGTGGGGTGAATACGAATCGCACGTTGCAGACCAACCTCGGCAGTTGTCCTGGCTTGCTGGAAGTGAGGATGCACAAGGGCTTTTAGGGGCAGGTGAACACGAAAAAAACCGCCGGCTGATGACCGGCGGTTTGGAAAACAACTTGGCTTTTCCTCGATTGGAGCCCGAGTCCGGGCTTACTCCGAGTGCCTCCGGGCCAAGAGGCCAAGACCCGCCATGCCCAAGCCCAACAAGGCGACGGTCAGCCCACCATCGGAAACTTTGCCCCACATCACGTCGTTGCCGCACTGCATGGTGGCGTGGAGGTAAACCGGTTGCCCGTTCGCGGCCGCGAGGATGCCGCTGAGGTCAATGTTGGCAAGGCTGTAATGCGTCCCCTCGCCATCGCTGAAGCTGGTGTAGTCGGCTTGCAAGGAATGCGTCCCGGAGCCGGTCCAGCGCCAAGGGAGTCCGCTGTTAAGTGCCAAACCACCGCTGGTGGTGGCATAAGTGCCCGAGCTAAAGATGCCATAGTTGACCTTGCCGCTGCCAGGGGAAGTTTCCTTGATGTTCAAGTAGTTCGGACCGATGACTGTATCCCGCTCGAAAGCGATCACGTAGTCCCAGTTGCCGGCCCCCGTCCAAGGGCCATCATGATCCTCGGGACCATCAGGGATCGTGTACGGAACTTTGCCGATGTACACAAAGATGTCGCCCATGGGAGCCTTATAGAAGCCGGAGCCGATTTGCCCCATTCCGGAGAGGTAATTGAATCCACCGGACATCCCCAACTGGCTGCCGGAAAGTGTAAAGCTTTCCAAATCCCATGTTTGATTGGCGACGGCATTCCATTCCACCCGGCCATTTTCCGGCAGGCCGGGACCGGTTTTCAGGTTCGTGCCGATCTCCTTGTCGCGGTGCGGATCCGCAATGGTAACATCAATAGCCAAAACACCTTGGGTAAAAGCCGAAGCAAGAACCCAAACCCCAATCTCCGTCCACAACTTCCTCATAACCGTTTTCCTTTCCCTTTGATTTTCTGCGCGAAAGAGTCGCGGGGAATTTGTTAAGCCATTCGTGTGCCAGAGGCATCTTTTCAGTTGTATATAACTCAACACAAGGGTTTTAAACTTACAGTTACACTCTGGACACCCAAATTCATCAGCGCCATGTATTGTCAGATCGGCCGACACTAGATCCCGTGTAATGACGGATACCATTCATCCAAAGCAAGTTGAGCATTCAAGCCTCGATGTGTAAATTTAGCCAACAGCCCTGGACCTGCTCCTTTTGGCCGGTCACGATCATCAAATCCCCCTGTTGGCGCGAAAAAAACTTTTCGGCCAAAGCATGGTGACGCAGGCTCTTGCGTTGACCAACTAGCCACGGGTTCGGCGCGACAGTCACTGGTGCGCCCAACAATGCAAAAGAGGCTTTGGATTTCGGGGGTGCCTGCAAAATGCCTTGCTGGCTCGGCGGTTGACCTTATGCTCGGGCTTCACCGTCCGCCCTGCGAATACCATGCCGGCAGCGATTTGCTGGTCAAGGCGGCGGTTGGCAACCAGTTAAAGCTCATTGAACCTATGTCACCAAGACCACTGAACGTCGGCCTGGTCGGTGGCGGCCGGGGCGCCTTCATCGTCCATCCGCACCAACGGGCCATTCACTTCGACGGCACCCGCCGGGTTGTCGCCGGCGCGTTGTTTCCCGATCCCAAGATCGCCCTCGAGGAGGCGGCCAACTGGCCTTACCCGATCAAGGGCTACGGCTCGTACACCGAGATGATCGAGGACCAGAAGAACCTGCCCCCCGGGCAGCGTCTGGATTACATCCTCATCGTCACTCCCAACTTTGTGCACTTCGACCCGGCCATGAAGGCTCTCGAGGCCGGCATCCCGGTCTTTTGCGAAAAGCCCCTCACCGTCACGCTCGAAGAGGCCGAGCAACTGGTCAAAAAGGTCCGCGAAAAGAACATCCCTTTCGGCGTGGCGCACACCTACTTGGGGCACTGGACCAGCCGGTTCAGCCGGTACATCGTGCGGGCCGGGTTGCTGGGCGAAATCCGCTGGGTGGACAGTTACTACCTGCAGGGCTGGCTGGCCACCAAGCTCGAGGACACCGGCCAGCCGCAGGCTGCCTGGCGCGTGGACCCCAAGAAGGCCGGCGGCTCCGGCTGCGGCGGCGACATCGGCACCCACGCGCTGATGCAACTG
>CAYXPA010000091.1:0-15139 GCA_964466945.1 uncultured Verrucomicrobiota bacterium | reverse complement strand
GAACCCTTCTTTCAACCCGCCTCCGGCTGAACCTCAACTGCGGAATCTAGGATAATAGCACAGCTCGAGGGTCGCCTCGCTCGACGGCGCCTTCAGGAAGACCAGCTCGGAGCCGCGGGGGGATTTGTGGCGGCGCTCCTCCTGGAGGCCGAGGATTTCCTTGTAGAAGCGCACGCTGCGTTCGAGGTCGTTGACGCGGTAACGGGTGTGCAAGAAACGGGTGACCATGGCGGGCGCAAGGTAGGCCGGCGGCGCCGCCCTGCCAAGTCCCCGCCCGGTGCAGGGCCGGTAGGGCGCCGCTGCGTCGGCGCCGTCGGCGGCCGGGGCGCAGCCCGGCCCGACCAAGCCGCGGACATTTTCTCCATTGGTGCGGTGACTTGACTACTTGGAGTCGGCGGCCGGTGGCCGCCTGCCTGCCTGCCCGACGGCAAGTTGGCCGTTCCACCCAAGCAAAAAAAGCGGCAGCAAGCTGCCGCACTCCAAACGCTGGCGCGCGAGTTGAGCGCCCGGTTAGTCGCGGAGCGTGTGGAGTGCGCCGGCTTGCCGGCGCTGTCGAAGCGGGGCCGGATGCCGGATGCCAGATGCCGGATGCCGGATGCCGGATGCCGCATGGGATGTCGGATGTGTCGGATGTGTCGGATGTGTCGGATGCCAGATGCCGGATACCGGATACCGGATGCCGGAAGCGGCGCAGCGCCGATTGGCTATCGGCGGTGCCGCCGACTGGAAGTCGGCGATACAGCAGGTAGGAAACCTGCGCTACGGGGCCGCCAGCGGGGCGCCGTCGGCGGCACGCGCGGGCGCGTGCGCTCCCCGAATCGCGGTCGGCCTGCCCGCCGACAGGCAGGCGGCAACCTGCCGCCGACTTGACCAGGTAGGCTCGGTCAATCGCGAAGCGTTTAGAATGCGCCGGATTGCTGGCGCTGTGGGGGCGGGGACGAAGACTGGGCTGGGCCGCCGCAAACGTGAAAACCCGCCCCCGGTAACAATCTTTTTTGAGGCCAATCGCGGAGTGGATTGGTGTGGAAAAAAACACTTCGCTCCGCCCCTTGGGCGGTCTAGATTTGCCCCGCTTGCCTGTGCATTTTGACGCGAAGCTCACCTTCCGATGCAACGCCCGCCGGGATGGGCGGGTTTTGCGCTTCACGGCAGGCGGGCACTTTTGAACCAACGACCCTCGAATCATGCCAGCCGAAGAACGCGTCCTGTGTTTTGAACGCCGATTGCTCGATGAACTGGGGGCATTTCAGGGCCTTAGTCTCGAGGTGGAAAAATACCTGCCCGTCGTCACGGCCCCTGAGCACTTGCGCTACCTGGAGCGGCGCGCGGCGGAACAGGACCGGGGTTACAAGCAACTCATTCCGTATGTCCTCATCTTCTGCGGGGACAAGATTCTGCGCTATCGGCGGGGCAAGGGCGGCGAAGAAACGCGGTTGCACGGGCTGTATTCCGTGGGCATCGGCGGCCACATTTCCGAGGACGATCACGGCTTGTTTTCCAACGATCGCGGCTACCAGGAAGGCATGCGGCGGGAATTGATGGAGGAGGTCGCCATCAAGCACACGAAGGACGCCGCGGTGGCGGTGATCAACGATGACAGCACGGAGGTCGGGGCGGTGCATTTCGGCGTAGTGCATGTCATGTTCGTCGCCGATGAGGCGGTGGCCGGGCGTCGCAGCGGCATTTTGGGCCCGGAGTTTGTACCCATTGCGGAAGCCGTGGCGGACCTTTCCGGCTACGAGTCGTGGTCGCGCTTCTGTCTGGAGCAATCGGACCTGCTGCGTTCCAAAGCAGCCGCCGCCGGCGTCGCGCCTGGCACACCGGCCGTGGCGTGAGGAGGACAAGGCATGAAGACTTTCGACGAATACCAAGCTTTGGCGACACGGCTGCCGGCGGCTTTGCGAAACAATCGCGACCGTGTCGAGCTTGCGCTCTTGGGGTTGCAACAGGAGGCGGGGAAGATGGGTTCGCTGTTCACTGCGGGGTTTGCCACGGGTAGATTCCGCCTCACCCGGGAGCAGGTGCACGAGGCAAGGAACCGGCTGGGAGATGTGCTCTGGCATGTGGCGCTGCTGTGTCAGGAAGCGGGACTGACCATGCAGGATGTGGCCGAGCACAGCCTCGCCCAACTCGAAGCGCGCCGGGAACAATTCGACCCGGGACAGCGGTGAGGCGCGTGCCGGCAAATCTTGTGGCGCCCCCAGGGGCACGCCCACCGCCCCCTGACTGCGGCCTCCCGCCCCGTAACCCCCCCGGGATTAACCGCGCCCCCCACGGGGCTTCCTGCAAAACTGGGGCGATCGCATCGCCATCCCACGCGAAGGATGGCAGCCCCTGAGTCGCGCGGCGTTTGGCGTGTGTCCGCTTGCTGGCACTATTGGGGCCGCGGGGAGGGTGGAGCCGCCTTGGCAAACCCGAAAAACCAACCCCTTGGCCTCAGAAAGCCGGCCTTGGTGGCTTGTCGCGATGGTCCGACCATCCGTCGGGAGAAACGGCAGTACCGCCCCCGGGGTTGCCGGGCGAGGAAAACCAGTTGACACCCGTCTGGCCGGGCCGCGAAATCGCCCGTCATGAACTCGTTCCTGTTTCGCCGGGTTGGACTCGTGGTCGCGGCGTGCGGGTTGGCCGGCGCACTCGTTGCCGCCGAGTCCGCCGCCGGTCCGGAGTTGCCCCCGCTGGAGAAGGTGTTGGCGCGCTACGTCGAGGCCATCGGCGGCCGGGCGCGTCTGGAGAAGCTCGCTTCGCGCGTGATCGAAGGCGAGGTGGAGATGTCGGCCGCGCCGGGGACGTTTGCCCTGCGGGTGTGCGCCAAGGCGCCGGACAAGCAGCTCTCGGTGATCACCATTCCCGGCTTTGGCGAGTTGCGCGAGGGCTACGACGGCACCAACGGTTGGGTGAAGAATCCCATGCAGGGCGTGGCGGATCGGTCGGCGGTGGAGTTGCCCAAGGTGCGCCGGGACGCGCAGTTCAACCGCGAGTTGCAGTACCAGAAAATCTACCCCGACCTGGCGGTCAAAGGCGTGGACCGCTCCGGGCCGGAGCCGCTGGTCATCGCGGAGTCGCGGCCGGACGCGAAGTCGCTCGAGCGGCTGTACTTCGGCCAGACCACCGGGCTGCTGGCGCGGCAGGAGTCAGAGTTCGAGGGGCAGAATGGCCGCGTCAGCGCCACGGCCGTGTTCGAGGATTATCGCGAGGTGGAAGGCGGAGTGCGCCTGCCTCACGCCATCCGCATCACCGCCCGGGGCGCGGACGGCATGGAGATGAGCCTCAAGCTCACGGTCAAATCGGTGAAGCACAATGTGCCGTTGGACGACGCAGAGTTCCGCAAGCCGGCGTCGTGACTTCGCGCGGCCGCCCGGCGCGCCCGGCTTTTTGGCGGCGGCGCGAGCAGCGGCTTGAACCTTGGTGGGCCAAACCCAGCAACGCGTCATGTCCCGCAAGATTGTGCGCCTCCCGCTGCCGGTGCCCGGTCAGGCGGCGGGTGCCGGTCCGGGACGGATGGGCGTGGCGCCCGCGCCCTGGACGCCGCGCCGGGACCTGTTTCAAACCGCGAGCGCGCTGGTGATTCACGTCGAACTGGCCGGGTTGCGCCGGGAGGACCTGGACCTGCGCGTGGCGGGCGACCAGCTTTGCATTCGCGGGGTGCGCCGAGAGCGCGCGCTGCCGCCGGGCGGGCAGGTGGTGCGGCGCGAAATCCCTTACGGGGCTTTCGAGACCCGCGTGGCCATTCCGGCCGGGTACGACGCGGCGCGGGCGCGGGCGAGTTACCAGAACGGCTTCTTGCGCGTGGAGGTGCCCCGCGTGGCCTCCGCGCCGTCCGTTTTACCGGTCGGGCCGCCGTCGCGGAAAATATCCTGAGCGCGCCGTGCTGTGCCCGATTTTCCTTCTGATGCGCCCTCCGTTTTTCCCCGACCCACCCGCGCGTTTTGCGCTGAGCCGGCGGCGTTTCCTGGGTCTGACGGCCGGCGTGCCGCTCGGGCTGGCCGGGTGGGCGCGCGCCGCGGAGGACCGGGGCGGTTCCGACGCGGAAGCGGAAGGGCAACGCTTGGCGGCGGGGTTGCGAGCCCAGCCGCCGCCGTTCAATACGGCGGGCCTGCTGCGGCGGCGCACGCCGGACGGGACCTGGCTGCCGGGAGTGCCGGTGCGGCTGGATGTTTACGAAGCGTCCCCCGGCTGGCGCGCCGTGTACCAGGTCTTCAACCCGACCGGTGCGGTGACGCAGACCCTGGTGGTGCAGTACGGGCCGGACGGCGCCGCCACATACGAGTTCACCACACTCGAGCCGGGCGGCGGCGCGACGGAGGTCCGCACCTTCGTGGGCGAGGAGGCGAACCTGCCGTTCGCCGGATCGGATTTTTGGCTGGCGGATTTGGGGTTGGAATTTCTGCGCTGGCCGCGGCAACGGTTGCTCAAGTCCGAGATGCGCAAGGGGCGGCGGTGCTTGGTGCTCGAAAGCTTGCCCGCCCGCCCGCGTCCCGAGAATTACGCGCGGGTGGTCAGTTGGGTGGACGCGGAGTACCGGGGGTTGTTGCGGGCGGAGGCTTACGGGGCCGACGGCCGGTTGTGGAAGGAATTCTCGATCGGCAGCTTCAAAAAGGTGCGGGGCAACTGGCTGCTCAAGCAGATGGAAATTCGCGACGCTCGCAGCGACAGCCGGACCCGCCTCGAGTTTGATCTGGAGATTCCGGGCTGAGTCAACGGGCCGGCGCCGGGGCGCCATAGGGTTGACGCACCGAGTCCAAGAAAGCGTATAGGCCGCGCAAGTCCTCGGCCAGCACCGCGCCGATGGCCTGCAGCGCGGGTTGGTAAGCCGCCGCCGCGCGGCCGCCGGCCACGATGGCCAGGGACTCGGGCAGGAAACGTTTCAGGGCCTGCAGTTCGCCGGGCAGTTGGGGGTCGTCCGCCGGATAGACAATGCTCAACGCCAGCGCCCGTGCTCCGGCGCGCAGCACCGCCCCGGCGATTTCCACCGCCGGCAGACTCGTGCCCAGATACGTCACCCGCCAGCCGTGTCCGCTGGCGGCTGCGGCCACAAGAACGGCCCCCAGTTCGTGCAACTGCCCCGCCGGCGTGGCCACGACGAGGCCGGGCGCGTGTTCCGGCAGGGCAAACGGCCGGGCCAGATTCGCAAGGAAGCTCCGCACCACGGCACTGGCAAAGTGTTCTTCGGCGGCGGTCAGTTCTCCCGCCTGCCACAAATCCCCCAGCTTGCCGGTCAGCGGGGCAATCAATTTTTGCAGCAACCCCTGGCTGCCCAGTTCCAGGCTGGCCCGCATCAACACCGCTTCGCACGCCCGGGCATCCATGCGCCGCACCGCGTCCAACGCCGCCGCCAGGAAACCGCCACTGGGGTCGCCGGGCAGGGCGTGGCCGTTGACGTGGTTGCGCACTGGCGCGCCTTCGTCGGTCCAGCCGGTGAGGGTGCGGAGTTGCTCGTCCGAAAGCCGGGCAATGGTGCCGATGCTGTGTCCCGCCTTGGTGGCCGCGTGCAGCAGCAGCAGGCGGCGCACTTCGGCGTCCGAGTACAAACGTCGGTTCGAGGGCGTGCGGCGCGGGGCCACCGCGCCGTAACGCTTTTCCCACACGCGGATCACATGCGGGCTCAAGCCGGTCCGTTGAACGACCGACTTCATCGAGTGATGCAAGCCAGGCACAGCCAAAGAATAGACGCAATCTAGACAATTTCAAACCCAAGTTGTCACCTGATTCTCGATGGTCCTGAAAAATTTTTTTGGCCGCGGGAGGAGGCGCGATTCACGTGCCCTCGCATTCTATTTGCTGCAAACCGGATAGAAAAGGGTTGGGCCGGTCCGTGCGGGCCTCGAGGGCTCAACTTTTTTTGAACAGGAGCTTGACAAAACCAGTCTAAGCAGACAAAACTTGGACATCGTGAGTGGGCAAACATCCCTCTTGACCATGAAAAAGAAGACCAAAGCCGTGGCGACGTCGAACGTCGCTTCGCGTCGTACCAAAGTGACCAAAGCGAATTCGGCCGCGCCCAAAACGCAGCCCGTGACGGTTCCGACGTCCGAACCGGTGCCCGCCACTGTGGCCAAACCGGCCCCCCGGCCGGTGCCCGTGCCGGCGGCGGCAGAAACTTCCCGGCCCAGCTACGGCGCAGACGGCGCCCTGAGCCTGTACATGCGCGAAGTGGCCGAGGTGCCGTTGCTGACGATCGAGGAGGAGAACGCCCTGGCGGCGCGCATTCATGCCGGCGACGAAGCGGCGCGGGAGCACATGATTCGCGCCAACCTCCGGTTGGTGGTCAAGATCGCCCGCGAATACGAGGGGTTTGGCCTCCCGCTGCTGGATTTGATCAACGAGGGCAACATGGGCCTGATGAAGGCCGTGGAGCGCTTCGACCCCGCCAAGGGCGGCAAGCTCTCTACCTACGCCTCCTGGTGGATCAAACAATCCATCCGCCGGGGCATCGCCAATCAGGCCAAGACCATCCGCCTGCCCATCCACGCCATTGACAAGTTGAGCAAGGCCCAGCGCGTGGCCAACGAAATGCGCGAAGCCCTCGGCCGCGAGCCAGAACCCGAAGAGCTGGCCGAGGCCCTCGGGGTGAAGACCAGCCGGCTGAACGAAATCCGCACCGCCGCCCTGCGGCCCGCTTCCCTCGATGCCCCGATGGGCAACGACGAGGACAGCAACGTGCTGGCCGAGGTGGTCAAAGACGAGAGCGCCCGCACCCCGTACGAAGTGCTCGAGGAGAAAACCCTCCTCGGGATGCTGGGACACCTGGTGGAAAAGCTCGGACCGCGCGAGAAAAAGATCATCCGCATGCGATTCGGGCTGGATGGGCGCGGCGAGAAAACACTCGAGGAAATCGGGGCCCAGTTCGGCCTGACCCGCGAGCGCATCCGCCAGTTGCAGAACGAGGCTCTGGCCCGGCTGCGGGAGCTGATCGAAGACCGCGACGCCTACGCTGCCGCCGCGTGACCGCTCCCGACTCGCCTCCAACCGCCCTGGGCGTAAACCCGGTCAAAGTGCTCGTTTGGGGCGCCACCGGCGGCATCGGTTCCTCCGTCGCGCGCCAGTTGCATCGCGCGGGGTACCGCGTCTTCCTGGCGGCGCGTCATCGAGACCGGCTCGAAGCCCTGGCGCGCGAATTGGAGGTTCCCTGGCAGGCCGCTGACGCCCGTGACTCTGCCGCAGTGGAGGCGTTGACCCAACGCGCCTCTGAGACGCTGGGCTCTCTCGAGGGGATGGCCTTCTGCGTGGGCTCGGTGTTGCTCAAATCAGCCGCGGCCACCACGGACGTCGAGTGGGCGGACACGCTCGCGTTGAATTTGACCGCCGCCTTTTACGCCCTGCGCGCCGCCGTGCGCGTGATGCCCCCTGCGGGCGGCAGCATCGTGTTGGTGTCCTCCGCGGCCGCGCGCATCGGGCTTCCCAATCACGAAGCGGTGGCCGCCGCCAAAGCGGGTGTGGAGGGTCTGGTGCGCGCGGCAGCCGCCTCATATGCCCGGAGAAACATCCGCGTCAACGCCGTGGCGCCGGGGCTGGTCCGCACGCCGTTGACCGCGGGCATCACCGGCAACGAAACCGCGTTGAAATACTCCCGCTCGCTGCACGCTCTGGGCCGAATCGGCGAGCCTGAGGAAGTGGCCTCGGCCATTGGCTGGCTGCTGGACCCCACCCGGTCCTGGGTGACCGGTCAGGTGCTGGGCGTGGACGGCGGCTTGAGCGTGTTGGTGGCCCGTTGAAGCGCGAGCCTGGTTTTTAAAGCATGAGCAAACACATCATCATCGTCGGTGCCGGGCCGGGCGGTCTGGCTTCGGCGGTCCTGTTGGCCAGCGCCGGACAAAAGGTCACGGTCTTGGAGCGCCTGCCGGTCGTTGGTGGCCGCACCTCCACCATCGAGGCGGACGGATACCGCTTCGACCTGGGCCCGACCTTTTTCCTCTACCCGCGGGTCTTGGACCAAATTCTGACCGCGGCCGGCACGAGCCTTTCCCGCGAAGTCGAGCTGGTGCGCCTGGACCCGCAGTACCGCATTCACTTCGGCGCGGGCGGGCAGATTGATGCCACGCCCAACGTCGAGCGCATGGAGGCCCAGATTTCGCGCCTGGCCCCCGCCGATGCGCCCGGCTTCCGGCGGTTTCTGGCGGAAAATCGCTCCAAGTTCGCGCTCATGGAGCCCTGCCTGGAAATTCCCTACCTCGGTTGGCGGGACCTGCTGAGCCGCCGCCTGGCCCGCGTGCTGCCCTTCCTGCACCCGACGCTGAGCGTGGACGCCTACCTCAAACGCTTTTTCCAGGACCCGCGCATCCGGCTGGCCTTCAGTTTTCAGTCGAAATACCTCGGGATGTCGCCATTTCGCTGCCCGAGTCTGTTCTCGATCCTGTCCTTCCTCGAATACGAGTTTGGCGTCTTTCACCCCATCGGCGGTTGCGGCGCGGTCACGCAAGCCCTGGCGCGGGTGGCGACCCGCCTGGGCGTGGATATCCGCCTGGCCCAACCGGTCCGCGAAATCCTCTTCGCCGGTCGGCGGGCCGTGGGTGTGCGCACGGAAACCGAAACCCTTCACGCCGACGCCGTCGTCGTGAACGCCGACTTTGCCCGCGCCATGGAGCGCCTGGTGCCCGACGCCCTCCGCCGCCGCTGGTCCAACCGCCGCCTGGCCCGTAAAAAGTACTCCTGCTCGACCTTCATGATGTACCTGGGTTTGTCGGGCCGGTACGAACTGCCGCACCACACCATCCACATCGCGCGGGATTACGAGCGCAACCTCGCCGACATCGAGGACCGTCACGTGCTGAGCGAGGACCCGTCGTTTTACGTGCAGAATGCCTGCGTCACCGACCCCTCGTTGGCGCCGCGCGGCCACAGCACCCTCTACGTGCTGGCCCCAGTCACGCACCAGCATCCCAACGTGGACTGGTCGCGCGAGCGGGCGGGCTTCCGCCGGCTCCTGCTGCGCAAGCTGGCCGAAGTGGGCTACTCCGACGTCGAAGCCCGCATCCGCTACGAACGCATCGTGACGCCGGCCGACTGGGACACCCGTTACGAAATCTATCGCGGCGCCACCTTCAACCTCGCGCACTCGTTGGACCAGATGCTGCACCTGCGCCCGCGCAATCGCTTCGAGGACCTCGACGGCTTGTACTTGGTGGGCGGCGGCACCCACCCGGGCAGCGGTTTGCCGGTCATCTTCGAAAGCGCGCTCATCAGCAGCCGGCTGCTGTTGGAAGATCTCGGCACGCAACCGCACTGGACCCGCGGCCAAACCGGCGGGGTGTCTGCGGACCTCGGCGTCTCCGCGCCCGAAACGAACTGCCGCCGCGCCCCGGTGGGCGAGTCCGTCTGATGCCCGTGCCTGCGTCCAAGCACGCTCCGGTCTTGTCCGCCGCCGCGCCGGCGGAGGTTGCGGTTCACGACCTGGTCGCCGCCGCGCGCCGCGCCCAGCGCGCGTGGGCGGCTCTCACCTTGCGCGAGCGTTTGCGGGTTCTGCGTCGCTTTCGGCACCACGCCGCGCGGCAAGCAGAAACCCTCGCCCAAGCCTCCGCCAGCAGCCGGTCCCGTCCCCTGGCGGAAACCCTGACCGCCGAAGTGCTCCCTCTGCTCGACGCGTGCCGTTTTCTCGAGCGCCGGGCCGCGACCGTTCTCGCTCCGCGTCGCGCCGGATGGCGCGGCCGGCCGCTTTGGTTGACCGACACCGCCGCCGAAGTGCGCCGCGAGCCGTGGGGTGTCGTGTTGCTCATCGGCCCGGGCAACTACCCGCTGCTGCTGCCCGGCGTGCAGGCCCTGCAGGCCCTCGCCGCCGGCAACGCCGTGGTGCTCAAGCCCGGCTCGGGCGGGCGCCCGGCCGCGCTCGCGCTGGCCGACCTCTTGCAGCGCGCCGGGCTGGACCCCGCACTCTGCCCGGTCCTGGAAGAAAGCCCCGCCGCGGCCGAGGCCGCTCTGCGCGCGGGCGTGGACAAGGTGCTCCTTACCGGTTCGGCGTCCACCGGCCGCGCCGTGCTCGGGCGACTGGCCGAAACGCTCACTCCGGCGGCTGTGGAACTTTCCGGCGTGGACGCCGCCCTCGTGCGCGCCGATGCAGACCCGGACCTGGCCGCGCGCGCGGTGGCTTTTGGGTTGCGCCTCAATGCCGGCGCCACGTGCATTGCGCCGCGCCGGTTGGTGGTGCACCGGGCCGTGGCTGAAGTCTTCCGCGAAAAACTCCGCGCCGCGCTGGCGGAGACCGAGCCCGTGCCGCTCGCGCCGGGCCGGTTGGGCGCGCTGACCCCCGCGTTGCAGGAAGCGTTGCGCGGCGAAGCCCGGTTGCTGGCCGGCAGCGTCGAAAACCCGGACGCCTGGCGCGGCCCGCTCCTGGTGGAGGTGCCGGCCGAATCGCCCCTGTGGCGCGCGGATTGGTTTGTCCCGTTGGCGTTGCTGCGGGTGGTGGACGACGATGCCGCGGCCTTGCGCGTCGCCAACGACTCGCCCTTTGCCCTGGGCGCCTCGATTTTCACCCGCGACCTCCCGGCCGCCCGGGCATTGGCCGGGGAACTGCGCGCCGGCGTGGTCACCGTGAACGACCTCATCGTGCCCACGGCCGACCCCCGCCTGCCCTTCGGCGGGCGGGGGCACAGCGGGTTCGGCGTCACGCGCGGTGCGGAAGGCTTGTTGGAGCTGACCACGCCCAAAGTGGTCGCGACCCGCCGCGGCCGCTGGCGTCCGCATTACGAACCCACTCCAGCGGAACAGGTGCCCCTGCTGGCCGCGCTGCTGCGCCTGCTGCACGGCGGTGGTGTGGCGGACCGCCTGCGCGCCCTGGGCGACTTGCTACGCGCCGGCCGGCGCCGACCCATGTCCACGCCGCTGCCCGCCCGCGAAAAGTCCCGGGACCCGCGCTTGGTCTCCGCTGAAAACTTTCGAGTGAATCTCCCATGAACACCCCCACGACACATCCCATCGGCGTCCTCGGCGGCGGTCTGGCCGGATTGGCCTCGGCCTGCACCCTGGCCGCGCGCGGTCACCGCGTCATCCTCTTCGAGCGCAACCCCTGGCCGGGCGGCAAGGCCGCCGTGTTGCAGGAGCAGGGCTTCCGGTTCGACATGGGCCCGACGATTCTGACCTTGCCCGGCGTGCTCCACCGGATTTTTGGCGAGGCCGGCCAGCCGCTGGAACGTTATCTCGAACTGGTGCGCCTGGACCCGCAGTGGCGCTGCTTCTTCGAGGACGGCACCACGCTCGATCTGCTTGCCGACGTCGAGCAGATGGCGGCGGCGATTGATCGCTACGCCCCGGGGCGCGGCGACGGCGAGGGCTACCGCCGCTTCATGCGCCTGTCCCGCCGGCTGCACGACATCTCGGAGCGCTACTTCTTCTGGCGGCCCATCGGCGGGATGCGGGACATGTTTGACGCCCGCGCCACGTTCCGCGCCGGGACGTTGAAGGACGTGCTGTCCATGCGCATGGGCGGCACGGTGGCCGGCACCTTGCGCGCGCACGTGCGCGACCCGCGCGTGGCCCAGATGCTCGATCACTACACCCAGTACGTGGGCTCGGCGCCCGATGCCTCGCCGGCCGTGCTCTGCGGCATCGCCAACATGCAGAGCCAGGAGGGCGTTTGGTACCCGATGGGTGGCACCGGCGCCGTGCCCCGCGCGCTGGCCCGGCTGGCCGGGGAACTGGAGGTGGACCTGCGCCTCGCCACCGGCGTGCGGCGCATTTTGGTACGGGACGGCGCGGTGGCCGGCGTCGAGACCGACGCGGGCGAGCAGGTCCCCTTGTCCGCGGTCGTGTGCAATGCCGATACCGTGCGCACCCACCGCGAATTGCTGGGCGGCGCCGCCCGCGCGCGGTTCGAGCGCCGCCGACGTTACGAGCCGGCCTGCTCGGGCGTGGTGTTGTACCTGGGCTTGAAACGCGCCTACGACCACCTCCTGCACCACAACTTCGTGTTCTCGCGCGACCCGCACGAGGAGTTCGAGACCATTTACCGCCGGGGCGAGCCCGCACCCGACCCCACCGCCTACGTCTGCGCCCCGGCCCGCACCGAACCGGCCGTGGCTCCGCCCGGTGGCGAGGCGCTCTACGTGCTGGTGCACACGCCCTACCTGCGCCCGCACCACGACTGGCGCGCGCGCTTTCCCCAATATCGCCGGGTCATCCTCGACAAGCTCAAGCGCGTGGCCGGCCTGGAAGACCTCGAACAACGCATCGTCTTCGAGGCCGCCCTCACCCCGCAGGACATCCATGACCGCTACCACGTGCTCCACGGCGCCATTTACGGCCTGGCCAGTCACGGCCGGTTTTTCGGCGCCTTCAAGCCGAGCAACCGCAGCCCGGATGTGCGCGGGCTGTACTTCGCCGGCGGGTCCGCGCACCCCGGCCCCGGGATGCCGATGGTGCTGATGTCCGGCTGGATTGCCGCGGACACGCTCGACCGCGACCTCGCCGTGGCGCCGGCCGAGCCGCGTCCGGAGCGGTCGCGCGTGGCCACCCCGGCGCCACGCGCGGGCTGAGCGGTCCCGCGGCCGCGAAATGACCGCCACCCGCACACAACTCCCGGCGCCGAGCCCGCGTGAGAACCGCGAGCCGCACCGCCGCTCGGAACGTGCCGCGAACGTTGCACTGCCGCGTCCGTCCGAGCGGTTGCTCCGGTGGTTCACCGCTTACACGCGCTGGTATGTGGCCCGCCATTTCCACGCTGTGTGGCTTCTCGGAGCGGCCCCGGCGCCGCCGCCCCCCGAGGTTCCCCTGGTGGTTTACCTCAACCATCCCTCGTGGTGGGACCCGCTCCTGTGCCTGCTGGCGCGCGCCGCGTTTTTCGCGGAGCGCCGCAGCTTCGCGCCCATCGAAGCCGCGATGCTCGCGCGCTACCGCTTCTTCGCGCGACTGGGCTTTTTTGGCATTGAACCCGATTCGGCCCGCGGCGCGGCGCGGTTCCTGCGCGTGGCGGGAACGGTCTTGCGCGCGCCCAACGCCGCGCTCTGGCTGACGCCGCAAGGACGGTTCTGCGACGCGCGCCAGCGCCCGGCCGGCTTCAAGCCCGGGCTGGGCCATCTGGCCGCGCGGCTCGAGCGCGCGGTGTTTCTGCCGCTGGCCCTCGATCTCACCTACTGGGAGGAACGCACCCCCGAGGCGTTGCTGCATTTCGGCCGGCCCGTCGAAGTCTCGCGGCACACGCCGCGCCTGCCGACCGCCTGGACCGCGTGCCTGGAAGCCGCGCTCGAGCAAGCCCAGGAGGCGCTGGCCGCCGCCGCCCTGCGCCGCGACCCGGCCGAGTTCCAGGTCCTGCTGCGCGGCGCGGCCGGCGTGGGCGGCGGGTACGACTTGTGGCGCCGTCTGCGCGCCGCCTGGCGCGGTGAGCCCTTCACCCCGGAGCACGGCCGACGATGAGCGTGGAATTTCTGGCCCGCCTCGTGTTCGTCCTGGCGGCCGTGCCGGCGGCGTTGTTCCTCATCAACCTGGCCTTTTACCGTCGCCTGCCGCCGGCGCGCGCCCAAGCCCGGACCGCCGCTCCGGCGCTCTCGGTGCTCATCCCGGCGCGCAACGAGGAGGCCAACCTGGCCGCCGCGCTCGACGCGGTGCTGGCCAACCGCGACGCCGAGTTCGAGGTGATCGTGCTCGACGACGGCTCGACCGACCGCACCGCCGCCATCGCCGCGGACTTTGCCGCGCGCGATCCGCGCGTCCGCCTCGAGACCGCGCCCCCGCTGCCCGCGGGGTGGTGCGGCAAGCCGCACGCCTGTTGGCAACTGGCCCGGCTGGCCCGTCATCCCCTGCTGGTGTTTCTCGACGCCGATGTGCGGCTGGCGCCGGACGCCCTGGCCCGGTTGCGCGACTGGATGGAAATGCGGGACGCGGCCCTGGGCAGTGGCATTCCCTACCAGGAACTGGGCACCTTCACCGAGCGCTTGCTGCTGCCGCTGATTCACTTTGTGTTGCTGGGGTTCCTGCCCTTGCCGGCCATGCGGCTGTGGCGTTGGCCGGCCCTGGGTGCCGGGTGCGGGCAGCTCTTCGTGGTGCGCGCGGCGGCTTACCGCGCCTGCGGCGGGCACGCGGGCATTCGCCACACGTGGCACGATGGCCTCAAGCTGCCGCGTCTGTTCCGCAGCGCGGGGTTCGCCACGGATTTGTTCGACGCCACGGATGTGGCCCGTTGCCGCATGTATCGCGGCGCGGCCGAGACCTGGCGCGGCCTGGCCAAGAACGCCACCGAGGGCCTCGCCGCGCCGGGCGTGATCGGGCCGATGACCGCCCTGCTGGCGGGCGGCCAGGTGGCCCCGGCGGTTTTGTTGCTGGCCGCGCCCTGGCTGCCGGCAGCGGCGACCGCTTGGGCGGCGGCGGCGTTGGCTTGCGCGTGGCTACCGCGGTGGGTGGCGGCGTGGCGTTTCCGCCAGCCGTGGGGCTCGGCGCTGTGGCATCCGCTGGCGGTCCTCGTCTTGCTGGTGAACCAGTGGCAGGCGTTGTTCCGCGCCTGGCGCGGCCGGCCGGCGATTTGGAAGGACCGCCCCCATGACGTCGCCCGGCTGCACTCGGCCGGTTCCGCAAAGGTCCCGTGAAGTGGGTGACGCCCAAACTCCTGCGCTGGTGTGCCGCCTTGCTGCTGGGCGGCGCGTTTTTGGCGCAGAACCGCCCGGACGCGCCGGAGCCGCCGCCGCGCCTCGAGGCGTTCACGCTGAGCGACCAGTTCGAGCGCACGCACACCGTCGCCTTCCCGCGCGAGCGGCCGTTGTTGCTGACCGTGGCCGACCGCAAGGGCGCCGCGCAGGTGCAGGGCTGGGTGGCGCCGATGCGCGAGCGGTTCGGGGCGCGGCTGGACCAGGTGGGCGTGGCGGACGTGAGCAAGGCGCCGGGTTTTCTGCGCGGCCGTGTGCGCGCCGGGTTTCAAGAAGAGTACGCGCACCCGGTCCTGCTGGACTGGCAGGGCACTGTGTGTCGCGCCGTCAAGGCTGAGCGGGGCCAGGTGACCGTGCTGTTGGTCTCGCGCCGGGGCGAGATTGTTTTTCGCGCCGGCGGTGTGGCTGCGCCCGCAGCCCTGGAGCGCCTGAGCCGGGCGGTGGAGGAAATGTTGGCGACCCCGACTGTGCCCGAGCCGCCAGCGCCGGCGTCGCCGCGGTCCGCCCCGGCCGCCAGCGGGGATTAAGAGTCTGTCGGACTTAGCCTCAAGGCTTCGGTGAGGTTGGATTTCCGGCCA
>CAYXPA010000090.1:0-15177 GCA_964466945.1 uncultured Verrucomicrobiota bacterium | reverse complement strand
CGGCTGCCCTGGGCATTCGGGATGACCGCAACCAGTTCGGCGTGGTCATCGGCGCCTCGGTCGAGGCGGACTGGCCTGCGCGGCCGCTGCTGGTGGGGCGCTGGGGCTGGAACGACCCGGGCGACGCCAGCAACGACGAAAGCCGCGGCGGCTCGATGATGGGCAACCAGAAGTACGACCCCGGCGAGCGGCTCGGTGATGTGCTCCTGGCCGCCGAGCAACGCTGGGGCCGCGGCCGCGTGACGGTGTTTGGCGACACCTCCGGCTTCACCAACGGCATCCTCTTTGGTTCGCATCAGTACGTGGCGGCGCTGCTGGCCGCGCTGTGTCAGAAGGTCGAGTTCGGCGCCACGCGGATGATCTTGGCCACACTGGGATGCCTGGGGTTGGCCGTTTGGCTCGGGTGCCCGCGCCGGCCGGCTTGGTTGTTTTGGACGGGAATCCTTTTCGGCGCGGGCGTCTGGGGTGCTTCGGCCTGGACCGCCGCGCGGGCGAATCTGGTGCCGGACGGCCGGGGCACGCAGCCCAACGGGCTGGCCTACATTGACCACACGCACGCGGAGCGGGTCAGCGGCGAGTCTTGGCGTCCCAACGGCCTGGGCGGACTGCAGCTCACCCTCATGCGCAACGGCTATCTGGTGATGAGCCTCCCGGAATTTACCTGGCGGCGATTGCAGGGCGCCGGGTTGCTGGTATGCGCCGCGCCGGGCCGGCCCTTTACCGCACGCGAGCGGGAGGCGGCGCGCCGGTTCGTCGAGCAGGGCGGCATTCTCATCTTCACCGTGGGCTGGCCGGAAGCTGCCGCCAGCCGCCGGGTGCTGGCGGAGCTGGGCTTTTACGTGGGCGGTCGCGGCGCCGCGGAGGGCCGCGGGCCGGAGCCCAAGCCCTTCGGGCATTTCAAGGCGCCGTACTACAACGGCGGGGACTACATGGCCTATGTACGGTTTCACGCCGCGTGGGCGGTCGAGTCCTCCGACCCCAACGCCCAGCCGCTGGCCTACGGGCCGCGCGACCCGCTCACCGGCCGCGACCCGACCGTGATCCTGATGCGCCGGTTGGGGCGGGGCAAGGTGGTGGTGGTGGCCGATAGCGAGTTCGCCACCAACCAGAACCTCGAAAACGAGGGCGGCCAGCCGTTCGAGGGCTTGCGCGAAAACGCGGACTTCTGGCGCTGGCTGCTCAGTTACCTTAACGACCAACCGATGTGGATTCCGCCCCGGCCGGTGCCCGAAACTCCCGCGGCCGCGTCCGGCGCGTCGGCGCCGAGCGCCACACCGCCCGGCGCCGCACCGGCCGAGGAACCGCCGCCCCGGGAGCAAGCCCCATGAAACGGCTCTGGCTGGGATTGTTTTTGCTCGCCGCGTCCTGGCTCCCGGGCACGGGCTACTACCGGGCGGTGGATTGGCGCGCCTGGGGGGTACTCGTCGCGGCCGGGCTGGGTTTGCTCTGCCTTTCGCGCCTGAACTTCCGGGGCCGGCCGGCCGGACCGGGGCTTTGGTCGGCGGAGGGCTTCGACCGGTGGACCCGCCCGAGCGGGTGGGTGCTGCTGCTTTGGCTCCCGGCCCTTTGGGTGTTTCACTGGCCGTATCGCCTGGCGCCATTGCTGATGGTCGCCGCGGTGTTGCTGGCGTGGCGGCCCGCGCGCCCGCCTCAAAGAGTGGCAGGGCCAATGATGACGGGTCCGGCGGGTGACTTGCCGGCCAACCCGCCGAATCTGCTCGCCTCGGACGCGGCTGAAAAACCGGCGGGCGCACCCGCAGCACTCCAATCGTGGCGGGTGGCGCTGGCGGAGGGGTTGGGATTGGCCGGGCTGGTTCTCGGACTGCAGGCGCTGGCGCTGCTGGTTTACCGCACGTTCACCTCCTACTCGCACGAACTGCCCGCGCCGCTGCCGCAACTGCTGGGGCTGTGCCTGAGCTGGGCCGGGATCGAGCCCGGGGTCGAGGCGGGCTTGGAAAACCAGGCCTTGATGCTGCCCACCATGCGCCAGGTGCACGCGCTGGGCGCGACCTGGGAATTGCTGGTGGACCCGGGCACGTGGTGTTTCTTGGTCAGCGGCCTGGCGGTCGTGGCCGGCTGGATGTGGCGCGCCCGCCGACCGGCCGCGGCGGCGCCCGCGCCCGCGCCGTCAGCGCCCGGTCGCAAGGCCGCCAAGCGCAATCGCCCCGCGCCACCGCCGCGCGCCGTTTTTTGGCGGGCATGGTGGGAGCAGCCGCAAGTGCGCCTGGGCCTGGCCTGGGCTGGCGCGGCGTTGCTGTGGTTGCCGGTGCGGGTGGCGTTGCTGGCCGGCGTGATGGTCCACCGGGCGTTGTTGACCGATTACGACGCGCCCCTGGATTTGATGCGGCCGTTTTGGAGCACCGGGGTGCTGCTGGCGCTGGGCCTGCCGCTGGCGGCCCTGCAGGCGCGGTGGTTGGGCGCCGCGCTGAAATCCCGCGCGCCCGCGCCGGGCCGGGCGTCGGCGCACCCGACCGGGCTCCAGGAAAAACCCGACCCGACGCGGACTGCGGTGCCCGAGCCACCCACGGCGCACGCGCCGGCCTGGAGAGTGCTCGTGCCGGTGTGGGGCGGCGCGGTGCTGCTGACGCTGGGCGTGGTGTGGGACCCGGCGGGCGCGCGCCAGGCGGGTCGCGTGGCCGTGGACGAGTATCACTCGAAGTGGGAGCCCACGGACCGGCCGTTCGACACCGAGTGGTACGGGCATCTGTCGGGGTACAACTACGCCTGCATCTACGATTACTGCTCGCGCTTTTTCACGATGTCGCGGCTGACCGCGCCGCTGGACGAGCAGGCGCTGGCGGGGGTGGATGTGCTGGTGTTGAAGGTGCCCACGGCGCCGTACACGCCGGCCGAGATCGAAACGGTGGTCCGGTTCGTCAAGCGCGGCGGCGGGCTGTTGTTGATCGGCGAGCACACCGACGTGTTCGGCACCAGTTACCACCTCAACGCGGTCGCCCGGCGGTTCGGCTTCGAGTACCGCTACGATTGTCTCTTCGGCATTGATTCGGTCTTCGAGCAGTATTACGTGCCGCCGTTTGCGCCGCACCCGGTGGTCCGGTACGTGCGGGGGATGGATTTCGCCACGTCGTGCTCGCTGCGGCCCTTCCAGCCCTGGCGCGGGCGCAGCGTCATTACCTCGACCGGCCTGAAGAACGCGCCGGCCGATTACCACGTGAGCAATTTTTACCCCCAAGCGGTGGACCGGGCGGACATGCGCTACGGCGCGTTTGTTCAGTTGTGGGCGGCGCGTCAGGGCCGCGGCCGGGTGCTGGCGTTCACCGACTCGACCATCTTCTCGAACTTCTGCACCTTCGAGCCGGGCAAGGCGGAGTTGATGCTCGGGATGCTCGAGTGGCTCAACCACCGGGACCGCTGGGGCAACGTGCGCCCGGGCTTGCTGGCCGCGGGTGCGCTGGCGCTGGGCGCGGGCCTGCTCGCGTTGCGCCGGCGCGGGGAGTTGCGGGGTCTGGCCGTGGCCGGCAGTGCCGGCTGGTGCGCGCTGGCCATCGCGGGCGTGCGCGAAGTCCAGGCCCGGGCGTTTCCACCGCTCGAGCCGCTGCGGCCGCTGGTGCGCGTGACCATTGACCGCACCGCCTGTGACGGGCCGCTGTCCAAGAACGGGTTCATCGAGGGCAAGAGCAACGGCTTCGGCATCTTCGAGCGGTGGATTCTGCGCTTGGGCTACTTCCTCCGACGGGAACAGGGCCCCGCGGCGCTGGCGGGTGACCTGGTGGTGTACCTGTACCCGACGCGGTCCGTGGATGCCGCCTACCACGCCGCGCTGGAACGTTACGTGGACGAGGGCGGACGGGTGCTGGTGCTCGATTCGGCGGAGAACACCAACTCGACCGCCGGCGCGCTCTTGAAACCCTTCGGCCTGGGGCTGGCGCCGCATCCGCAACCGGACGGCACCGTGGCCCCCGTGGCGGGCTTGCCCGCCATCCCGGTGCAGGCGGCCCTGCAGACCGAGGGCGGCACGGCCTTCGCGCATTTGAACGGGAGGCCGGTAGCAACGACGCTCCGGCGCGGGCGCGGCACGGTCACGGTGCTGGGCCTCGGGGCACGGTTTGTGGACGTGCGAATGGGCGTGACCGGCGACGTCGAGCCGGATGCGGCGTTGCGGCAGGTGTACGATTTCCAGTTTGGACTGTTGCGCCGCCTCATCGAAGGGCCCTGGCCGCCGAGTGGCGAGGGCGGTCCCGCGCCCGGCTCGCCCGAGGCGACGCCGGCACCGGCCAAATAGTGGAGTGCCACCAGCCCGGGGCGCGCCGGGGCTGCGGCCGCGGTGACGAGGATTGCCTTGGGGCAGGGGGATGGATGCCGGATGCCAGATACCGGAGGCCGGATGCCAGATGCAAGATGCCCGTTGCCGGATGCCAAGTGCCGGTCGGCGCAGCCGTTGTCAGGCCCGAGCCGCAGAGGCGCCACTTTCTAAGAGACCCGGTACGGTTGTGTTAACGCAGGCCATCGGTTCGGGCTCGGCAAAGGGTCGCTGGCGCGCCGCGCCGCTGCGGGCGGAATTGTCGCCTTGCCAAACGCGCACCCGGGCGTTTAACTGTCCATCCACGGCAGCCGGCTGGGTAGCTCAGTTGGTAGAGCAGAGGACTGAAAATCCTTGTGTCGGCGGTTCGATTCCGCCCCCAGCCACCACTTCCGCCAAGCCGCCCCCTGCATGACCCTGCCTCGCGTCGGCCACGCCGTTTTCCCGATTTACGCCGCGGGGTTCGGCTTTTAACCTGAAGCCATGATCCACGTGGGCATCGGCTACGATGTGCATCGGCTGGTGAACGGACGGCGCCTGGTCCTGGGCGGGGTGGACATCCCCCACGACAAGGGCCTGGACGGGCATTCGGACGCCGACGTGCTCATTCACGCGTTGTGCGATGCGCTCTTCGGCGCGATGGGCGAGGGCGACATCGGCCATTTTTTCCCGAACACCGACCCGCGCTGGAAAGGCACCTCGAGCCTGGTCTTCCTGCACGAGGCGGTGCGGATGCTCCACCTGCGCAGCGGCCGGGTAGTGAACGTGGATTGCACCCTCATTGCCCAGGAACCCAAGCTGGCCCCGCACCTCCACGCCATGAAACACAAGCTCTCGGAGGCGCTGGAAATCCACCCCGGCCGCGTGGGCATCAAGGCCACGACCAACGAAGGGCTGGGCTTCATCGGCCGTGGCGAGGGCATCGCCGCCATGGCCGTGGCGTGCGTCGAGTTGCCCCGCTGAGCGCGCCCGCCCGCTGCCCGCATGTCGGCCAAGGCAGAAATCTCCTGGAAAACCCGCACCCCGGAAGGCGAGCGGCGCGAGGTCTATGTCCACCACGTGGGCGTGGAGTGGCGCTTCTACCAACGCCAGCGTCGCTTCGACCCCTGGCAGCACCTGCCCAACCCGGCGTTGGAAGACTGGCTGGTGTTACTGGATGCCGTCGAGCGCCGCATCCAGCGCCGCCTGCTCCGCCCCGAGGAAGCCGTCCAGGTGCGGCGGGCGATTCGCGAACGCTTCCCGGAAGCCGGCGTTTGAAGTCTGCGGCGCGCGTGCGGGCGCGACGTAGTGCGCTCGTAGCGGGGAACGATAGGGAGGAAGTGTGGCGAAGAGGCTTTGGCTGTCCGACCAGGATTCGAACCTGGACTAAGGGCTCCAAAGACCCCTGTGCTACCGTTACACCATCGGACAACCGGCCGGCTCAAATTAGCGAGGGCGGCCCGGCGCGCAAAGGCAAAACCGCGGGCGGGTGATTGCGAGCAAGTCCCGGCTGATCGAGCGCCTCGACTGCTGCCGTCCCGCGTTCCAGTGTCCATCCAATTCCCGCCTCGTAGTCAGAGTGCAACATCCAACATCCGGCCTCCGGCCTCCGGTATCTGGCATCCGGCATCCGGTATCTGGTATCTGGCATCCGGCTTCGCGCTCCAGCTTGCCACGGCGCTCTTTCCGGTTTTTTCCCCGCTTCACTCCGGCTCATCGCGCCAGCGGGGGCCGAGCCGATGCGGGAGGCCGAGGTGATCGAGCACGCGCGCCACCACCGTATCCACCACCTCGGTCACGGTGCGGGGATTGCCGTAAAAGGACGGGTTGGCGGGCAGGAGCGTGGCCCCGGCCAGCAGCAGCAACTCCATGTTGCGGACCTGGACGAGGTTCAACGGCGTCTCGCGCGGCACCAGGATCAGCTTCTTGCGTTCCTTGAGCATCACGTCGGCCGCGCGCAGGAGCAGGTCCTCGCTCAGCCCGTGGGCAATGCGGCCCAGTGTGCCCATCGTACAAGGGATGATGACCATGGCGTCGAAGGCGTTCGAGCCGCTGGCGAAGGGCGCGTTCATGCTCTTGAGGTGGTGCGTGACCGCGCCCGGCGGCAGGCGCAACCCGCCCGGCAATTCCTCGGCGATGACCTGGTGGGCGTAGCGGCTCAAGACCAGGTGGACCTCGTGCTCGGGGGAAGCCAGGTGGTCCAGTAGGCGCTGCGTGTACAAGACGCCGGTGGCGCCCGTGACGGCGACGACAATGCGCATCGGCTGCTAGTAGGTTGCCCGGACGGGCTTGGCAAGTCCCCGGGGCGAATTCAGTTCACGGTCACGAACACCGCCTGGCTCAGGTTGGTGAACACCCCGGAGCCGGTGACCACGCGCTGGGCGGCGCGAATTTGGTAAGCCTTGCGACCGCCCGGCGGCGCGGGGTCGGTGAACGTGGTGCCCGCCACCGGCGCCGGTGTGAGCGGGTCAAACGGTCCCTCGAGGCCCGCGGTCGAGCGCAGCACCAGGTAGCCGGCGTCCGCCTCGGGCGAAGCCTCCCAGCGCAGGTTCACGGCGCGGCCCTGACGCGACGCGGTGGCGCGCCCTGGCGGCGCCGTCACCAGGGCGCGCAACGTCGGGTCGCCCAGCAGGAACGTGGTGCGCGTGCTGGCCCCGCCGCGCGCGGTGCGGACCAGGCCCTCTCCGAGCGTGCCGCCCACGCCCAGCGGCTCGAAGCGCCAGAGGGTGTCGTAGGTCCAAAACGCCGCCAGGCCCGAGTCCGGCAGCGCCAGCAGGGCGCGGAGCAGGTCGTCCTGGTAGTTGTTCCAGTCGCCGAAGTACGAGCCTTTGAGCAGGTAAAAGGCGGCGGCGGGACGGATTTGGCCGGCGGCCAGCGCGGCGCTGGTCACGGGCGTCACGCCCTGGGCGGCGGCGGCCTGGCGGTTGTTGTGCAGCGTGTGGTAGGCGCCGTAACCGCCCTGCACGGCCCACAGGCACGGGAAGCCGGGCGTGAACGCATCCCCGTGGCTGAGCACGCCGAGCCCGCCCAGCCGCGAAGCCAGCAGCAGCGCGTTTTCGTTCAACGACCGGCCCACGGAACTGAAGGGGCTGTAGAAGTACGAGCCCACGCGCACCGCGGCCGGGAAGGCGAGTTCCTTGAACCGGTAGCGATGGTTCTTGCGCAGGTACTCGCGCAGCAATTCGAGTTCGCTCCGCCCGCGGAAGGCAGGCAGGCGGGCCAGGTCCACGCGGCCCACGGCCAGCTCGAGGCCGTTGCTGCCGCCGGGCGTGGTGATGTGCGCGCGGAAGGTGCCGGCGTCGAATTTGCCGTCGCCGGGCACGTTGCGCCGAATCGGGTTGGGGAGGTTGGCGCCGGTGTTGACCACGTGGTCCGACCACTCGCCGTCCAGGTCGCCGTACCACACGTCCGCGGGCCACGCGCCGGCCATGTCCGGATGGCCGTCCTCGGTGCCCGCGCCGGAGTAGGGGATGGTGACGTGGCCCAGGAGCAGCACCGCGCGGGTCTCGGCCGGCGCGGCAGTGTATTCGGCGCGGATGAGGCGTTTGATGCGCTGGAGGTTTTCGACGTACTCGAGGTTGATGGCCCCGCGCGACCAGGCTTGGTCGTCATGCCGCGGCACGGTATGGCGCACCACCTGCCAGCCGTCGCCCACCAGATCGCTTTGCCACTGGTCCAGCTCGGCCGCCAGCCCGCGCGCCACGGATTGCTCGACCAGCAAGAGGACCCTCCCCCGGCGCAGCGGCAGCGGCGCGCCCAGGCTCACCAGGACGTTGCGCGGGCCGACCTCGTACTCGTAGAGGCGACCCGGCGCCAGGGCGGGGTCGGTGTCTGTGAACGTCGGGACCGTGCAGCGGTCGGTGAGGGTAACCCACGCGGTCTCGCCGTCGGCGCGGCGCCGGACGGCGACCGGCGCGCCAGACAGGTCAAACCAGCGTAACGCGACTGCCGGGGGGCTCAGCGTGACCGCGGCCGTGAGCGCGGCGGCCTGCCGGAAGTGGTACAGGTCCGCCGGGTCCACGGGCCGTTCGAAGGTCTCGATTTCGTCCAGCACCCCGGCGGCCGGTTGGGCGCCCGTGCTGTCCGAGCCCAGCGTGAGAATCAGGTCTTGCGGCGGCGCGCCCAGGTCCACGCCCGGGCCGAGGTAGGCGCCGGTGCTCCAGTCCTGGAGGTGGTTGCCGTCGGCCACCAGCACGCAGTTCGAGGGCGTGTAGCTGAAGGCGACTTCGTGCCAGGGCTCGGGCTCGTCGCGCCGCCGCAGTTCGGGCTGGAGCCGCACCCAGTTGAGGCGGCCTTGATAGTGGGTGCGCCACTGGCCGTTGGGGGCGCGCGCCTGCACCACCAGGTTTGTGCCGGCCGGGTCCACGGAGAGGGTCAGCACCGGTCGGGGCGGGTCGGCCCGGGTGTCGGCGACCTCGATCAAGCGCGCCCACTGGCCCGGGCCCTTGCCCCAGCCGTAGCCCGGACCGCTTTGCGGGGAATGGCTCGACCACGCCGGCCGGTACAAGAAACGAAGCCCGCCAACCGGCGTCAGGCGCGGCGGCCCCGTGGCGCGGGCCACGCGAAACGTGAGCGGGCCGGGCAGGTCCGTCGCCGGGAACATGGGCGCGGGGCCGTTCCAGCCCGGCGCGGTGGCCAGTTCCGGTGCGCGTAGTGGCGCTTCGCCATCGGCCGGCGCGAGCTGCGGCGCATCGAAGTTCCAGTAGGCCAGGCGGCCGGCGGGCGCCGTCGGGTCGGGCAACGCGGTTGAAAGATCGGCCGCCGGGGCAGCCTGTCCCAAGACCAGGGCCAGGGCGAAAAACCAGCGCCGGCGAGAGCGGGAAAATATCGAGTCGCCCCTGTCCGGCGAAAAAGCGGCCGCGTGCATGGGTTGGGAATAGCCCTGGCGGCGGTCCGGGGCAAGTTCGGTCGCCGGCGCGAGGTTGCGCGGGGCAAAACCCGCTTGCTAGGCTGGTCTCATGCGGATTTTGTCAGGCATTCAACCCTCCGGGGCGCTGCATCTGGGCAACTATTTTGGGATGATGCGTCCGGCCATCGAGCTCCAGGCGCAGGGCGAGGCGTTTTACTTCATCGCCGACTGGCATTCGATGACCTCGCTGACCGATCCGGAGTTGCGCCGCCGTTACACCCTGGACGTGGCGCTGGACTTTTTGGCCTGCGGATTGGACCCGGCGCGGACGGTGTTCTTCCGGCAGTCCGACGTGCCCGAGGTGGCGGAGTTGACCTGGATGCTGAGCACGGTTACGCCGATGGGCCTGCTCGAACGCTGCCACAGCTACAAGGACAAGGTCGCCAAGGGCCTGACCTTTAACCACGGCCTGTTTGCCTACCCGGTGTTGATGGCGGCCGACATCCTCATCTACGACTCGAACCTCGTGCCGGTGGGGCGCGACCAGAAACAGCACGTCGAGGTCACCCGCGACATCGCCATCAAGTTCAACGAGCTCTACGGCGAAACCTTCGTGCTGCCGGAGCCCCAAATCCGCGAGGAAGTGGCCGTCGTCCCCGGCACCGACGGCCAGAAAATGAGCAAGAGCTACGGCAACACCATCGAGATTTTCGGCGAGGAAAAGGCGCTGCGCAAAAAGATCATGAGCATCGTCATGGACAGCCGCTCCCCGCAGGAACCCAAGCCGGACGCGGACAAAAACCTCGCCATCCAGTTGCTCAAGTTGGTGGCGCCGGCGGACGTGGCGGCCGACTTCGAGGCCCGCCTGCGCGCCGGCGGGCTGGGCTACGGCGACCTCAAGAAGGCCCTCTTCGAGCACTACTGGAACTACTTCGCCGAGGCGCGCCGCCGCCGGGCGGAACTGGCGGCCAATCTGGACTACGTCCACCAGGTGCTCCGCGAAGGCGCCGCCCGCGCCCGGGCGGTGGCGGGTCAGGTGCTCGCGCGCGCCCGGCGCAACGCCGGCCTGGACTGAGCGGCGAGGGCGGCGGGATTCCGCGGCAAATTAAGCCAAGCATTGGCCAAGCGACGTTTGGCATCGTTCCCGCCGAAGCGTACGGTGGCGCAGTGAAGCAACTGTAACCGCGCGGGGAACGCCGTTTCCCGCCCAACCGTTTTGGCAACATGGACTCACTGCAAACGCTCATCGCCCGTCATCCCTTCTGGCAGGGCGCCCCGCCCGAGCAGCTCGCCCAACTGGCGGCGTTCGCCACCCTCGAGCACTACGGGGTGGGGGACCTGATCTTTCAGGAGCGCCACCCCGCCACGCACTTGTACCTGATCCAGCATGGGCACGTCGCCCTCGAGGCCTTTTTGCCCGGCACCGGCGTGACCACCATCGTGGTGCTCGGCCCCGGCGAAGCCCTGGGTTGGTCGTGGCTGTTTGAGCCCTACCAGTGGCAGTACAGCGCCCGCTCGGTGGACGCGACCGAGATCATCGCTTTCGACGCCGGGCGCCTGCGCGCGCTGGTCGAACGCGACCCCGCCTTCGGTCGGGACTTGATCACGCGCACGGCCCGCCTGCTCGAACAGCGGCTCCTGGCTGAGCGCTTCAAACTCCAGGAACTCCAGGCCGCCCAGACGCCGCGCCTGGACGAGGTGCTGGCCGAGCCCGAAGAAGACCCCGAGCCGTTTGTCGCGCCGCGCACCTGAAGCACCCTAAAGCCTGAGCGAAACCGGTCGGGCGTGGGGCAACGGGCCGAAGGTTCGGAGGCGGCCGCCGACGCGACGGTGCACGAGTTCGCACCGGGCGCAAACGCCGCTTGCCCGCCGCGGCAAAGCTGCGTAATCAAGTCCGGCCATTTGCCCCATCACGCCATGCCTGGAAGCTATTCTCCGTCCCGCCCCGCGCCCACCTGGCGGCTTGCCGCCGCACTTCTGCTCGCGGCCCGGCTTCTGCCGGCGGCAGCCGCGGCCGAATTCAAGTTCCCCGGCCAGACCATCACCGTGCCCGAGGGCTTCGAGGTCGAACAGGTCGCCGGCCCGCCGCTGGTCTTGCGGCCGATGATGGCCGACTTCGACGAACTGGGCCGGCTTTACGTGGCCGATTCCGCCGGCTCGAACGACAAGGTGGAGAAGCAACTCGAGGAAAAGCCCCATCGCCTCGTGCGGCTCGAGGACACCGACGGCGACGGGCGGTTCGACCGCTCGGTCGTGTTCGCCGACCGGCTGATGTTCCCCGAGGGCGTGCTGTGGTTCGACGGCGCGGTTTACACCGGCGCCCCGCCCAGCATCTGGAAGCTCGAGGACACCGACGGCGACGGCGCGGCCGACCGCCGCACCGAGTGGCATCAGGGCAAGACGCTCACCGGCTGCGCCAACGACCTGCACGGCCCCTACCTCGGCCCCGACGGCTGGATTTACTGGTGCAAGGGCGCCTTTGCCCGCCAGACCTACCCGCGGCCCGGCTACCGCCCCATTGACGACAGCGCCGCCCACGTCTTTCGCGCCCGGCCCGACCACACCGCGCTGGACGCGGTCATGAGCGGCGGCATGGACAATCCGGTCGAGGTGGCCTGGTCGCCCGAGGGCGAGCTCTTTTTCATCACCACCTTCTTCCACCATCCCGCCGCGGGCCGGCGCGATGCCATCGTGCATTGCATCTACGGCGGCGCGTACCCCAAGCCGCACGGCGTGCTCGACGCCGTGCAAAAGACCGGCGACCTGCTGCCCGCGCTGGTCGAGCTCGGTCCGGCCGCCGCCTGCGCGCTGATGCGCTACGACTCCGGCGCCTTCGGCCCGGAGTTTCGGGACAACCTGTTCTCGACCCTGTTCAACCTCCGCAAGGTCATGCGCCACGTCCTCACGCCGGTGGGCGGCACTTACTCCGCCGCCAGCTCGGACTTCCTGGTCTCCGACAACCCCGACTTCCATCCCACCGACGTGTTCGAGGACGCCGACGGCAGCCTGTTGGTCATTGACACCGGCGGCTGGTACAAACTGTGTTGTCCCACCTCCCAACTGCCCAAGCCCGACGTGCTCGGCGCCATCTACCGCATCCGCCGCGCCGGCCAACTCCGTCCCGCCGACCCGCGCGGCCTCAAGTTGGCCTGGGCCAATCTCTCACCCGCCGAGCTGACGCAGCTCCTGGACGATGCCCGGCCCGCGGTGCGCGAGCGCGCCCTCCGCACCCTCGCCCGGCGCGGCCCCGAGGCCGTGCCGGCGCTTGAGGCCGTGTTGAAGTCCGATCCCTCCGTGCTCCGCCGCCGCAACGCCGTCTGGGCGCTCACCCGCCTGGACGGGGCGGCCGCGCGGGCCGCGGTGCGCCTGGCGCTGAACGACCCCGACGAGTCGGTGCGCCGCGCCGCCATTCACGCCGTGGCCATGCACCGCGACCCCGCCGCTTTGGAGCAGATGCTGGCCTTGCTGCGCGACGGCTCCGGCTTCGAGCAGCGCAAGGCGGCCGAGGCGCTGGGACGCATTGGCCGCCCCGAAGCGGTGCCCGCCCTGCTCGAAGCGGCGGCCAGCTTCCGCGCCAAACTGCCGGCCGGCCACGCCGACGCCGAGCGCATCCAGGAACACGCCCTCATTTACGCCCTCATCGAAATCGCCGACCCCGCCGCCACGCGCCGCGGCCTGGCGGTGGACAACCCGCACGTCCGGCGCGCGGCATTGATCGCGCTCGACCAGATGGACCACGGCGGCCTGACCGCTGCGGACGTCGCGCCCCTGTTGTCCAGCCCCGAGCCCGTGCTGCGGCAGACCGCTGCCTGGATCGCAGAGCATCACCCCGACTGGGGCGGCCAGTTCGCCGAACATTTCCGGCGCGCCCTGGCCCAGGGTGACTTTCACGACGCCGAACGCGCGGACCTCGAGCGGCAACTGGCCCGGTTCGCCCGCAGCTCGGGCATCCAGGAGCTGTTGGCCGGCGTGCTCGGTGACGCCGCGACGGCGCCCACCGCCCGCCTCCTGGCGGCGCGCGCGATGGCGCAGAGCGGCTTGAACGAGCTGCCCGACGCTTGGTGGACCGCGCTGAAAACCGCGTTGACGGCGCGCGACGCCGAACTGGCCCGGGCCGCCGTGGCCGTGTTGCGCGCGCTGCCCGCGCCCAAACCGCGACAGCCGGAACTCGCCGCGGCCTTGGGCGCCCTGGGCGGCGAGGCCGACCGGCCGGTCGAATTGCGCCTGGAGGCGCTGGCCGCGGTGCCCGGCGGACTGGCGGCCGTCGAGCCGCCGGTGTTTGCGCTGCTGCTGGCCGAGCTCGACCCGGCGCGTCCGGTCGCCCGCCGCAGCGCCGCCGCCAAGGTGCTCGCCCGCGCCCGGCTCACCGAGGCGCAGTGGCTGGCCCTGGCCGACGCCCTGCGCTCGGTGGGACCGATGGAACTGAACCCGTTGCTCGAGGCCTTCGCCGGCGCCACCAGCGAGTCGGTGGGCCTGCGGTTGGTCGCCGCGCTGGCCGAGGCGAAAGCCCTGGCGAGCGCGCGGGTGGACTTGCTCACCGCGCGCCTGGCGGCCTTCCCGGCGTCGGTGCAGGCGGCGGGGCGGACGTTGCTGGCGCGTCTGGACGCGGACCCCGTCCAGCAGGCCGCCCAACTCGAGGCGCTGCTCGCCGAGCTGCGGCAACTGCCCGGCGACATCCGCCGCGGCCAGGTCCTTTTCAACAGCCCCAAAACGGCCTGCGCGACCTGTCACATGATGGGGTACCTCGGCGGGCGCGTCGGGCCGGACCTGACCAGCATCGGGCAAATCCGCACCGAGCGGGATTTGCTCGAGGCGCTCTTGTACCCGAGCGCGAGCTTTGTCCGCAGCTACGAGCCGGTGGTGGTGAGCCTCAAGGACGGCGAGGAAGTCAGCGGCATCGTCCGCAGCGAAAACGACGCGGAGCTGGTGCTGGTGGTCGGCGCGGACCAGGAGCAGCGTCTGCCCCGGAGCGAGGTGGTGGACATGCGCCCGGGCACGGTCTCGCTCATGCCGGCCGGGTTGGCCGACCAGTTGACGCGGCAGGAGCTGGCCGACCTGCTCGCCTTCCTCAAGGCGACCCGCTGGGGCGCGCAGTAAACGACCTGGCCAAGTCCCCAACGAAGGCAAGTGGTTGGAGCAGCGGGGTGGATCGTTACCGCTGAACTTCGCCCCGGAAGTTTTTCAAACTCCGGGCATGCATCCAGCCGCCGCACAGCACGACCCGACGATCACCAATCGGCCGGACCGCCGCGCAACGTCATTGCCGCCTGCCGCTGCTCGTCAACAACTGCCGCTTCCTGCTGCTGCCTGACAAAACCTTCCCCAATCGGGGCTCGCGTTTCCTGCGGCTGATGCTGGACCGCACGAGCTCCGACTGGGAGGCCCGCCGCTTGAGCCGACGACTCAAGCAAAGGGGTCCACCTCACCCTCCCCACAGCCGGGGAGTCGCGAAGCGTCTTGGAGTGCGGCAGTCTTCTGCCGCCTTTGTATTGCGGCTCGCCCGGCCTATCGCTTGACGCCACAATCCCGCCATGCTCGAGCCGCAAATGCCCTGGCCGCACGCCCCGACTCACCAACTCAGCATGCGTGGCACTTACTGCGTGACGGCCAGCACGTATCTCAAAGCACATCACTTTCGGGGTCGAGACCGTCTCTGCGTGCTGCACCGCGGCCTGCTGACCGTGGCGCGGGATTTCGGCTGGGATTTTGAGGCGTGGGCGGTGTTCTCGAACCATTACCATTTCGTCGCCCACTCGCCCGCCGCCGCACCCGACGCCTCCAACCTCTCCGACATGCTCCGCGTGCTGCACGTGAAAACCGCCGAATGGGTCAACAAGCTCGATCACGCGCCCGGGCGGCGGGTGTGGTTCAACTTTTGGGAAACGCGGCTGACTTACCAACGGTCCTATCTGGCCCGGTTGAACTATGTGCATCAAAACCCGGTGAAACACGGCCTTGTGCCGGTGGCCAACCAGTATCCGTGGTGCTCGGCAGCGTGGTTCGAGCGCCAGGCCTCCCCGGCGATGGTCAAGTCCATCTACCGGTTCAAGGTGGATCGGTTGCAGGTGCGCGATGACTTCGATGTCGC
>CAYXPA010000089.1:0-15255 GCA_964466945.1 uncultured Verrucomicrobiota bacterium | reverse complement strand
CGGCCGCGTATGCGATCATTTCCTGGAGGGTGAGCCGGTTGTCCGGCGGATTCACGTCAGCCGGATGGCGCGGGGCTTGCGCCGGGCTGACGGTAAGGGTGGCCGGGTTGCTGGTGACCGCGCCGGCGCTGTTGCTCACGCGCACGGTGTAGGTGCCGGCGTGGCTGGTTTGGACGTTGTTGAGGACCAGGCTGGCGGCGGTGGCGCCGGCCAGGTCTTGGCCGTCCTTGCGCCACTGGTAGCTCAGGGGCGGGGTGCCGGTGGCAACGACGGTGAAGGTGACGTTGGCCCCGGCGGTGACCGTCTGGCTCTGCGGGTGCGTGGTGATGGTGGGCGGCTGACCGCTCGGGTCCTGGGCGGTGAGCGGATTGGTGCGCTTGAATAGATTGGCTTCGTCGGCCTCGTCCACGGTGTTGTCGCTGTCCACGCGAACCAGCGCCCAAAAGCTGTAGTTGCCGCTGCCCAGGTCGGGCATCGGCGCCTGCCAACTCACTTCCACCTCCTGTCCGGCGTTCAAACCCGGAACGGACAGGGTTTGCGGAAAGGCAAAGTCGTCGCTGGTATTGAAGTCATCGGCGGGGGAGAGGAAG
Source organism: uncultured Verrucomicrobiota bacterium (assembly GCA_964466945.1). Classification (GTDB taxonomy): domain Bacteria; phylum Verrucomicrobiota; class Verrucomicrobiia; order Limisphaerales; family J093; genus DSVZ01. The sequence continues at coordinate 14,665 of CAYXPA010000089.1, read as the reverse complement.
GCGCGGGCTCTGGTGGCCGGGGCCGGGCCGGCGCCGGCATTGCGAATGCGGGCCGTGAGCGTGACCGTTTGGCCCTCGATAGCCGGCTGGGGCATGAGGTCAATGTTGGGGCAGACCAGGTCCGGCTCGCCGCCGCCGGCCAATACCTCCACTGCCTCTGAATCGGCGGCCGCGCCCAGGTCGTCCACGGCCCGGGCCAGCAGGCGATAGGCGCCCGCCGGCACATTCGACCAGGTGAAGCTGTAAGGGGCGGTCGTGTCCTCGCCCAGGCGGGTTGAGCCGTTGTAAAACTCCACCCGGGCCACGCGGCCGTCCGGGTCGCTGGCGGTGGCCTGCAGGGCGATGGAGGCGGGCGCCGTGAACTGCTGGCCGGGGGCTGGGCTGGTGAGCCGGACGGTGGGCGGCGCGTTGCTGGGGACAAATTGGCCGCGGCGGTAAATCACCCCAATGTCGGCATCGGCCATCCAGAGGGTGGGCGCGCCGCTGGGCGTGACCCCGTCCTCGGCCAACGGCTGGCGCAGGAGGGAAAACCCCGAAACCGCGTTGCCATCCCCCTGCGCATAGACAATGGCGCGGTCGTCTCCGGTGTACCCGGGCACACCGATGCTGTGGGCCGGGTTGATGGTTCCCAGCGCGTTGAACTTCCCGGTCGCCAGGTCAGCGGCGATGAGCGTGGAAACGCCGTTGGTCTTGTTGATCACCTCGAAGGTGAGCAGATGATTGCGGACCCGGCCCAGGCTGGGATTGCCGAAGTCCAGCCCGGCATTCAGATCAACCAACGCCCGGATGGTGTCGGTGGCCAGTTCCAACGCGTACAGCGTCCAGCCCGAGAAAGTTTGCCCGCCTTCGGCCCGGAGTTCCGCGTAGGCATCGTAGATCAGGGTCTGGCCATCGGCCGTGAAGGTCATTGCGTCGGCGAACCGGATGATGTCCGCCCGCGCGCCTTCCGTGCCGGGGGCGTAAAGCCGGATGTTTCGTTCCGTTTCGGTATTCAAGTCCACCAGCACCACCTCGTTGATCGGCTGGCCGAATTCGTCGAGCAGCACAAAGGCGAAACGGCTGCCGTTGGGAGCGACGGCCAGGGAGTGAACCAACCCCGGTTTGTCGAGGGTCCGCGGATTGGAGCCATCGGTCTCCACGATGCCCAGGTCATGGTCGCTGGTGACGTAAAATGCGGTGGCCCCGTTACCCGTCACCGCCACGCGGCGGGGCGCCAGATACTTGAGCGTGTTGAGGAATTGACCACCGGCGGCGTCGCCCCGGGCGGCCTCGCGCCGCACCAGGTAGTATTGGCCGGCCACCGGATCCAGCCGCAGCGCCAGCGTCGAGTCCGCCGCCTCCACCGTCGGAATGGGCGGGGGCGTGGGCGTGCCGGGGGTCTCGAAGATTTCCACCCGGTCGAACGCCTCCCGCGTCTTGCGAGCCTGGGGAGAGGTCGCGCCGAAAAGCGTTTCCGCCGCGTTCACACACGCCAGCCGCGCGTCAATGAACTGGGATTGTTTCTGAAGATGGACCGTGAGGGCGCGGTAAAAGATGCGCTCGGCGTCGCGCAGCCCGATGGCGCCCTCGAGCCCCTCGGCCAGCAGGTAAAAACAGTGGTTGATGATGCTGCTGTTGAGGTGGACGCCGCCAGCGTCCCGCGCGGCAATCGGGTCGGTTGGGGGAACCAGTTCGCTCATCTTCGCGGGATACCTGCGCCCGGGCACGATCTCGACAGCAGCCGGGTTGGCGTAATTCTGCATGACGAACAGTTCCTTACCCTTCAACCAGTCCGGTCGCCCCCCTTTTGCGTAGGCCTCCACCATTTCCCCGAAGATATCGGCAAAAGCCTCGTTGAGCGCTCCGGACTGATTCTCGTATTCAAGGATCCCGCCGTTGCCCAGGCTGTTGATCACGCCGTGCGTCAGTTCATGACCACACACGTCAACGGCCCGCGTAAACCGGTCTCCAAAGAACATCATTCTCAGGTGCCCGGCCCAGAAGGCATTGAACATATCCCGCCCCAGCCGAACCACACCGACGATGTTTTCCCCGTTACCACCGAGGGAATTTCGATTGTGCCGGGCCAGATAGTAATCGTAGGTCTGCGACAAGCCGAAGGCCGCCCCCACCGCATCCGGAACCCATCCGGCATTGGCGGAAACGGAAGTGACATGGACAGGTTGCAGCTCTCGCAAACTCGCCCACACCACCTCTTGGTCGTCGGTGGGCGGTTGATTCCGCGCGTCGAGAATGACGATGGCTCCGCGCGGGTCGTTGGGAGGAACCGAGGAGGGATCAAACATGCGTTTGCTGGTGTCCACCATGAAAAACGTGGCCCCTTCCTGCCACACCTGCAGCGGCCGCAGGTTGCCCAGGCTGTCCTGCCCGCTGCCGCTGACCCCGGCTTCCTGGACCAGATTCAATTGCTCCAACAGCGTCCCGTCCGCCGCGTCCACGACGCAGCGCCAGTGGGCGGCAAGACTGACCCCCAGTTCCATTTTCCACGCCAGCCGGGGCGGTTGGTCCAGCGGGGCAAAGATCACCAGCTCCGGCCCGATCAGTTCGGCTTCCTCGCCGCCGGGCACACTCGCGCGCGCCCGTTGCGCCGCTTCGGCGCCGGTCAGGCGGGGGGTGGTCTCGACCCCGGTCGGGGTGGGGACAAAAGCCCCGTCCATCAACACCACATGGCCGTCGGGGTGCAGATGCACGATCAATTCGCACGGCCAGACCGGCAATTCCTGATAGACCTGGGTAAACCGCAGGTGTCGGTAACCCAAGTCATCCCGCTCGCGGCGCGCCAGCCCCAGTTCCCGGTCGGGGTCTTCCAGCCGAAGCAGCGCGCGATTGGTGCGCAGGAAACTGCGGGCGGTCAGTTCGTCCACTTCCAGGCCGGCCTTGGCGATGCCCGAGAACCGCGGCTCCAGCAGGCGCCCCTTAATCAGTAACGGCGTGCCGGCGGCCGGGCGCCAGAGGATTTGCACATCGTTGCCACAGCGCGTTTGCAGGCGCGCCAGTGCGGCGCGACGCTCGGTCTCCGCCACGGCCGCGGCCGGCTGCCCCGGATTTCCGGCGGCATTGGTCAGGCCCGCCGGCCGAGCCGCCAGTTGGGCCCGCAACCAGCGGGCCAGCTCCGACACCCGCGGGTCCACCGGGGTGGCGTTCGGGGCCGCGGGGTCGTTGGTGTTGGTGGCCGCGGGCAACGCCGTGGCAGAGGCCTGCGCCAGCGGGTGCAGGCGAAAAGCCGGAAGGGGAACCTCGCTCGCGGGTGCTTGCGCAAGCATCCAACCGACCGCCGACAGCAGGCTGAAGCTGGTGGTCCACAGTGACAGCTTTCGAGTGGCTTTCATGAGACGAGTCGCTGGTATGTTTCGGGGCACGGCTAAGTTTTGTTGCGCGACCGCGGCGTTCCCGCTCGGGCACACACGAGTCAAGCAACGCCTCCAACCTGCCCCCGCCGCGGGGCGCCCGGTAGTCGCACAATGATGTGAATGGCCGGGGAACGGGCGGGTGAACGGCAGGCGGAGGCGCGTCGAAAAGCCGCGCGGGGAGCGGCTCTGTCCGCAGCGCTGACGCGGGCGACGGCGGGCTTCAGCGTAGAGCGCCGTTTTCGCCGGTCGAATGGCCCAGGAATTTCACCACCGCCTCGGTGCGCGAGGTGACGTGGAGCTTTTCGTAGATGCGCCGGATGTGGCTGCGCACGGTGTCCAGCGCGATGCCCAGTTGATCGGCAACCTCCTTGTAACGCAACCCGCGCGACAAGAGGGTGAGAATTTCCTGCTCGCGCGGACTGAGCTCGAGCGCGCCGCCCGGAGCGCTCCGCCGGCCGTGCTGGAAGGCCTGCACCACCTTGCGGGCAATGGCGCTGCTCATGGGCGAGCCGCCGCGCCGCACCTCGGCAATCGCGGCGAGAATCTCCGCCGGCGGAGTGCGCTTGACCAGGTAGCCGGTGGCCCCGGCCGCCAACGCGTCAAAGACCCGCTCTTCATCCTCGAACACCGTGAGCATGACGATCTGGACCTCGGGCAAAACGGCCTTGAGCCGGCGCACGCATTCGATGCCCGAGAGACCCGGCAGGTGGATGTCCATGAGCACCACGTCCAGCCGCAGCGCGGGCAATTGCGCCAGCGCGGTCTCCCCGTCAGCGCAGGCGCATACACAGTCAAAACCCGGGGTGCCGCCGATCAGGTAGGCGAGGCTTTGCCGCGCGCCGGCGTCGTCTTCGACGACCCCCACGCGCACGAGTTCGGAACCCGGGCTGGCAGCGGCGGAACGCACCTTGTCAGGCTACCGGCCGAATGCCGCGACGCCAAGCGCATGAACATGCGAGTCCGCACGTTTTTCCGGGTGACCCGCCAAATGCGCCGCCGCGCGCCAGCCGGGGGCGGTTGCCCGGCCGACTGGATACCAACATTCCCTCGAGACGTTGCGCGCCGCCGTCCGGGGGAAAACCTGCGTTCTCCGTTTGCCCGCGAGACGTGCACGGGCGTCGCCTCCCTCGCACGGGGCTCAGGCTTCCGGCGGCAACGGCACTTCGAAGTCCACCCGCGTGCCGCGGCCGGGCTGGCTGGTCACCGCCACGCGCCCCCCAAGTGCCACCAAGCGACGCTGCAGATTACCCAGGCCGCTGCGTCCTTCGCCGGCCTTTTCCGGCACGAACCCGCAACCGTCGTCCTCGACCCAGAGGCGCAGCGCGGTGTTGTGGACCGCGAGTCCGACCCGGACCTCAGCGGCGCGGGCGTGTTTCACCGCGTTGTTGAGGGCCTCCTGCACGGCCAGGAACAGGCCGTGGCGCGCCTCCGAGGACAAGCGCAGCGGCGGCAGTTGCGCGGGAAAATCCAGCCGGCAGCGCAGCCCGGGGGGCCGCAGGAACTCTTCAGCGAAGGTGGCCAGGTAACCGGCCAGATTCTCCAACTTGTCCTTCTGGGGATTGAGCGCCCAGACGATTTCATCCACCGTGGCGGCCAGGGCGCGCGTGCCGGCGGCCAGTGATTCGAGATGAGACTGCACCCGCTCCGGTGCGCTCAGCTCGCGCTTGGCCAGCTCGCTCAACCAGCTCAGACGCGTGAGGCCGGCGCCAAGGTGATCGTGCATGTCCTGGGCGATGCGAGCGCGTTCGGTTGCCAGGGCTTGTTCTTGTTCCAGGGCGCGCATCCGCCGGCGCAAGGTGCGCAGTTCGAGCGCGCGGATCGTGCCCAGGCTCGCGGCCAGCAGCAGGGTCAAGCCCGCGCCGCCGAGCAGCCACGGCTGGCGCCACCAGGGCCGCCGGGGCGGTGACGGATGCCACGCCCGCGGCAAATGCGGCTCCTCGGGCCGGAGCATCGAACCGGACAAGCCCTGCGCAGAGCCGCGAAAGACCGTCACCCGGCCCTCGCGGTCGCCGGTGCCCTTGTGCAGCCAGGCCGCCACGGCCGCTTCGGGGAAACCGTCCCTGTCCACGTCGCCCAGCCCGGCGACGGTGATGCCCGGTTCCGCAAACGCCACATCCTGCTCGAAGAACCAGTCCGGCTCGGTCCGCAGACCCGACCCGCTGCCCCGGAACAGGACGGCACGGACGAAATTGGTGCCCGGTCCGCCCAAACGCGTGCCGCCGATGAGCACGTCGGCGAAGCCGTCGCCATCCACGTCGCCCACGCTGGCGAGCGTGCATCCGAACAGGCCCTCGAGCACGCTGCCGCGGGCGATCCAGGCCGGCGTCAGCGCCAGCCCCTCGCGTCCGCCCAGGTGGAGATAGACCTTGCCCTCCTCGCGACCGTCCACGTGGCCGGTGAACGCGCTCACCAGGACATCGGCGAAACCGTCACCATTGACATCCCCCGCGCTGCAGACCGTCCGCGCAAAGCCGGAACCAAACTTTTCCTCGGACAAAATCGCGCCGCTGGGAGCTGGTGCCGGCTCTCGTCGGCTGCCGTGAAAGACCAGCACGCGTCCGGTGTGGAGCAGGTAGGCGGTCTTGCGCTCCCGTGCATACCAAGCCCGCTCGCTGATGAGAAAGTCGGCCAGGCCGTCGCCATTCACATCCCCGGCCGCCGCGACGGTTGCGCCCAAACTCGAGTTGCGCTGCGTGGCGCGAAACGTCCAGTCGGCCACCGGTTTGAGGCCGTCGCGGCCGCCGTAAAACAGGTCCGCCCGGCCGGGCTGGCGCTCGGCCTGACTGTGGAACGGCGCGCCGATCAGCACGTCCGCAACGCCGTCGTCGTTCACATCGCCGGCCGCACACAGGGCGTAGCCGTAACACAGGCCCTCGACCTCGCCTTCGACCTGCCAGCTCGGTTGCGCGCTCGGGCCGTCTTTCGCGCCAAGGAACAGCCACACGGCACCGCGACGGTTGCGGTGCATCCACGAGCCGACCAGCACGTCCGCGAAACCGTCGCCGTTGACATCCGCGCAGGCGACCGTCTCGCCGAAACGTTCCTCGGGTTCAGTGCCCTCCTGGACCCAGGCCGGCGCGGGGTCCAGCCCGCGGGCCGAGCCGTAAAACAGCGCCGCCCGCCCGGCCCGCCAGTAACCGGGCCGTGAGTAAACCCGCGCCCCCACCAGCACGTCGTTGAAGCCATCGCCGTTCACATCCCCCGCGGCCACGGCAAAGCCGAACTGGCCCGCGGGGGAATCACTTTCGAGGACCCACGCGGGTGCCGCCGGAGGCGGTGCATTCGCCGCCGCGGCCACCCCAAGGCTGGCAAGCGCCAGAGGTGCGACGTTCAAGACGGCGCGGACCAGCGCGTGAAATCGCCCGAGCGCGGAGGTCGGACGCTCTGGGAGCGACGGATCGAACCCACGCGCGAAGGCGGGCCTGATCACCGGATCAGGACTGCCCCTCACCCAGCCCGGCGCCCTCCGCCCGGCTTCCGGCGTGGCGCGGGCCAGGACCGGCCGCGCCCGCCGAGCGGTGGAAGCACGCGAAGGGTTAACTGGCATCGCCCGAAAAATGCCGCATCGTTTCGACCGGTCAAAACACCTGCCCCGTGCCAACTCCCGCGTTGCGGGCGGGGCGGGCGGCTCGCAAGATGCGGGGCTTTATGGCGCGTCGTCAGTATCCGTTTCATCTGATCGAGCCCAAGTGGCAGGCCCGTTGGGAAGCCGAGCAAACCTTTCGCGCGTTCAACCCCGGCGAAACCATCCCCGCCGAGCACCCCTTCGGCCGGCGGCACGGCCTGGCCGGCCGCGCCCCCCGGGCGGACGAACTGCCGCCCAAGTATTACATCCTCGACATGTTCCCGTATCCGTCCGGCGCGGGGCTGCACGTGGGCCACCCGGAGGGCTACACCGCCACGGACATCCTGGCCCGGTACCGCCGCGCCCGCGGCTGGCACGTGTTGCACCCGATGGGCTGGGACGCCTTTGGCCTGCCGGCCGAACAATTTGCCATCAAGACCGGCCAGCACCCGCGCGTGACCACCGAGCGGAACATCGCCACGTTCCGCCGCCAGATCCAAAGCCTGGGCTTCAGCTACGACTGGTCGCGCGAGGTGGACACCACCGACCCCGGGTACTTCAAGTGGACGCAGTGGATTTTCCTCCAGCTCTACCACGCCTGGTTCAATCCCGCGACCCAGCGCGCCGAGCCGATCAGCACCCTGCCCTATCCGCCGGAGTGCACCACCGAGGCACAGCGCCGCGCCTGGCGCGACGCCCACCGCCTGGCCTACGTGAGCGAGCAGCCGGTCTGGTGGTGCGAGGCCCTGGGCACCGTGCTCGCCAACGAGGAGGTGGTGGACGGCCGGAGCGAGGTGGGCGGTTTCCCGGTCGTGCGCCGACCCATGCGCCAGTGGATGCTGCGCATCACCGCCTACGCCGAGCGGCTATTGCAAGACCTGGACACGATCGAGTGGAGCGACTCGCTCAAGGAGATGCAGCGGAACTGGATCGGCCGCAGTGAGGGCGCCGAGGTGGACTTCGCACTGGCGGACCTCCGGGAGGCGGACGGGCGGCCGGTGAAGTTGCGCGTGTTCACCACCCGTCCCGACACGCTCTTCGGCGCGACCTACATGGTGCTGGCGCCCGAACACCCGCTCGTGGACCGCATCACGTCCCCCGCGCAGCGCGCCGCGGTGGACACTTACCGCGCCGCAGTGGCGCGCAAGTCGGACCTCGAACGCACCGAGCTGGCGCGCGAAAAGACCGGCGTGTTCACCGGCGCGTACGCGCTCAACCCGGTCAACGACGCGCGCATCCCGGTCTGGATCGCCGATTACGTGCTCCTGAGCTACGGCACGGGCGCCATCATGGCCGTGCCCGGACATGACACGCGCGACCTGGAGTTCGCCGAGAAGTTCCACCTGCCGGTCGTGCAGGTGGTCCAACCGCCCGACCCGGCCACGGACTGGCGCGGGTTCGTGGGCGACGGCACGGCGGTGAACTCAGCCAACGCCGAGGTCTCGCTCAACGGCCTGCCCACGCCGGAGGCCAAGCAGCGCATCCTCGCCTGGCTCGAGGCCAAGGGCCTGGGCCGGCGCACCGTGAACTACAAGCTGCGCGACTGGCTCTTCAGCCGGCAGCGCTATTGGGGCGAGCCGTTCCCCATCGTCTGGAAGCGCGATGCCGACGGGAACCTCTACCACGAAGCCGTGCCCGAGCACTGCCTGCCGGTGTTGCCGCCGGAGCTGGACGATTACAAGCCCACGCCCGACGGCCAGCCGCCGTTGGCACGCGCCCGGGATTGGGTCGAACTGAAGAGCGGCGCCCGCCGCGAGACCAACACCATGCCGCAGTGGGCCGGTTCGTGCTGGTATTACCTGCGCTACCTGGCGGCCCGGCACCCCGCCCGGTTCACGGACAAGGAGGCCGAATTGTACTGGATGGGGGGCGAACGACGGCCCGGCCATTTCCGGCTCCACTGTCCGGAAGATTGGGCCCGGGAGGTGGACCAACTGATTCACCGCGCCTTCGCCCCCGGCCAACGCCCGCCGTACCTGGTGGAATTTGCCCGGGTCTCGGACGCGCTGGCGGCTCTGATCCGCGAGCGCGCCGGTCTGGAAGTCAGCGATTTCCGGCACGCGCTCGATGTGTACGCCGTGCGGCACATTTTCAATCAGCACGGCGCCCCCGCCCGGGAGGAACCGCGGGGCAACCTGGCCGTGACGCGCGAGGACCTGCTGCGCCTGCCGGAGCTGCTGGCCGAACCGGACGAGGTGACGCTGACGGAGAGCCGGCCCGGCGCCCAGGTCCGCCTGGTCATCCAGAAACAGCTCAACGGCGTGGTTTATGTGGTCGAGGCGGTGCGGGGGCGCGCGCGGCAGTTGCAGATTCTGACCTTGTATAAACGGAAAGCGACGGCGAGAGATGTCACCGCGAAGGCGCCCCTCTCATCCACGTCCGAAACGCTCCGTCGCTTCACTTCAACCAATACTCCGGCCGCCCCCGCCGTCAAGCCCACCCCCGGCGTGGACCTGTATGTGGGCGGCACGGAGCACGCCGTGTTGCACCTGCTCTACGCCCGCTTCTGGCACAAGGTGCTCTACGACCTGGGCCACGTCTCGACCCCCGAGCCGTTTTTCAAGCTGGTCAACCAGGGCCTCATCCTGGGCGAGGACGGCCAGAAGATGTCCAAGTCCCGCGGCAACGTGGTCAACCCGGACGACATCCTGCGCGAATACGGCGCCGACGCCTTCCGGCTGTACGAAATGTTCATGGGCCCGCTCGAGATGGTGAAGCCCTGGAGCACCAAGGGCGTCGAGGGCGTTTATCGCTTCCTGGGCCGGGTCTGGCGGCTGTTCGTGGACGAACAGGCCGAGACCGAACTCGAGCAGGCCGAAACCACCGCGCCCGAGTCCGGCCGGGAAGGCCTCCTGGACCTCCTCCGACTCCACGCCGCCATCCGCGACGAGCCGCCCGCGCCGGCCCAGCTCAAGGCCCTGCACGCCTGCATCAAGAAGGTGACCGAAGACCTCGAGGGCCTGCGCTTCAACACCGCCATTGCCGCGTTGATGATCTTCGTCAACGAGGCCCTGAGCTGGCCCTCCCGCCCCGTGGCCGTGCTGCGTCCGTTCCTTCAACTGCTGGCCCCGTTTGCCCCGCACCTGGCCGAGGAACTCTGGGAACGCCTCCACCGGGCCTTCGGCCAAACCCCGCCCTCGTTGACCTACACGCCCTGGCCCGAATTCGACCCCGCCCTGCTGGTCGAGGACCAGGTCGAAATCCCCGTCCAGGTCAACGGCAAGCTGCGCGACAAGCTGCGGGTCCCGGCGGACCTGGCGCCGGCGGACCTCGAGCGCGCCGCGCTGGCCGCGCCCAAGGTGCAGCCGTTCCTGGCCGGCAAGACGGTCCAAAAGGTCATCGTGGTCCCGCGCAAGCTGGTGAACATCGCGCTGGCCCCGTGAACGCGCCGGCCACGCGCCACGCCGCGGCGTCCACTCCCGCCCCATGCAACGCACGGTCGTGTTGAACGTGGTCGGGCTCGCCGGCGCGCTGATCGGCAAGCACACACCGCACCTGCGCCGGCTGCTGGGCGAGGGGTCGTTCGTGCCCGTGGCGCCGGCCTTCCCCGCGGTCACGTGCACCGCCCAGGCCAATTACCTCACCGGCCGCCCGCCGCGCGAGCACGGCATCGTGGGCAACGGTTGGTACCACCGCGAGCTGGCCGAGGTGCATTTCTGGAAGCAGTCCAACCACCTGGTCACCGCGCCCAAGCTCTGGGAAGACCTGCGCCGGGCGGACCCCGGCTTCACCTGCGCCAAACTTTTTTGGTGGTTCAACATGTACTCGAGCGCGGATTACTCGGTCACCCCGCGCCCGATGTACCCCGCCGACGGCCGGAAGGTGTTCGACATCTACACGCGCCCGCCCGAGCTGCGCCACACCCTCCAGCGCGAACTGGGCCCGTTCCCCTTCGCCACCTTTTGGGGACCGGCCGCCGGGGTGAAATCTCCACAGGGCGCAGCCGACGCCGCCACGCGCTGGATCGCCGCCGCGGCCCGGTGGATCGAGACGAAGTACCGACCCACGTTGCACCTCGTGTACCTGCCGCACCTGGACTACAACCTCCAGCGCCACGGCCCGTTCGCGCCAGAACCCGCCGGCGGCCCGCCGCCCGTGGCCTTCGGCCGCCGCACCCTCAACCCCGCCATCCTGCCCGACCTGGCCGCCGTGGACGCCCTGGTGGGCGAACTCCGGGCCTTCTTCGAGTCCCGCGACGTGCAAATGGTGGTGCTCTCCGAGTACGGCCTGAGCAACGTGAACCGGCCGATCCACCTCAACCGGCTCTTCCGCGAGCAGGGCTGGATCGCCGTGCGCGAGGAACTGGGCCGCGAGCTGCTCGACCCCGGCGCCAGCGCGGTCTTCGCCGTGGCCGACCACCAGGTGGCCCACCTGTACCTCCACCAGCCCGACCTCGCCCCGCGCGTGCGCGCGCTGGTGGAAGAACGCACCGGCGCCACCGTGCTCGGGCCGCCGGAAAAGGCCGCCCTGGGCCTGGACCACCCGCGCGCGGGCGACCTCGTGGCCGTCGCGCCGGAAGCGGCCTGGTTCACCTACTACTACTGGCTGGACGACCGCGTGGCGCCGGACTTCGCCCGCACCGTGGACATCCACCGCAAGCCCGGGTACGACCCGGTCGAGCTGTTCACCGACCCCGCGCTCTCGCCGCTGGCCCTGCGCGCCCGGATCGCCTGGCGGCTGCTCCAAAATCGGCTCGGCTTCCGGATGCTCATGGACGTCATCCCGCTCGACGCCACCCTGGTCAAGGGCTCGCACGGACGCCGCCCGGAGCGCGTGGCCGACTGGCCGGTCCTGCTCGTGAACCGCCCCGGCGCCTTGCCGCCCGGGCCGATCGAGTCCACCGCCGTGTACGCGGTCCTCCGCGGGCTTCTCGCGGGCGCGCCCCGCGGCGAGTCGGGTTGAAGTGTCGCCCCGGCGCGGCCGGGCGCGGGGCCGGGTCCAAGTGTTGCCATTTTGTGATTCGCCACGGGCGGCGCTTGTGCTAGAAAAATCCGCCGTGCCGAGACTCGTACTCATGCCCTGGCTGTGGGGAACCCGGTGTGTCCTGGCCGGCGTACTGCTCCTGGCCGCCAGCGGCTGTTCGCTCAAAAAATTTGCCGTCAACCAGGTGGGTCACGCCCTGGCCGGCGGCGGCACCACCTTCGCCAGCGATGACGACCCCGAGTTGGTCCGCGCCGCGGTGCCCTTCAGTCTGAAGCTCATGGAGAGCCTGCTCGCCGAAAGCCCGCGCCATCCCGGGCTGCTCTTCGCCACGGCCAGCGGCTTCACCCAGTACGCCTACGCTTTCGTGCAGATGGACGCCGATGAACTGGAGGACCGCGACCTGGCCGCCGCCACCGCCCTGCGCGAGCGCGCCCGCCGGCTTTACCTGCGCGCGCGCGACTACGGCCTGCGCGGGCTCGAGGCCCGGCACTGCGGTTTCCGCGCCGCCTTGCGGGCCGACCCCCGGGCGGCGGTGCGCGCGGCCCGCCGGCGGGACGTGCCGTTGCTTTACTGGACGGCGGCCGCGTGGGGCTCGGCCATTGCGCTGGCCAAGGACCGGCCGGAACACGTGGCCGAGGTGCCGCAGATGGAGGCGCTCCTGGACCGCGCCCTCGAGCTGGACCCGGACTGGGGCGAGGGCGCGCTGCACACGTTTTTGATCACCTACGAAATGGCCCGCCAGGGTGCGCCGGGCGATCCCGCCGCGCGCGCGCGCCGACACTTCGAGCGGGCCGTGGCCCTGAGCGGCGGCCGGCAGGCGGCCCCGTTTGTCGCCTTCGCGGAGGCGGTGTGCACGCAGACGCAGGACCTGGCGCAGTTCGACGCGCTGCTGGCCCGGGCCCTGGCCGTGGACGCGGACGCCGCGCCGGAGTACCGCTTGGTGAACCTGGTGATGCAACGCCGCGCCCGCTGGCTGCTGGGCAAACGCGCGGATTACTTCCTGATTCCTGAACCCACCCCCGCCCCCTGACGTCCAACGCCGCATGAAACCGAGCCGTTTCCCCCGGTTCCTCCTGGTGGGCGCGCTGCTGGCCGCCGCCCTGCTCGCCCCGCCGTGTGCGCGCGCGGCCGAGCGCATCAAGCTGGCCACGCTGGCGCCCACCGGCAGCTCCTTCCACAAAAGCCTGCTGGGCCTGCGCGAGGCCTGGCGCAAGCTCTCCAACGGCGCGGTGGACCTGGTCATCTACGCCGATGGCAAGCTCGGCGGCGAGGCGGACACGGTGGGCCTGATGCGGGTCAACTCGATCCAGGCCGCCATGCTCACCGGCGTGGGCCTGGCGGAGATCGAGCCGGCGGTGCAGGGGCTCTTGTCCATCCCGATGGGCTTCCGCGACCTGGACGAGGTGGATCACGTGGGCGCGCAACTGCAACCGCGGCTCGAGGCCCGGCTCGAGGCCAAGGGCTTCGTGGTGCTGTTCTGGTCGGATGCCGGCTGGGTGCATTTCTTCAGCACCAAACCCGTCGCCCGCCCGGACGATCTGAAAAAGCTCAAACTCTTCTCCTGGGCCGGCAGCGTGGAGCAACTGGGCATTTACCGCTCGGCCGGGTTTCAACCGGTGGCCCTCGAGACGGCGGACATCCTGCCCGGCCTGCAGACCGGCTTGATCGAGGCCGCGCCGCTGCCGCCGGTCTATGCCCTGTCCACGCAGGCGGACTTGCGCGCGCCGTACATGCTGGCCCTGAACTGGGGGCCGCTGGTGGGCGCGTGCGTGATCCGGAAGGCCACGTGGGACAAGCTGCCCGAGGCGCTGCGCGAGCCCCTGCTCCGCGCCGCCCGGCAGACCGGCGCCGAGATCAAGGCCAGCGGCCGCAAGGAGTCCGAGGACGCCATCCGGGCCATGCAAAACCGCGGCCTGAAAGTCACCCCGGTTCCCCCGGACCTCGAGGCCGAGTGGCGCGCCGCCGCCGAGGCGGCCTACCCGCAAATCCGGGGCAAGATCGTCCCGGCGGACATCTTCGACGAGGTCCTCCGGATCATCCGGGACTACCGCGCGCAAAAGGCGAACACCGCCGGCGGGCGTTGAAGTCGGCGCCGCGGCCGGGCCGCGCTCAACCGTAGCGGCCCTCGATGTACTCGGCGGTCTGGGGCTGGCGCGGGTTCAGGAACAGGTCCTCGGTGCGGCGGTGTTCGATCACGCGGCCCAGCAGCATGAAGAGGCATTCATCGCTGACCCGGCGCGCCTGGGCCATGTTGTGGGTCACCACCACCAGCGTGTAGTGCTCCCGCAGCGCGAACAGCAGTTCCTCGATGGCCCGGGTGCCGTTGACGTCCAGCGCCGAGCACGGCTCGTCCATGAGGATCACCTGCGGCTTGAGCGGCAGCAGCCGGGCGATGCAGAGCTTTTGCTGCTGCTCGAGCTGGAGCCGCGGCGCGGGCGTATCCAACCGATCCCGGAGATCGTCCCAGAGGCCCACCTCGCGCAGGGCCTGCTCGACCGCGGCGTCGAGTTCGGCGCGGCGCAGCGCGTGGCGCCGGTGATGGACGCGCAGGCCGAAGACGACGTTCTCATAGACCGAGAGCGGCAGCGGGTTGGGCCGCTGGAAGACCATGCCCACCGCCTTGCGCAACTCGATGAGCGAGACGTCGGGGTCGTAGATGTTCCGGCCCAGGACGCGGATCTCGCCGCGGGTGGTCACGTAGCCCAGGCGCTCGTTGATGCGGTTGAAGCAGCGCAAGAGCGTGGTCTTGCCGCAGCCCGAGGGCCCGATCAACGCGGTGATGCGCCGGGCCGGGATGTCCAGGGACACGTCCACCAGGGCCTGGAAC
>CAYXPA010000088.1:0-15552 GCA_964466945.1 uncultured Verrucomicrobiota bacterium | reverse complement strand
TAGATGCCGGTGAACATGCCGTTGCCCACGAAGGCGAAGATCACCGCGTTGGTGTGCAACGGCCGGATGCGCCCGAACGTGGTGAAGGGCGTGTCCAGGTTCAGGTCCGGCCAGAACAACTGGCAGGCGGCCAGCAACCCGGCCGCCGTGCCCACCAAGCCCCACAGCAGCGTGGCCAGCGCAAAGGCCCGAACGATGCGGTTGTCGTAACGGAAGGTCTCAATGTTCATACGCGATGCGAGCTTCGGTCGCGGAGCGCAGCCTGACGCGAAAGGGCCGGCGGCGCCTTGTCCTCGGTCAAAATGCGCAGCGCCGGGGTCCGGCCGTCCTCGAACTGGCCGGAGCGCACCGCCCACAGGAAGCCCAGGAGAAAGGCCCCCGCCAGGCCGAGGCTGGCCAGGATGAGAATCAAGATGACGGCCATGTTCGTTTCGCGGTTTGTCCTAATCCCACGGGCCGGCGGCGCAAGGCCTGATTTCGGTCCGCGCCCCGCAACCGTCGCCAGTCTCCGCCCCGCGCCGACGGGCCGACTACGCCGCCATTTCGACGGGCTTGACCGAAATTTCGGCCCCCAGCCGGCGCCGGTATTCGGTGGGCGAGCACCCGAACCGCCGCCGGAACGCGCGGTTGAAGTACGGGATCGAGTCGAACCCCGCCTCGAAGGCCACGTCCGTGATGCGCCGGCCCGGCTCGCGCAACAACTCGGCCGCCCGGTCCAGCCGCAGGCGGTTGCGGTATGCCGTGAAGGTCAGCCCGGTCTGGCGCTTGAACACCGCGCAGAAATGGCAGGGGCTCAGGTGCACCCGCGCGGCCACTTCCCGCAACGCCACGCGGCGGTCCGCGTTCTCGCGCAGGAACGCCTCGATCTTCTCGAGCAAGGGCGCGCGCGCCGACGCCGGCCGCGCGGCCAGGAGTTCCCGCCCCAGCCCCTCGAGGTACCGGGCAAACATGCCCAGCAAGGTGGCCACCGCCCGGCCCTTTTCCGCGCTCAACCGCGGCGTGTAACGCCAGGTGGTCTCCAGCTCCGGCTGGCGATCCCCCAACCCCGCGCCGGACAGCCGCGTCATCAAGTCCGCCAGGCGCCGCCGGTTCAAACCCCGCAACGTGAACGGCCCGGCCAGCAGGTTGGCCACGTGCCGCCCTTCGACAAACACCGGCACCAGGATTTTCAGCAGCCCGGACGGGCAACTGTACTGCACCGGCGCCACGCGCCGGAGGGCCCGCGCCTCCGCGCGCAGCAAGGTGCGCCGGCACAGCCCGCCACTGGGCTCGCCCAGACACCCCTTGACGCAGTACGCGCCCGCGAACGGCCCGTCATCGGGCCGGGCGCTGGGCGGCAGCAACGTCAACGGCAGGCCGGTGGCGCAGGTGAACGCCACCTGCTGCTCGCGCACCGACGGCGCGTTCACCAGCCGGGGCCACACCTCGGCGTCTCCGCTCGGGACCTCGACCGGGAACACCGGGCCGCGCAGGGGCTTCGATACCTCCACTGTGGCGAGGGCCGATGACATGGTTGTGTTCAACCCGCGGCCGATTCTAGGTCGGCGCCGCCCGCCCGCAAGGGGGACAACCCGCCCAAGCCCAGCCGCTCCGCGGCGCGCGCGGTCAACCCGCAGGCCAGCGTGACCACCGTCACCGAACTCAGCGGCATGAGCACGGCGCAAATCACCGGCGAAAGCACCCCGGCGGCGGCGATGCTCACGCCCACCGCGTTGTACAGGGCTGAGACCGCGAAATTGAGCTTCACCACCCGCTCCACCCGCCGGGCCAGCGCCAGCACCCGGCCCAGGCGCGGCACCTCCGCCGCCGCCGCGATCAGGTCGCTGGCAGGCGCGAACGTGCCCACCTCCTCGGCCACCGCCACGCCCACGTCCGCCTCGCGCAATGCCCCGGCGTCGTTGAGCCCGTCGCCCACCATCATCACCCGCCGCCCGCCCGCGCGCAGCCCGGCCACGAACTCGAGTTTGTCCAGCGGCGACTGGTTGAAATGCATCTCGACCCCCGGGCCGAACAGCGCGGCAAACACCGCCCGCTCCTTGTCGTTGTCGCCGCTCAACAAGTACAGCCGCGCCGCCGGGCGCAATTCCGCGATCAACGTCTCGGCGCCCGGCCGCACCGCGCTCGCCAACACGAAGGCGCCCCGGTACTCGCCCGCCACGGCCAAATGCACCGCACTCCCGGCGGGCAGCTCCAGGGACGGCACCTCCACGCCTTCGCCCGCCAGCCACGCGCGCGCGCCCAGGCGGTATGCGCGTCCGTCCACGCTCCCCCGCAGGCCGCCGCCGGGGACTTCCTCGAAGGCCGCCACGGCCGGCAGTGCCGCGCCGTCCGCGCCACGCCCGGCCGTGGCGTTGTCGAGGAATTGCCGCAACCGCACCGCGTACGGGTGCGTGGACTGCGCGACCAACGCGCGCACCGCGGGCTGGTCGGCGTGCCCGAGGTCCTCTGCATCCCGGCCCACCCACCGCACCCCGCCGCCGCCGGCCAGGGTCAGCGTGCCGGTTTTGTCCAACACCACCGTGTCCACGCGGGCGAGGCGTTCGAGCACCTGGGGGTTTTTGAGGAAGAAACCGCGCCGCCCCAGCAGACGATGGGCGGTGCCCAGGCTGAAAGGCGCCGCCAGGGCCAGCGCGCACGGGCAGGCCACGATCAACACCGCGGTGAAGGCCTTCAGCGCGCGGGCGCCCTCGCCCGCGACCAGCCAGCCCGCAAGCGCGGCCAGGGCAATGCCCACCACCACCGGCGTGAACCGGCGGCTGTAGCGATTGGTCCACGTGTCGCGCGGGTCGCGATGGTCCTTGGCAAAGGTCGCGTGGTTCCACAGCGAGGTCAGGTAACTCTGGGAAACGGGCTTCACCGTCTCCACCACCACACTGCCGCCCACCACCCGGCCGCCGGCGTAAAGACGGTCGCCCGCCCGACAGGCCACCGGCTCGGCCTCGCCGGTCACGAAGCTGTAATCCACCGCCCCCGCGCCCTCGAGCAGACGCGCGTCCGCCGGGATCAACTCTCCATGCCGCACCCGGAGCCGGTCGCCCACGCGCAACGCCCCCAGCGCCACGGTCTCCTCGCCGGCCCCGGTCAGGCGCGTCACCGCCAGCGGAAAGAACGACCGGTAATCCGCATCAAAGGCCAGGCGGGCGTAGGTCCGGGCCTGAAAGATTTTTCCGCCCAGCAGGAAGAACACGAGCCCGGCCAGCGAGTCCAGGTAACCCGCGCCGTGGCCGGAGAGGATTTCGTACGCGCTCCACCCGTAGAGGGCCACCAGGCCGGCGGCGATGGGTACGTCGAGGGTCAGCAACCGCTGCCGCACGCTGAGCCAGGCGGACCGGAAATAATCCGCCGCGCTGAACGCCAGCACCGGCAGCGCCAGGAGCAGACTCAACCCGCCGAACCAGGCGCGAAACAGCGGCCCGCTCAGGCTGTCCAGCCCCAGGTACAACGGCAGGCTGAAGAGCATGATGTTGCCGAAGGCAAACCCCGCCACGCCCACCTGCAAATGCAGCCGCCGCCGCGCCGGGTCCGGCCCGGGCCGCTTGTCCAGCTCGCCAAGCGTCAACACCGGCTCGTAACCGATCGAGACCAGCAGCGCCACCAGTTCGCTGAGCTTGATCCGGTCCGGCGAAAACCAGATGGCCACCTCGCGGCGGGTGAAGTCCACCACCGAGCGGCCCACGCCGGGGTGCAGGCGGAACAGGTTTTCCAGGAGCCACACACAGGCCACGCAGTGAATGGCCGGCACGCGGAAGGTGACCCGGCTGGTGCGGCCGTCGGTAAAATCCAGCAATTGTGCCTGCAGCGCCGGCTCGTCCAGGTAGGCAAATCGCTCCGCGGCGGCCCGACCCGCGGCGCGGCGGCCCGGGTGCCGGTTTAACTCGTAGAACTGTTCGAGCCCGTTCTCGGCCAGCAGCTCATAGACGGTCAGGCACCCTTGGCAGCAAAACACCTTGTCCACGTGCCGGGGCGGGTGCGGTGGACACGCCAGGCCGCAGTGGTAGCACACCGCGTCCGGCCCGGCATCGGCGGTGGGACCCGCCGCCGCGGACAGCGGCCGGGGCGGCGCCGTGGTGTCCTCCCACAGCACCGTCGTGTCTGAAACGGGGCGATCCGGCATCAGTTCCTAGGGACAGGGCGCACCGCGCCCGCAGCCGTCAAGCGTGCGTCCCCGGTGCGCGCCGCGCCAGCGCAAAGCGGCTGCGCGCCGCGGGCCCGGGTGCTGGGCAATGTGGCCAACCGAGCCCTCGCGATGGGCAACCTGCCGCCGACTCCGATTCGGGGAGCGCACGCGCCCCCGCGTGCCGCCAACGGCGCCCCCGCCGTCGGTCCGGCCGCGTAGCGCAGGTTTCCAACCTGCCGTATCGCCGACTTCCAGTCGGCCCCGGCGGTCGGTACGCCGAGTCCCGGCGGGTTGCAAACCCGCGATACAGCAAACCAGCAGTCTGAGCTACAAGGCCGCGCGGCAGCGCGGCCCTACCGAAAGCGCCGGCAAGCCGGCGCACTCCACACGCTTCGCGCCGGATCCGGCGTCCGGTATCTGGCATTTGGCATCCGGTATCTGGCATCTGGCATCCGGTATCTGGCATCCGGCATCCGGTATCTGGCATCTGGCATCCGGTATCTGGCATCCGGCATCCGACCTTCGGCCTCCGCCGGCTGGCTGCGCCGGACATTTTTGCCGCTTGGCGGAGCGGCGGCGGCGGCGGTACCGTCCCGGCCCATGAAACACACCTTGCTTGGCTTTGTGGTTGTTACCCTCGCCTGCGGCCTGACCCGCGGCGCGGAATCCGAAGAAGGCTTTGTCCCCCTCATGGACGGCAAGACGTTCAACGGCTGGAAGCCGGCCGCCGAAAACCCCGGCACGTGGAAGATCGAAGACGGCGCCTTCGTGGCCGCCGGGCCGCGCTGCCACTTGTTTTACGTGGGCGACGCGCGGCCGTTCAAAAACTTCCACCTCAAGGTCGAGGTCATGACCACGCCCGGCTCGAACGGGGGCATTTACTTCCACACCAAATACCAGGAGCGCGACTGGCCCCGGGTGGGCTTCGAGTCGCAGGTCAACGTCTCGCACAGCGACTGGATCAAAACCGGCAGCCTGTACGGGATCGTGAACACCGGCCTGACCGCCTGCGAGGACAACAAGTGGTGGCTTCAGGAAATCATCGTCCAGGGCCGGCAGGTGACCGTAAAGGTGGACGGCAAGACCGTGCTCCAGTACACCGAGCCGCTGGGCGCCCAGCCGAATCCGGACTTCGCGCGCAAGCTGGGCGAAGGCACCTTCGCCCTCCAAGCCCACGACCCCAAGAGCGTAATCCGCTACCGCAACATCCGCGTGAAGCGCCTGGACTGAGGCGGGACGTGGCCGTGTGGCCTCGGGTGGTGCGGGCCACTGACCCACGGCAGCGGATAACTCGCTGGGCGTTGCTTTGTCGGCGCCGCCATCAGCCAGGACGCAGCCCGGCCCTACTCAAAGCCGCGTCGCCGAACCCCCGCGGCGCTTGCCCCTCGCGCCGGCTTGCGCCACGGATCAAGCCCGTTAAGCTGCCCGCTCATTCGGCCCGCGCCGCGCCCGGTCCAAACCTCGTGCTCGCGCGCGGCGGAATCAGCGTCGCACGCCATGTCTGAAGCCTATCTCCAGGGCCTGTTCGCCGAACGCATCGGCGGGGCCAACTACGGCAAGAGCACCGCGATCTACAAGTTCGAGAAGATCAAGCGCGCCAAGCGCGCCGCCCTGGCCGCCCACCCCGGCGCGGAGATTCTGGACCTGGGCGTGGGCGAGCCGGACGAAATGGCCTTCCCCGAGGTGGTGGACGTGCTGGCCGCCGAGGCGCGCAAGCCGGAAAACCGCGGCTACGCCGACAACGGCGACGCCGTGCTCAAGGCCGCCGCCGCGCGGTACCTCGAGCGGGTGTGCGGCGTGCCGGGCATCAACCCGGAGACCGAGGTCATCCACTCGATCGGCAGCAAGGCGGCGCTGTCCATCCTGCCCGCCTGCTTCATCAATCCCGGCGACGTGGTGCTCATGACCACGCCCGGCTATCCGGTCTTCGGCACCCACGCCCGGTACTACGGCGGCGAGGTCTTTCACCTGCCCCTGACCGAGGAACGCGATTTCCTGCCGGACCTCGAGACGGTGCCGGCCGGCGTGCTCGCCCGGGCCAAGGTGCTGGTGCTCAATTACCCGAACAACCCCACCGGCGCCTCGGCCACGCCGGAGTTCTACGCGCGCGTGGTCCACTTCGCCAAAAAGCATCGCTTGGTGGTGATTTCGGACGCCGCGTACGCCGCGCTGGTCTTCGCGGGCCGGCCGTTGAGTTTCCTGGCCACGCCCGGCGCCAAGGACGTGGGCCTCGAGCTGCACTCGTGCAGCAAAAGTTTCAACATGACCGGCTGGCGGATCGGCTTTGTGGCCGGCAACGAACTGCTGGTCCGCGCCTACGGCGACGTGAAGGACAACACCGACTCCGGCCAGTTCCTGGCCATCCAGCACGCCGCCGCCTACTGCTTCGACCACCCCGAAATCACCGCCCGCATCGCCGCCAAGTACAGCCGCCGCATGGACGGGCTGGTGGCCACGCTGCGCGGGCTGGGCTTTCGCGCCCGCAAGCCCCAGGGCAGCTTCTTCCTGTACGTGCCCGCCCCGCGCGCCGCGGTCCGCCGTGACGGCACCCGTATCGAGTTCCCCAACGCCGAAGCCGCCTCCCAGTGGCTCATCACCGACCGGCTCATCTCGACCGTGCCCTGGGACGACGCCGGGGCGTACCTGCGCTTCAGCGTGACCTTCGTGGCCCGGGACGAGGCGGACGAACGCCGCGTGCTCGCCGAACTGGCCCGGCGCCTGGGCGAGGTGCGCTTCGAGTTCGCCTGAATCGCGGCGGTTCGCCTGACTCCGGGTAGCCCGACAGCGGTCCGGCCAACCGGGCTGTGGGCGGCCTGCCCGCCGGCAGGCAGACGGCAACCTGCGGCCGACTCCGGCTTTTTCCCGCCACGGCACCAACAGGGGCGCGTCGTTGCACACTTCACCCCGGCGCGTATAGTTGTAGCGAACACCAAAGTCGCCACGACGTACCGGGCGCCATGAACAGAAACCCCCACCCCCACCCCGCGGCGGACACGCCCGCCACCGAGCCGCGGCCGCGCGAGCGGCTGGCCGAGGTGTTGGACTGCCATACCGTCCCGGGTCGGCTCTGGCGCGCCGAGGACGGCAAGGTTCGTTGTCTGGCCTGCGGGCACCGTTGCCTGATCGCTCCGGGTCGGCGCGGGGTCTGCAAGGTGCGCTTCCACCGCGACGGCGAACTGCGGGTGCCCTTCGGCTACGTGGCCGGCGTGGCCTGCGACCCGGTCGAGAAAAAGCCGTTCTTCCACGTGCTGCCGGGCAGCGACGCGCTGACCTTCGGGATGCTGGGTTGCGACTTTCACTGTGCCTACTGCCAGAACTGGATCACCAGCCAGGCCCTGCGGGACGACGCCGCACTGGCGTCCATCCAACCGGCCACGCCCGAGCAACTGGTCGCCGCTGCCCGCCGGCACGGCGCGCGGTTGATGGTGTCCAGTTACAACGAGCCGCTCATCACCGCCGAATGGGCCGCCGCGGTCTTTGCCGCCGCCCGGCCCGCCGGGTTGCTGTGTGCCTTTGTTTCGAACGGCAACGCCACGCCCGAGGCGCTGGACTTCCTCCAGCCCTGGCTGGCAGCGTACAAGGTGGACCTCAAGGGCTTCAACGACCGCCGCTACCGCACCCTGGGCGGCACCCTGGCGGCGGTCACCGAGACCATCCGCCAGGTCCACGCCCGCGGGCTCTGGGTGGAGGTGGTCACTCTGCTGGTACCCGGGTTCAACGACGATGCAGCCGAGTTGCGCGACCTCACGCAGTTCCTGGCCTCGGTCAGCCCGGACATCCCCTGGCACGTCACGGCCTTTCATCCGGACTACCAAATGACCGAGCCACGGCCCACGCGTGCGGCGGACCTGGTCCGCGCCGCGGAAATCGGCGCCGCGGCCGGTTTGCGCTTTGTCTATGCCGGCAACCTCCCGGGCCGGGTGGGCGAGTGGGAAAACACCCGCTGCCCGCACTGCGCCCGCACGCTGGTGCGCCGGCACGGCTTTACCGTCCTCGAAAACCTTTTGGTCACCGGGAATCGCTGCCCCGACTGCGGCGCCCTCGTGCCGGGCTTGTGGAACTACGCGGGCGCCGCCCACCCGCCAGTGTCCGAGGGGGCGGGGAGTCGCGGGCCGCGCCCGGTGACCCTCAACTGCTGAACCGGCCATGCTCAAAACCGCTCCCCAACTCATCCGGCCGGCAGCTCAAGCCGGCCGTTTCTACCCCGCCAACCCCGCGCGGCTGCAGGCCGACGTGCAGGATTACCTGGACCGCGTGGCCCCCGCCGAGGGACCCGTGCCCAAGGCCCTGATCGCCCCTCACGCGGGCTACCTGTACTCCGGCCCGGTCGCCGCCTCGGCCTTTATCCGGCTGGGGCCCGCGCACGCGCGCATTCGCCGCGTGGTCCTCTTGGGACCTTCGCACTACGAGGACTTCGAGGGCCTGGCCGCTCCGGCGGCCGACGCCTTCGCCACTCCGCTGGGCATGGTGCCCGTGGACTCCGAGGCGCTCGAACAGGCCCTGAACCTGCCCCAGGTGCGCGTGTTCGACCGCGCCCACGGCCCGGAGCACTGCCTGGAAGTCGAGCTGCCCTTCCTCCAAACCGTCCTGGACGACTTCTCCATCGTCCCCCTGCTGGTGGGCCACGCCGGCCCGAGCGAGGTGGGCGATGTCCTCCAAACCCTCTGGGGCGGCGAGGAAACCGTCATCGTGGTCAGCTCCGACCTCAGCCACTACCTCGACGCGGACAGCGCGCGCCGCAAAGACCGCGCCACCGCCCGGGCCATCGAAACCCTGCGCGGCGACGCGCTGGACGGTTACTGCGCCTGCGGCTGCCGCGCCATCGCCGGCCTGCTGCACGTGGCCCGCGCCCGCGGACTCCGGGTCGAGACGCTGGACCTGCGCCACTCCGGCGACACGGCCGGGCCGACCGACCGCGTGGTGGGCTACGGCGCCTTTGCGTTCTTCGAGCCGGAGCCCGTGGCCGCCGCGGCCTGAGCGCGGCTGACCGGGGCGCCGGCCTGCCCGGCGCGCGCAGCCACTGGCTCGGCCCGCCGCGGCAAGGGCCGGGACTATTGTTGCCGGCCGGATGCGGAGCGCGGTAGGTTGGGCGCATGAAATCCCCCGCAGTCTGCTGGCCGCTGACCCTGCTCTTCCTGACCGCCGCTCCGAATTTGCCGGCCGCCGAACCCGCCGGCGAAGACCAACCCACGGCTCCGGCCCCGGACCAAATCCTGGCCCGGCTTAAACCCGGTCACCCGCGACTGCTGGTTTCCCAGGACGACCTGCGCCGGCTGGCCGAGCGCGTTCGCCAAGACGCCACCTTGCGCGACTGGCACAGCCGCTTGCGCGAGCGTGGGCGCCGCCTGCTCAACGAACCGCCCTCGCGCTACGAAATCCCCGACGGCCTGCGCCTGCTCAGCGTCAGCCGGCGCGTGGTGGACCGCGTGTACACGCTGGCCCTGCTCTACCATCTGGAGGGCGACGCGGCGTTTGCCCGGCGCGCCGCGCAGGAACTCGAGGCCGCCGCGGCATTCCCGGACTGGAATCCGCGCCACTTCCTGGACACGGCCGAAATGACCCACGCCTTCGCCATCGGCTGCGACTGGCTTTACGCCTTCTGGTCGCCCGAGCAACGCGCCGCCTGGACCCGCGCCCTGGTGGAGAAGGGCCTGCGCCCGGCCCTCGAGACATACCGCCGTGACTCCGGCTGGGCCCGCAGCCGGCACAACTGGAACCAGGTTTGCAACGGCGGCATCGGCGTGGGCGGGCTGGCTGTGGCGGAGGTCGAGCCCGCGCTGGCCGGCGAAATCCTCGCCGCCACCCTGCGCTCCCTGCCCCGGGCCATGCGCGAGTACGGCCCGGACGGCGCCTGGGCCGAAGGCCCGGGCTATTGGCGCTACGCCACGCAGTACAACGTGCTCTTTGTGGCCGCGCTCCAGACCGCCCTGGGCACGGATTTCGGGTTGAGCGACATCCCGGGATTCGCCGAGGCGGGGCTGTTCCCCATCTACATCACCGGCCCGCTGGACCGCACCTTCAACTACGCCGACGGCGGCGACGGCGCCCTGCGCGCCCCGGAAATGTTCTGGCTGGCCCGGCGGTTCAATCGCCCGGAGTACGCCCACCATCAACTGCGCCTGGCCACCGGCGCGCCGCTGGACCTGGTCTGGTTCGACCCGTCGCAGCAAGAGGCCGCCGCCCGCGCCGCGGCCGCGCTGCCGCGCGACAAGTACTTCCGCGGCGCCGAAGTCGTCACCTTCCGCACGGCTTGGGACGACCGGCAGGCCCTGTTCGTGGGCTTCAAGGCGGGCGACAACAAGGCCAACCACAGTAACCTGGACCTGGGCACTTTCGTGCTCGATGCCTTGGGCGAGCGCTGGGCCGTGGACCTGGGCGCGGACGATTACAACCTGCCGGGCTACTTCGGTGGGCAGCGCTGGACCTACTACCGGCTGCGCGCCGAAGGCCATAACACGCTGGTCCTCAATCCCGGCACCGCCCCCGACCAGGACCCGCAAGCGGCCGCGCGCATCGTCAAATTTGCCTCCCGCCCAGACCGCTCCCTGGCCGTGGCCGACCTCTCCGCCGCCTACGCCCGGCACGCCCGGGAAGTCCGTCGCGGCCTCGCCCTGCTCGACGGTCGCCAGGTGCTGGTTCAGGACGAGGTGCGCGCGGCCCAACCGGCCGAGGTGTGGTGGTTCCTCCACACGCCGGCGGACATCACCGTGGCGGACGACGGCCGTCGGGCCACGCTCTCGCTGCGCGACCGACGGCTCCAGGCCGAAGTGCTCGCCCCGGCCGACGCCCGCTGGACCGTTCTGGACGCGCGGCCCCTGCCCACCTCCCCGCAACCCGAGAAGCAGCACGCCAACCCGGGCATCCGCAAATTGGCGTTGCGATTGCCCAACGTCACCGAACTGCGTTTGGCCGTGCGGCTGGTGCCGCTCGGGACCAAGGCCGCGCCGCCGCCACCCGCGGTCCAACCGCTCGAGACGTGGTGAAGCGCGGTCCGGACTGCTGCCGGGACTGCCGCCGAATCGCTCAGGCGTGCAACGCGCTGCTGTACGCGCGGAAGTAGCGTTCGCTCACCGGATGCCGCGGCCCCAGCAGTTGGAAAATGGCGCGGCAGGCGTCCTTGGCCCCACCGTTGTCGTAGGGCTTGTGGCGCTCGAGCACCTCGATGAAGGCCGGCAGCGCGGTCTCCCAGTCGCCCCGCCGGACCGCCTGCGCGCCGGCCAGGTAACGGTCGCGGCCGGGGTCTTCGGGCAACGCGTCGGGCTGGCCGGCCAGGGTCGCAACGCGCGCCAGGGTGCGCAGGGCGGCGGCCAGGCCGGCCTGGTCGGAATCCTCGCCCACCGGTTGGAGCAGCTCCGCCACGCGCTCGGGCGCGGCGCCGAGAAGGGCCCGGGCCAGGAGCACGCGGGCGCGGTGGTTGGCCGGCTCGGCCGCCACGATGGGCTCGAGCAGGCGCGCGGCTTCGGCAGCCCGGCCCTGGTCAAGGAGGGTTTGGGCCTGGTCGAGTTGGCCGGCGGTGGGTGAAGGCAGGGCGCGTTCGAGCCAGCGGCGCACCTCGCTTTTGGACAACGCGCCCACGAACTCGTCCACGACCTCGCCGTTGACGAAGAGCTTCACCGCCGGGATGCTCGAGATGTTGAAGGCCATCGCCAGCTCGGGGTTCTCGTCGGTGTTGACCTTCACCAGCTCCCAGCGGCCGGCGGCCTCGGCGGCCAGGGCTTCGAGCACCGGGCCCAGGCTGCGGCAGGGGCCGCACCAGGGCGCCCAGAAATCCACCAGCACCGGCACGGTGCGGCTGCGTTCGAGCACCTGCTTCTCAAAGTCGCGCACGTCCAAACTCATGGGCCCAGTCTAGGCCGCGCCGCGGCGGCCCTGAAAGGACAAAGGCGGCGCATCTCAGTTTATGGCAGGCGGGGATCTTGGCGTAGCGCAGGTTTCCCAACCTGCTGTATCGCCGACTTCCAGTCGGCCGGCCCAGACCGGTCGTGACTGTCCGGAAGTTCGCCGCGTTGGCGGATTGGAAATCCGCGATACGGCAGACTTGGAAGTCTGCGCTACGGCATCGCCCCCCCGGCGACCCGCCGCCAATCAACGAACTGCGCCGAGGACAAAGGCGGCGACCACATTGGGACTTGCGCCCGGGCGGTTCCTGCACGACTTTGCCCCTGCTTGTACGCGAAAACATCAAAGTCATCTCGGAACCCCCGCATGAAATCCTCCCTAACTCGGGCCGCCGCCCTGCTGGCGTTGCCCGGCCTGGCCCTGTCCCTCGCCGCCGCGGAACTCGGCGACCCCGTC
The DNA here is from genome assembly GCA_964466945.1 of uncultured Verrucomicrobiota bacterium. Classification (GTDB taxonomy): domain Bacteria; phylum Verrucomicrobiota; class Verrucomicrobiia; order Limisphaerales; family J093; genus DSVZ01. The sequence goes on along the minus strand of CAYXPA010000088.1, from coordinate 3,140 downwards.
GCCCCGCTCAAAATCTCCGAATGGATCAAGGGCGACCCCGTCAACCTCGCCGACGCCAAGGGCAAGAAAATCGTCGTGGTCGAGTTTTGGGCCACTTGGTGCCCGCCCTGCCGCACCAGCATCCCGCACCTCACCGACCTGGCCAAAAAGTTCAAGGACAAGGACGTGGTCATTGTGGGCATCAGCGACGAGAAGCCCCCGGTGGTGAAATCGTTCGTCGAGAAGATGGGCCCCAAGATGGATTACGTCGTGGCCATTGACGACGACAACGCCACGGCCGAAGGCTACATGCGCGCCTACGACCAGAACGGCATCCCCCACGCCTTCATCGTGGACAAATCGGGCCGCGTGGTCTGGCACGGCCATCCCATGGGCGGCCTGGACAAGGCCCTCGAAGAGGTCGTGGCCGGCAAGTTGGACCTGGACAAGGTCCGCAAGCGCAGTCGTGCCGAGGCCAAACTCCAGGAGTACTACCAACTGCTCCTGAGCGGCGGCGAGGAAGCCAAGACCGCCGAGCTCGAGAAGGAACTGGTCGCGCTGGACCAGGAGTTGGGCGGGCTCCTGGACGGCCAGAAATTCGACCCGGCCGACATCCGCAAACGGGCGCGCTTCAGCCGCCTGCTCCGCGAGTACCAGCAAGCCTCGCTCTCGGAAGAGGACGTGCCCGCGGCCAAGCTGGCCGAGATGGAAAAAACCCTCACCGAACTGGCCCCGGCGGGCTTCGAGCTGGCCGCCTTCAAACAGGAAATGACCGCCTCGAAAGCCTTTCGCGAATACATGATGGAGGCCACCACCACCGCCCGTGCGGAGAAGCTGGCCGAGCTGGGCAAAAAGCTCGAGGGCCTCGACAGCAAAAACCACCAAATGCTCAACCAGATCGCCTGGATTCTCCTGACCGACGAAAACGTCAAGAAGCGCGACGTGGCCCTCGCCACCCGCATCGCCAAGGCCGCCTACGACGCTTGCGAAGGCAAGGACGCCTCGGTCGTGGACACCTACGCGCGCGCGCTCTTCGACTCCGGCAAGGTGGACGAGGCCATCCGCGAGCAGAAGAAGGCCATCGAGCTCTGCCAGGACGACGACATGCGCAAGGAATTCGAGGCCAACCTGCAGACCTACCAGGCCAAAAAGTCGGACAAGTAACCCCGTCGGGCCGTTGGCGCGCCGCGCGCGACCGGTCCCGCCACCCCCGTTTCCCGGCGCCCGCCCTCGTGGCGGGCGTTGGCTTTTAACAACGCGAAAAACGTTCCCGCCACGGCACGTTGACCTGCCTCCGCCCGGCGCCTACGCTCCCGGGCCATGCGCGCGGATCACCCCGGCTCCGAACCCGCCCTCGCGCCCCCGCCCGGGCCGGACCAGGTCACGGCGGCCGGCGCGGCCGGGGCGCGCTCCACACCCCGCTCCTGGCTCAAAGACCTGGACTACGCCGTGGTCCAGCAATGCATGCACTGCGGACTTTGCCTGCCCACCTGCCCGACCTACGACGCCACCAAGCTCGAACGCCACAGCCCGCGCGGCCGCATCGCCCTCATGCGCGCCATTGCCGACGACCAACTGGCGCCCACCCGCACCTTCGGCGAGGAAATGTACTTTTGCCTGGGCTGCCTGGCGTGCATGACCGCCTGCCCCGCCGGCGTGAACTACGCCGAACTGTTCGAGCGCGCCCGGGCCGAGGTCGAACGCGCGGGCGTCCTGCGCCACCCGCGGCGCAATCTCCTCCGCGCCGTCGCCCTCCGCTGGCTCTTCGACGACCTGCGCCGGCTGCGGCTGCTGGGCCGGCTGCTGCGGGTCTGGCAATGTCGCTGGCTGGGCTTGCAACGCGCCGCGCGTCGCTGGGGCCTCCTGCGCCTACTGCCCCGGCGGTGGCGCGAACTCGAGGCCCAGATGCCGGCCATACCCCGACGCTTTTCCCACCAGCTCATCCCCGAAATCTTCCCCGCGCACGCCCCGCGCCGCGCCGTGGTGGCCCTGCTCACCGGTTGCGCGCAGGACCTGATCTTCAGCGACGTCAACCGCGACACCGCCGAGGTCCTGGCCTGGAACGGGTGCGAGGTCTTCACCCCCCGCCGCCAGTCCTGCTGCGGTTCACTCCACGCCCACAATGGCGAACTGGAGCTGGCCCGCGCCCTGGCCCGCCGCCAACTCGACCAGTTCCCGCCGGAATGCTTCGACGCCATCATCACCAACGCCGGCGGCTGCGGCTCGCACCTCAAACACTACGGCCGCCTGCTGGCCGACGACCCCGCCTACCGCGAGCGCGCCCGGCTCTGGGACCAAAAGTGCAAGGACATCCACGAATGGCTCCTGGCCCTCGGCTTGCGGCCGCCCACGCATGGCTTGGCCGAGCCCGGGGTGGTCACCTACCACGAGTCTTGCCACCTGGCGCACGGCCAGAAGATCGTGCGCGAGCCGCGCGAGTTGCTCCGGGCCATTCCCGGGCTCCGGCTGGTGGAACTGCCGGAAAGCCAGTGGTGCTGCGGCAGCGCCGGCATCTACAACCTCACCCAGCCCGAAATGGCCGCGCAGTTGCTCGAACGCAAACTCCGTCACCTCGCGGCCACCGGCGCCTCGGTCGTGGCCACGGCCAACCCCGGTTGCCAGCTCCAACTCCTCAACGGCGCCCGCCAGCGCGGCCTGAACCTCCGCGTGGCGCACCCGGTGAGCCTCTTGGCCGAGGCCTACCGGCGCAGCCGGGTCCTGGCCAACTTGCCCGCCTGACCGGCCGTGCGACTCCGAGTTTGTCGCGCGATGGCTCGGACGGGTGCTTTTGTCTTGCGCTCTGCTCGGGCCGGAAGGCCGGGCCGCGCGCGGAAGGGACGGTCAGGCGCGCCCGCCGCGACGGTTGGTCACGGTCACCTCGTCGCTGGCCTGGGGACCGTCTTCGGTGAAGGTGCGTTGGCCATTGCCCAACACGGCGTAACTGTACCGGGTCTGGCCCAGGCCGTCCAGCCGGTTGGTCAGGCGGTCCAGGGCGTTGTACTGGTTGGAGATTGAGGCGGTGCCAGCCGGGTAGGTGACGGTGAGGAGGTTGCCCACGATGTTAGAGACGTGGGTTACCACTTGTCTTGAGATGCTACCACCGGTTCGAGTGAGCGTCGTTGGTTAGAAAAAAGTTCAATTGTAGTCCAACAAATCTACTG
>CAYXPA010000087.1:0-15639 GCA_964466945.1 uncultured Verrucomicrobiota bacterium | reverse complement strand
AATCCGAGCAGATCGTCGCCGCCATCGAAAAGAACCGCGGCCAGGCCATCTACGTCCTGTATCCCGACGAGGGACACGGCTTCGCCCGGCCAGAAAACCGGATTGATTTCACGGCGCGCGAAGAAAAGTTCCTGGCCGAACACCTGGGCGGTCGCTTCGAGCCGATGCAAGCGGATCCGTATCCTGGCTCCACGGCGGTGGTGCGGGTGATCGGAGGCAATCGCTGAGAGCTGCCGCAGCGGTGGGGCGCGGTCGTGCGCGACCGGCAAGGTGGCGACGGTGGAGCTCGAAGGCAGCCGGGCCTTCGTTACCGCGCTGACCTCCGCGCAGGCCAGCACGCGCGCGCTAGGGGCGTGCAGGGGGCATACTGCCGCACCTTCCGGCGGCCCACCCGCTCTTTCTGCTCCAGCTTCATCGTGGGCAGGCAGTAGTTGACAGGTGGTCCAATGGCCCCCGGCACAGCGCGTTGATCCGCGGCCACACCGCGGGGTGATCGTACCGCTCGTAGCCGAACCACAGCCGCACGTTCGTGAAGTTCTTCTGCTCGATGTGTGCTTGGTCGTTCTTCTTGTAGGGCCGGGAACGGGGGAAGGGAATGGGCGGGGTCTGGGCCCGGCCGGAGTGCAGGAGCTGGTGGTTGAGGAACTCGCCGCCGTTGCCTGCCGGCAGGCAGGTGTCCACCGCATCGAGCATCCAGCCGTGCCGGTCATCCAGGCTGCCGCCGCACAAGGCCACCGTGTCCAGTTCCAGGTAGCCGGGTATCGCTTCAGGCCACTCGGTGCGGAGGGGAATCTCGCCGCGCAACAGACTATCAGGCCGGGTGGTGGCCCGGCGGCGATGTTCGATGCGGGCGGGACGGAGCAGCCGATCCAGCGTGGCGCGACTAGCCGACAGCAGGGCTTGACGCACGTCGGCCTCCAAGCGGTGATGGTCGGCCTCGTCGTCGGCCAGCCACTCGGGCAGGCAGGCTTTCAGGCGCACCACGCAGGGCTGGAGGGCCGCCAGCCAGATGGCCCAGAGCGGGGGCAGCAGTTGGTCGGGCGAGCATGCCTTGGGCCGGCCGCGGGCGAAGGGCGCGCGCGCTAGGACGGGTTTGGGCCACTGGGCGCGCTGGGCGGCTTTGCGATGAGAGCCGAAGAGCTCGACCAGTTCGGTGATCCGTTGGGACTTGTAGTAACGCCCGGCGCGCAGGTAGCGCCGGCGCATCTGGGAGAGGACTTCCTGACGGGTGTTTTGGCTCATTGGGGTGTACCTGGCTTGGTAACACCCGTTTTTGAGTCCACCGGGGCTGTCCGGCAGCCCCGTTCCCCCCTTCGGTAACAATCTTTTTGAGTCAAATCGGAGTCGGGACACGCCGGCCAAAAGATGTTGCCCCGCCCGGGGCCGGTTCTTACACTGTCGGCGCGAGACGCGGTTCGGTCGCCGGCACTCGAGTGTAAGGCGGCCGGACCGATTCGGCGTGCGCGGTTAGCTCAGTGGTAGAGCACTTCCTTGACACGGAAGGGGTCAGAGGTTCGAACCCTCTATCGCGCACCACCTTTTCCGCTCACCAATCCATGACTTCCACCACGTCGCCGCTGGCTCAAAAATGGGTGCTCATCACCGGGGCCTCCGCCGGCTTCGGCGCCGCCGCGGCCCGGGCCTTCGGCGCCGCTGGCGCGCGGTTGCTCCTGGGCGCGCGGCGCCTCGAGAAGCTGGCCACCGTGGCCGCGCAAGCCCGCGAAGCCGGAGCCCCCCAGGCCCTCTACCACGCGCTGGACGTCACCCAGACCGCCAGTGTCACCACCTTCGCCGACTGGGCGCGCGTCATGGCCGGCCGGGTGGACGTGTTGGTGAACAACGCCGGCGGCGCGCACGGCCTGGACCCGGTCGAACAGGGCCGCGACAGCGACTGGGAAACGATGCTCCAGACCAACGTCCTGGGCACCCTGCGCATGACCCGCGCCATCCTGCCGCTCATGAAACCCCATCCGGGCGGCATCATCATCAACATCGGCTCCACCGCCGGGCGCGAGGCCTACGAGGGCGGCGCCGCCTACTGCGCGGCCAAGGCCGGCGTGCTCCAGATCACCCGCGCCCTGCGGTTCGAGTTGCTCGGCACCGGCCTGCGCGTGGCCACGGTGGACCCCGGCCTGGCGGAAACCGAGTTTTCGCTGGTCCGGTTCAAGGGCGATCACGCCCGCGCCGCCAAGGTGTACCAGGGCATGACCCCGTTGCGGGCCGAGGACGTGGCCGAGGCCATCGTCTGGGTGGCCAGCCGCCCGCCGCACGTCTGCGTGGACGAGTTGCTCATCAAACCCACCGACCAGGCCTCGATGCACAAAATCCACCGGCGCGCCCCGGCCTGAGCGATGCGCGTCTGCGTGGTCTTCAACCCCAGCGCCCGCGGCGCCCGGGCTCGGCGGTTTTACACGGCCCTGCAAAGGCTCTCTCCGGCCTGCACGCTTTGTCCCACACACCATCCCGGCCATGCCATCGAACTGGCCGCCCGCGCCGCCCGGGAGGGTTTCGCCACGCTCGTGGCGGCCGGGGGCGACGGTACCCTCAGCGAGGTCGTCACCGGCCTGGCCGGCGTGCCGGGCGCGCTCGAGGCCGTGCGGCTGGGCGTCATTCCGCTGGGCACCAGCAACGTCTTCGCCCGCGAACTGGGCCTGCCTCTTCGGCCCCGGGCCGCCTGGCAGGTGATCCTGGCGGGCGCCGAACGTCGTGTGGACCTGCCCGGCCTCGAGTGGGGACCGCCCGAACAACGGCACACCCGGCGCTTTGTGCAACTGGCCGGCGCCGGGTTGGACTCGCGGGCCATCGCGCGCGTCCACTGGGGCGCCAAGCAACGGGTCGGCCCCCTGGCCTACGGGCTGGCGGGCCTGCAGGCCCTGCTCGGCGCGCAACCGCCGGTCACCCTGAGCGCCGGCGGCGCGCGCTGGAGCGGCGAACTGGCGTTGCTGGGCAACGGCCGCTTCTACGGCGGCTCGGTGCCGGTGTTCCCGGCCGCCCGAAACGACGACGGGTTGCTCGATGCCGTGGTTTTCCCGCGCGTGACCTGGCTCACCCTGACGCGCTTTGCGTGGGCGTGGCTGACCGGTCGGCCGTTGCGCGCGCCGGGCACCCAGACCCTGCGGGCCGAGCGGCTGGAGGTGACCTGCCCGGAGCCGCTGCCCATCGAGGTGGACGGCGACAACGTGGGTGTCACGCCCGGCGTGTTCACCGTGCGGCCGCGCGCGTTGCGGGTGCTGGCGCTGGCGCCCGACCCGGGCGGGCCGGTTGCTTGACCGTCCCGCGGCCGCGGCCCTAACCTGCCGCACCAATGAAACAGCTTTTGCTGCGCTGGCTGGCCGTGATGGGCACGGGGGTCGCGCTGGCCGCGGAACCCCGCTTGCTTAACAGCCTGGTCGTGATCGTGGACCAGGAGATCATCACCCTGAAGGACGTGCTCCAGTACATCGCCCCGGCGGTCGAAGTCATCACGCGCACCTACGCGGGCCAGCCGGAGGTGCTGCGCCAGAAGCTCCAGGAGGCCGAGCGCGATGGCGTCGAGCAACTGGTCGAACGCAAGCTCATCCTCCACGAGTTCGAGCGCGCCGGCTACAACCTGCCCGAGTCCCTCATCGAGGACCGCGTCAAGGAGCGTCTGCGCGAGCGTTTCGGCGGCGACCGCGCCGCCATGACCCGCACCCTGCAAAGCCAGGGCATGACCTACGAGGCCTTCCGCCGCCGCCTGCGCGAGGACATCATCATCGGCGCCATGCGCGCCCGGAACATCGGCTCCGACAAGATCATCGTCTCCCCCCACAAGATCGAAAAGTACTACGCCGAGAACCTTGACAAGTTCCGCATCAAGGACCAGCTCAAGCTGCGCGCCATCATGCTCAACGCCGGCGCCGGCCGCTCGCGCGAGGCTGCCCGCCGCCTGGCCGCCGAAATCCTCGCCAAACTTCGCGAGGGCGCGCCCTTCGACGAAATGGCCCGCGTGTACTCCGAGGACACCTACCGCGCCCAGGGCGGCGACCGCGGCTGGATCGAGCGCGGCGACCTGCGCAAGGAACTGGCCGAGGCCGCCTTCAACCTCAAGCCCGGCCAGCCCAGCGAGGTCATCGAGGTGGGCGACACCCTCTGGATTCTGTTGGTCGAAGACGCCCGGGCCAACCAAATCCGCACCCTGCCCGAGGTGCGCGACGAAATCGTCCAGACCCTCCAGGCCGAAGAACAGGCCCGGCTCAACCGCGAGTGGATTCAGCGGCTCAAGGCCAAATCCTTCGTCCGCTACTTCAGCTCCTGAACCACCCACCGCGGCGGCCCGGCCATGTGGATCGGCATCACCCTCGGGGACGTCACCGGCATCGGCCCGGAAATCACCCTCAAGGCCCTCGCCGCCTGGCGACGCGAGTCCGGCGGCGAACCGGAGACGCGTTTTCTCATTTTGGGCGACGCCGCCTGGCTGGCGCGCGCCAACGTGCCACCGGGCCTGCCGCTGGCGCCCTTTGCCGGCCCGGACACGCCCGCCGCCGTGTGCTGGTTGGACCCGCGCCCGGAGCCGCTGCCCGCCACGCTGCCCGCCGGGGCTGCTCCCGCCGCCCTGGCCGCCCTGGACTGGCTGCGCGAGGGCGCGCGCCGTTGCCTGGCTGGTGAACTGGCCGCGCTGGTCACCGCGCCGGTCAGCAAAGCGGCCATCTTGCGCGCCGGCGTGCCGTTCGTCGGCCAAACCGAGTTCCTCGCCGAACTGGCCGGCACGGAGGGCGAGATCATGATGTTGCTCGGCGACGACGCGGCCGGGCACTGGTTGCGCGTGGCGCTGGCCACCACCCACCTGCCGCTGCGCCGGGTGGCCGACGCCCTCACGCCGGCCAAGATCGAATTGGCCATCCGCCGCGCGGCCGCGGCCTGCGGCGAGCTCGGGTTGCCGCGCGCGCGTGTGGGCGTGTGCGGCCTCAACCCCCACGCCGGGGAGGGCGGCCTGCTCGGGCGCGAGGACGTCGAGGTTATTGCCCCGGCCGTGGCGGCAGCCCGCGCGGCCGGCCTGGACGCGCACGGTCCGCTCTCCGCCGACACGTTGTTCCACCAGGCCTGGCGGGGGGAGTTTGACGCCGTGGTGGCGATGTACCACGACCAGGGCCTGGCGCCGCTGAAGCTGGTGGCCTTCGACCGCGGGGTGAACTGGACCCTGGGCCTGCCGTTGGTGCGCACCGCGCCCGACCACGGCCCGGCCTACGACCTGGCCGGCCGGAACTGCGCGCGGCCGGACAGCATGTGGGCGGCATTGCGGCTGGCGGTGCGCCTGGCGCGCCGCCGTGCGGTGGGCCGCCTCGAGCCGTAGCGGCGCGCACCTCCCGGGCGGGCGCGACCGGTGGCGCGGCAACGCCGGACTTGCGCCGGGGGAAGCGGGCCGGTTGAATCCGGGCGCGGCCCGGAGGCCGCAAAGGCTGTGCAAGCTGCCCTGTTCTACATTTTCGCGGCGCTGGCTTTGGTCTGCGGCTTCCTGGTGGTGGCCAACCCGTTCAGTCGCAACCCGGTGACCAGCGCCATGTTTCTGGTGCTGACGATCGTCTGGCTGGCCGGGCTGTTCGTGCTCTTGCACGCCTTTTTCCTCGGCGCGGTGCAAATCCTCATCTACGCCGGCGCGGTGATGGTGCTGTTTTTGTTTGTGATCATGTTGCTGGACCTGCGGGAGGAAGAGCGCCGGCACTTCAAGCCGTTGGGCCTGCTGGGCGGCGGCGCGGTGGCGGTGGCGCTGGCCGGGTTGCTGCGCGCCGCCATCCGTGAAGGCGTGCCGTCCGAGCCGGCGGCCGCGGCCGTCGAGGGCGCGACCGAGCCGCTGGGCCGGCTGCTGTTCACCCGGTATCTGTTGCCGTTTGAGGTGGTGTCGGTGCTGTTGCTCGTGGCGATGGTGGGCGTGGTCCTGCTCAGCAAGAAAGAGCTCAAGTGACCCCCGGCCTGGAACATTACCTGGTGGTGAGCGCCCTGCTGTTCTGCCTGGGCCTGACCGGTGTGGTGCTGCGGCGGAACCTGCTGGTCATTTACATGTCGCTGGAACTGATGCTCAACGCGGCGAACCTGGCGCTGGTGGCGGCGTCGCGCTTCACCGGCAACCTGGACGGGCAGGTGATGGTCTTCTTCGTGGTCACCGTGGCCGCGGCCGAGGTGGCTGTGGGCCTGGCCCTCATCGTGGCCCTGTACCGCCGCCGGCAAACCGCTCACGTGGAGGACCTGACCTCGCTCAAGCTCTGAGCCATGCCCGACCCGTTGGACAACCGCAGCAGCGCCGCGGCCCGGCGGGGACCTGACCCCGCCGCCGGGGCGGTTCGCCTGAAAGCCGGTTCGCGGCCGGAGCGTAGCCCGGCGGTGCGCCCCCCCCAATGAACCCCGCGTTGCCCTGGTTGATCCTGCTGGCTCCCGCGGTGGCGGCCGTGGCCATCACGCTCACCGCTCTGCGGCGGCCGGCCGCGGCGGCGCGCTGGTCCATCGGCGCCATCCTCGTGGCCTTTGCCGCCAGCCTGTGGCTGTTCAAGCAGAGCGCCGCCGGCCAGACCGCGTGGGTCTGGTTGGACCTGCCCGGCCTGCGCGTGGACTTCGGCCTGCGCGTGGACCCCTTGAGCCTGCTGATGCTGGTGGTGGTCACGGGCGTGGCCAGCGCGATTCACCTTTACTCGTGGGGCTACCTGCGCGGCGACCCCGGGCTGCCGCGGTACTACGCCGGGTTGAGCCTGTTTTCCTTCGCCATGCTCGGGATTGTGCTGGCGACGAATCTGGTCGAGCTGTTCGTGTTCTGGGAACTGGTGGGCGTCTCGAGCTACCTGCTCATCGGGTTCTGGTACGAACGCCCCGCCGCGGCGGACGCCGCCCGGAAGGCCTTTCTGACCAACCGCGTGGGCGACTTCGGCTTCCTGCTGGGCATCGTGCTGGTGTGGTCGGTCCTGGGCACGCTGGACCTGGCCGAGCTCGAGGCGAAGCTGGCCGCCGCTCCGCCCGCTTGGGGCGCGGTGGCCACGGCCGCCGGTCTGTTGCTGTTCTGCGGCGCGGTGGGCAAGTCCGCGCAGTTTCCGCTGCACGTGTGGTTGCCGGACGCGATGGAAGGCCCCACGCCGGTCAGCGCCCTGATCCACGCCGCCACGATGGTCGCCGCGGGTGTGTACCTGCTCTGCCGGGTGTTCTTCCTGCTCAACGCGCCGGCGCTGACGGTCATCGCCTGGACCGGCGGCCTGACCGCGTTGCTGGCAGCGCTGCTGGCGCTGCAGCAAAACGACATCAAACGCATTCTCGCCTACTCGACCCTTTCCCAACTCGGCTACATGGTCATGGCCGTGGGCCTGAGCGGCGCGGGCGGGAATCCGGCGCCGGCGATGTACCACTTGACCGCCCACGCCTTCTTCAAGGCGCTGCTGTTCCTCGGGGCGGGCGCGGTCATTCACGCGCTGCACCACGAACAGGACATCTGGAAGATGGGCGGCCTGCGCCGGAAGCTGCCGGTCACGTTTTGGACCTTCCTGGCCGGCACGCTGGCCCTGTGCGGCGTGCCGCCCTTGAGCGGCTTTTTCAGCAAGGACGCCATCCTGGCCCTGGCCTGGGAGCGGCAGCATTACGCGTTGTTCGCCCTGGGCGCGGGCGTGGCGGCGCTGACCGCGTTTTACATGTTTCGGCTGGTGTTTGTGGCCTTTACCGGCCCCGCGAAATCCCAGGCGCCGGACCACGCGCACGAGGCGCCGCCGGTCATGACCCTGCCGCTGCTGGCCTTGACGGTGCCCACGGTGCTGGCGGGCTTTTGGGGTGTGGACCGCTGGTACGCCCGGCAGTACGGCGTCGCCGCCGGGCCGGCCCACGGCTGGGGCGCTCAACTGCTCGAGCCGTTTGCCCACGCGCCGGTGGCGGCGTGGGGCGGGTTGCTGGCGGCCGCGGCGGGGGTGGGGCTGGCGTGGAAGTTGTACGGCCGGGCGCTGAGCGACCCGCTGCCCGCCTTGCTCGGCGCGCCCGCGCGATGGTTGCGGGACCGGCTGTACTTCGACGAGCTCTACGCGGCGCTCATCGCGGCCACGCAGGAGGCGCTGGCGCGGGTGGTCGCGGCGGTGGACCGCTGGGTGCTGGCCACGGGGGTGGTGCGCGGCGGAGCGGGGGCGTTCGAGCTGGCCGGCCGGATTTTGCGGCACGTGCACACCGGCAACCTGCAAACCTACGCCTTGCTCCTGGCCGCCGGCGCGGTGGTGGTGCTCTGGTGGACCCTGAACCGGTGAGATGCAAAACCTGACCTTCATCGTGTTGTGCCCGCTGGTGGCCGCGGGGCTGATCGCCCTGCTGCCGCGCACGTTCAACGTGCTGTTCCGGCTGCTGGCGCTGGCCGCCACGTTCTGGTCGCTGGTCGGGGCGTTGCGCGTGTTTCTGGCCCTGGACCCGGGCGCGGCCGGGCTGCAGTTCGAGCAACAGGCGCCGTGGCTGGGCGCGCTGGGCATTGGCTACCACGTGGGCGTGGACGGTTTGAACGCCGGGCTGCTGCTCATGGGGGCGCTGGTGGCCTTTGCCGCGGTGTGCGTCTCGCGCGAAATCACCGAGCGCCAGCAGCTCTACTACATCCTGCTGCTGCTGATGGCCGGGGGCATCCTGGGGGCGTTTGTGGCGTTTGACCTGTTCCTGTTTTACGTCTTCCACGAACTGGCACTGGTGCCCACGTTCCTCCTGATCGGCCTCTGGGGCCGGGGCGAGCAGCGCAACTTCGCCACTTTCCAAATCACGCTCTACCTGAGCCTCGGGGCGCTGATCGCGCTGGCGGGGTTGATCGCGCTGTACGTTCAGGCCGGGGCCGGCACGTTCAACCTGCCGGAGTTGACCCGCCACCTGGCCGCGCAGCCGTTGTCGGCGCGGGCGCAGACGGTGATTTTCGGGCTGCTGCTCTTCGGGTTCGGCATCCTGGTTTCGCTCTGGCCGTTTCACACCTGGGCGCCGATCGGGTACGCCGCCGCGCCCACCGCCGCGGCCATGCTCCACGCGGGGGTGCTGAAGAAGTTCGGCCTGTACGGCCTGATCCGCGTGGCGTTGCCGCTGTTGCCGGAGGGGGCGCAGAGCTGGATGCACCTCCTGGCCTGGCTGTGTCTGGGCAACATCCTGTACTGCGGGCTGGTGGCGATGCGCCAGCGGGACCTGAACCTCTTGATCGGCAACTCGAGCGTGGCGCACATGGGCTTCGCCTTTCTGGGCATCGCCAGCTTGAGCGTGGTGGGCGTGACCGGCGCCGTGGTGGTGATGATCGCGCACGGCCTGCTGGCGGCGCTGAGTTTCGCGGTCAGCGGCTACCTGCGGCACCACCTGGGCACCGTGAACCTCGACCAACTGGGCGGCCTGCTGCGCGTGATGCCGTTCCTGGGCGGGGTGATGGTCATGGCCATGTTCGCCGGCTGCGGCCTGCCCGGGTTCGCCAATTTCCCCGGCGAGGCGCTGACGCTTTTCGGCGCCTGGAGCGCGCATCGGACGGTGGTCATCCTCGCGGCGTGGGGCGCGCTGGTCATCGCCGCCGTGTACATGCTGCGGGCGGTGCGCGCGCTCTGGCACGGGCCGCTGCCCGAGCGCTGGCGCGAAGTGCGCGACGCCCGCGGCGCCTGGGTGCGGCTGCCTTTTGCCCTGTTGCTGGGGGCGGTGGTGGTGTTCGGCTGCGCGCCGCGGTTGTTGACCGATCCCCTCCGGCCGGTCGTCGCGCGCCTGGTGCCCGCGGCCGTTGAACCCGCCACGGCCCCGGCGCAGGCCGGTCCGCCGGCGAAGTGGCGCGCGGCGCCTGCGGCGAGCCTCGCGGCGATGCGGGAGGTGGGGCAATGAGCGACCTGGCGGCCATCGGCCTCGAGTTGGCCGTGGTGCTGACCGGGCTGGGGGTGTTGCTGGCGGATTTGTGGCTCGCGCCCGCGCAACGGCCCCGCCTGGCTCTGGCCACGGCGGCGGCGCTGGGGTTGATTCTGCTGGCCAGTTTCTGGGTGCCGGCCGAGCCGGCGCGGTCGGCCTTTGGCGGGCTGTTTGTGCTGGACGGGCTGGCGCTGTTCTTCAAGCGCTTCTTCCTGCTGGCGGCGCTCCTGGTGACGGTCGTGGCCCGGGAGTTCGCCGAGGGGTTCGAGGCCGGGCACGTCGAGTACCACGCGCTGACCTGTTTTGCGCTGACGGGAATGATGTTCGCCGCCTCGGCCCAGCATTTTGCCCTGTTGTTTGTGGCGCTGGAGCTGGTGACGGTGACGTTTTACGTGTTGGTGAGTTTCCAACGGCGGCGGGTGCCCGCGCTCGAGGCGGGGGCGAAATATTTGATCCTGGGCGCGCTGGCGTCGGCGTTTCTGGTGTACGGCATGGCGCTGGTGTATGCGGCCACGGGGATGCTGGATTTCGCGGGCGTGGCGCGCAGCCTGGCGGCGAGCACGGGCAACCGGCTGCTGGTGACCGGGCTGTTGCTGGTGGGCGTGGGGCTGGGATTCAAGATTGCCGCCGTGCCGTTCCAAATCTGGGTGCCGGATGTGTACCAGGGCGCGTCATTCCCCACCACGGCGTTTCTGGCGGTGGGCTCGAAGGCCGCGGGGCTGGTGCTGCTGTTGCGGGTGTTGTTCGAGGCCGCGCCGGAGCAGACCGCGCGTTCGGGGCTGTTGCTGCCGGTGCTGGCGGGGCTGACGATGTTTTACGGGGTGCTGGGCGCGATTCCGCAGCGGAGCCTGCGGCGGTTGATGGGGTATTCGAGCATCGCCAACGCGGGATTTCTGCTGGTGGGCTTCGCCGCCCGCAACGCGGCGGGTGTGGAAGCGGTGCTCTTTTACCTGGCCGGGTACCTGTTTGCGGTATTGTTGGTGTTCTTGGTGGCCACGCTGTTCTGGGGCGGTGCGGAAGGCGATGAAATCGCAGCCCTGGGCGGTTTGGGACAACGGGCGCCGGCGTTGGCGGCCGGACTCACCCTGGGCGCGGCCTCGCTGGCGGGAGTGCCGCCGCTGGCGGGGTTTTGGGGCAAGTTCCTGCTCCTGAAAGCAGCAATTCAGGCCGGCGCGGACAACCCGGCGTTGTACACGCTGGCGGCGGTCACGATCGTGGCGGCGGTGGTGGCGATTTACTACTACTTCGGCCTGGTGCGGGCGGCGTACTGGGGGGAGGTGACCGGCGAGGCGCGCACGGTCACGGTTTCACCGCTGGCCCGCGCGGGGCTGGCGGTTTGCGCGGTCGGGGTGGTGGGATTGGGACTGTGGCCGGGGCCGGTGCTGGCCTGGGCCCGGCAGGCCGCGGCGGGGTTGGGCTTCTGAGTTTCCGCCGGCCCGGCGGCAGCGCTGAGGTCCGGGTAAACCGGGTCGCGGCGGATTTCCCAAAGAGCACCGCCTGAGTGGTCACTGCCGGTTTTTCGTGTCGAACCAGAGAGTCACCGGGCCGTCATTGACCAGCGCCACTTGCATGTCCGCGCCGAATTCGCCGGTGGCGACCGGTCGGCCAAGGTCGGCGGCCAGTTGGCGCACGAAGGCTTCGTAGAGTGGGACGGCGACCTCGGGTTTGGCGGCGTCAGTGAAGGAGGGGCGGTTGCCCTTTTTGGTGCGGGCGTAAAGGGTGAACTGGCTGACCACCAGCGCTTCGCCGCCGATGTCTTGTACCGAGCGGTTCATCAGGCCCTGGGCGTCGTTGAAGATGCGCAGCCGGGCGAGCTTGCCGCTGAGCCAGGCGATGTCCTCGGCCGTGTCCGCCGGCTCGACGCCCAGCAAGATCAGCAATCCCGGCCCGATGGCCGCCCGGACGGAGCCGCCGATGCGAACCGATGCCTGCGAAACCCGTTGCACCACCGCGCGCATGTGACTGCGCGCGCATTTGGGGGAGCGGCCCGCGCTCCGGCAAGCCCAAAGCCGCCGGTGTGGACAGTCCGCCGGGCTGTGTTAAACTGCCGACGTTGCCCAAATCATGTTCCCGGACTGCGCCGCGCGTGGGTTCGCCGCTCAAACGCGCGGGAGGCGCCGGGACAAGCGAAACCGTCATGAAGCTGCTTGTCACACCGCGTCGGAGCGCCGGTTCGGCGCCGGAGGCTTTCACGCTGATCGAGCTGCTGGTGGTCATTGCCATCATCGCCATCTTGGCCGGGATGTTGTTGCCCGCGCTGAGCCGGGCCAAGGCCAAGGGACAGGGCATCAAGTGCATGAGCAACCTCAAGCAGTTGCAATTGGTGTGGCACTTCTATGCCGACGACAACGGCGAAAAGACCACCACCTCCGGCTACACGCGGCCTGTCGAGCCGACCGCCTGGGTGGACGGCTGGCTGGATTTCAACGGCGCCAACCCCGACAACACCAACACCGCCGCGCTCAAAGACCCGCGCCGCTCGAAGTTCGCCAACTATCTGACCGCCGTCGAGGTGTACAAATGCCCGGCCGACTTCAGCGCGGTGCGCATCGCTGGCCGCAGCCACCCGCGGGTGCGCAGCATGGGCATGAGTCAGGCCTTCGGGCCGGGCGACTGGCTGGACCCGGCGGGCTTCCAGGCCAACGTCAGTTCCAAAAAGTACCGGGTGTACTACAAGACCAGCGACATCGTGGACCCCGGCCCCGCGCAGTGCTACGTGCTGTTGGACGAGCATCCGGACAGCATCAACGCCGGCGGATTCGCGAACATGATGGTGGAGATTCCCGCCGCGGCCCGGATCATTGACTTCCCGGCCAGCTACCACAACGGGGCGGCGGGCATCTCCTTCGCCGATGGCCACGCGGAAATCAAGAAGTGGCTGGACCCGCGCACCCGGCCGCCAATTCTCTATACTGGCCAGCTCACCCTGAACGTGGCTTCCACGAACAACCACGACATGATCTGGCTGGCCGAGCGCACCTCCAGCCGGAACCGTTAACCGCTGAAACCGCCATGACCCGAACCTTGCCTCACCCTGGTCGCGCCCCGGCGCGACGTCCCCTCGCGTTCACCCTCATCGAGCTCCTCGTGGTGATCGCCATCATCGCCATCCTGGCGGGCATGTTGCTGCCCGCGCTGGCCAAGGCCAAGGAGAAGGCCCGGCGCACCCTCTGCGCCAGCAACGGCAAGCAGTGGGGCGTGGCCCTGCACCTGTACGCGGCCGACAACCGCGAGAGTTTTCCCGACAACAGCGACGGCTACCACCTGAGCTGGATGGGCACCAACATGGCCAACTTCTGGCGCGAGTACCTCATCAAGTCCGAGAAACCCAAAGCCCGGACCGACAAGAAGGCCCAGAACCACGTCCTGTTCTGCCCCACCGACGAATGGCATCGCCAGGCCGACACCTGGCGGCTCGACGACCCCAACTCCGAGCTCAAGCCCATCCTCACCGGCTACTTCTACCTGCCCGGCCGGGTGGACGGCAGTTGGCCCTACAACAGCGAGGGGCTGGGGCCCTGGCATTTTCGCAAGAAGCTCGGCGGCGAGTTCGCCAAAGCGCCGGTGCTCATTGACCGGCTCCAGGGCCTGGGCCCGCGCACGACCAACGTCTATGACGCGCGCCTCCGCTGGACCACCACCGACGCCGGCCGCACCTTCCGCACCGCCAACCACCCCGCCGGGGCGGGCGCACCCGAGGGGGGCAACTTCCTCTTCGAGGACGGCCACGTGAGCTGGTACCACGGCAAGCGCGTGAGCCTCGGCTCCGGCATGGGCGAGTGGCAGTGCTTTTACAAAATCCCGATTGACTGACCTGGAACGATGCCGACCAGCCGGGGGGAACGGGCCACTCGCCGGTGGAGGCGGGCCAACGGTAGGGCGTCGCTGTGTCGGCGCCGACAGCGGCCGGGTCGCAGCCCGGCTACCGCAATCGCGGCTCGATCGCGCTCTTGGTACGGCGGCCTGGAGTCCCAGCAATCGGCGGCAGGTTGCCGCCGACCACGGCCAAGTTGGCCGTGCCCCCGGAACTAACGGCATCGCTACGGCTGAGCCGACCCGGCCGCCGCGCACGCGAGTGCGCGCAGCGAATCAGGCGGAAACCCGCTCCGGCGCGGCCACCCGCCGTCGAGGCGGCACCTGGACAGGCACGGGCGATTCCTCCCCATCCGCCGCGGCCGGCCGCACGCCCACTTCCCGCAGCGCGCGCCCCGTGTGGCTGCCGGGACAAGCTGCCACCACCTCCGGCGGACCGCTCGCCACCACGCGCCCGCCCTCGTCGCCCGCTTCCGGTCCCAGGTCAATCACCCAATCCGCGCACTTGATGACCTCGAGGTTGTGCTCAATGACCACCACCGAATGCCCCGCGTCCACCAGCCGCTGAAACACCGCCAGCAGCACCCGCACGTCCTCGAAATGCAGGCCGGTGGTGGGCTCATCGAAAAGGAAGAGCGTGGGCCTGGACTCCGCGCTTGGAACGCCGGCCCGCGGGCCGGGGGCTTCACTCCAATGCTCGGCCAGGTGCGCGGCCAGCTTGAGCCGCTGGCACTCGCCGCCCGAGAGCGTGTTCAACGGCTGGCCCAGCCGCAGGTAGCCGAGCCCCACCTCGAGCAGCACCTGGAGCTTGGCCGCCGCCCGCCGGGCCGCGCGTATCTCCCCGAAACCGCCCAACCAGGCGTGGACTTCCTCGACCGTGGCCTCGAGCACGTCCGCGATGGACCAGGCCGGAAAGGCGGTTGATCGGTCGGCCGCTTTGCCGGCCTCGCGTTCCACAGCCAGCGTGCCACGCACGTTGGACCGTGAACCGTGAACTCCCGACTCTCGACTCTCGACCCTCGACCCTCGACTTCCCTCCCCCGCCGTCGGCTGGATGCGGACCTCGAGAATGTGGGCCCGGTACCGCCGGCCGTCGCAGTCCGGGCAGCGGATGAACACGTCGCTGAGGAACTGCATTTCGATCTTCTCGAAGCCTGCGCCCCGGCAGCGCTCGCACTGGCCCTGGGCGGAGTTGAAGCTGAAGGCGCTGGCGTTCAACCCGCGCTGGCGGGCCGCCTCGCTCGCGGCAAACAACTCGCGCAGGTCGTCAAACGCGCCCACGTACACGGCCGGATTCGAGCGCGGCGTGCGGCCCAGCGGCGCCTGGTCCACCAACGCCACGCGACCCAGCGCCTCCCACCCGGCCAGCGCCAGTTCCGCCGCCGCAGCGCGGCTCTCGGTTTCGCCCCCTTCGCCCTCCGTGTCGCCGGGTTCTTCGAGCCGGTCCCCGGCGGGCGCCACTTCCGCCGCGCCGCCCAACCGCTCCTGCAAGGCCGGGTAAAGCACCTCGCGGATCAAGGTGGATTTGCCCGAGCCGCTCACGCCGGTCACGCACACCAGCCGGCTCAGCGGAAGGTCCACGGCCAGGTCGCGCAGGTTGTGGCGCGTGACGCCGGTCAGCGACAACCAGGCCGCCGGCTGGCGGCGAGCGGGCGGGGCGGGCACGCGCACGGGACGGCGGGGCGGGATTTCGATGCGGCGGCGCCCGCTCAGGTACTGGCCGGTGAGCGAGGCGCGGCAACGGCAGACCTGCCGGTAAGTGCCCTGGCAGACCACCTGGCCGCCGGTTTCGCCGTGGCCGGGGCCCAGGTCCACAATTTGGTCCGCCGCGCGCATCACCGCCGGCTCGTGCTCGACCACGACCACGGTGTTGCCGGCGTCGCGCAGCCGTTCCAGGAGGCGCACCAGCCGGGCGGTGTCGCGCGGGTGCAGGCCCACGGTCGGTTCGTCCAGGACAAAGAGCGTGTTCACCAGGCGCGTGCCCAGGCAGGTGGTGAGGTTCACGCGCTCGGTTTC
>CAYXPA010000086.1:0-16673 GCA_964466945.1 uncultured Verrucomicrobiota bacterium | reverse complement strand
AAATCCACCTCTACACCAATCCGCAGGGCGAGCACCACGACTTCCTCCAGTGCGTGCGCAGCCGGAAAGACCCGTACTTCCCCGTGGACATCGGCCACCGCGTTTCCACCGTATGCCACCTGGCCAACATCGCCATCAAGGTGGGCCGCAAACTCCGCTGGGACCCCGAGCGAGAAGAGTTCGTGGGCGACGACACCGCCAACCAACTGCGCCGGGTCCGCCCGATGCGCCCGCCGTGGAAGCTGGAGGGGTAGTACCCGGCATGTCCGGCTGGACGGCCTCCCGCGCGCGAATGCTCTCGCCCACAATGGGAACTGCCTGCATCGCCTTGTGGTATGAGTAGAAGACCCGAGAATCACATGACAACTCTCCCGGTGCGCACCCCACGTGGCGGCGTCGGCGCGGGCATTGCCCTGCCGGCCTACTGGAAGCTGGCCGTGCGGCTGCTCGGCTTGGGCGTCTGCCTCGCTTCAGGGTCCGCCAGCGCGGCTGCATCCCTGCGCGAAACCTTTGCCCTCAACGAGGGCTGGCGCTTCCAGATGGACGCCGCGGATTTGGGGGAAACGGACGGTTGGCACTTGCCCGAGCGCGATCGGTCAAGCTGGGGCCGGGTGGAAGCGCCGCGCGCGTGGGACCTCTACGAGACGGCTCTGTGGGGTTACGAGGGGCTGGGCTGGTACGCCCTCGAACTGCCCGGGGCGCTGGCGCGGACAGGCCGCGTGCAACGGCTGCACTTTGACCGCGTCAATTACCACACCAAAGTCTGGCTCAACGGCGCCCTGCTGGGCGAAAACCGGGATGGCTGGATGCCCTTCGAGTTCGACGTCACCGGCCGCCTGCAACCTGACCGCGTCAACCATCTGGTGTTGCGCGTGGACAATCGCCCCCGACCCGAATGGCTCCCCGGCGGCAAGCGCATCGAGTGGGTTCAATACGGCGGACTGCTCGGGCCGGTGACTTTGGACAACCGCGCGCCCAGCCACGTGGCGGACCTGACGATCGTAGCCACTTCCGCGGTGGTCCGCTGCACGCTCCAAGTCGTCAGCGACCGCGCGCAGTCGCTGACCCTGCGCCTGCGCGCCGGCGCGACCGAGGGGCGGACCAACTTCCAAACCAGCGCCGCTGCCCCGGTCTCGGTGACGCTGACCCTGGCCTTGACGGACCCGCGTTGGTGGTCGCCCGAGGACCCGCACCTCTACACCCTCGAGGCGGAGTTGTGGAGCGGCGAAGAACTGATGGACCGTGTGACGGAGCGATTCGGATTGCGGCATGTCGCCACCGCCGGCCGCCAAATCTTGCTCAACGACCGCCCCCTCCACATTCGCGGCGTCAACCGCTACGACGAATACGCCCCCTACGGACCCAACCCGCCTCGCGACCGCGTGATCGCCGATTTGCAGGCCATGCGCCGGGCCGGCATCAACGCCGTGCGCGTCCACTATCCCCAGTCGCCCGAGCTCATCGCGCTCTACGACGAGATGGGCTTTCTGCTGATCGAGGAATTGCCCATCAACTGGTGGCAGTTGCATCCGCACGGCCCCGACACCCCGGAAAACGACATCCTCGAACCCGCCCTGGCCACGCTCGAGCGCATGATCCGCCGCGACAAAAACCATCCCTGCCTGGTCATCTGGAGCATGGCCAATGAATGCCCCACCGACACGCCCCTGGGCATCCGCACCATGCAGACCCTTCTGCGCCGGACCCGCGAGCTGGACCCCACCCGGCTGGTCACTTTCGTGGCCTCCCACGGCGACCTGCGGCGGCATCGCGCCTTCGCCGAGGCCGACCTGGTGGGCGCCAACGTGTACGCCGGCACCCTCCACGAGCCCTTGGCCCACCGTCGGCGCGAACTCGAGGAACGTGTCTATCAGGCCACGCGCCGCTACCTGCAGGAAGCCGTGGCCGCCTTCCCGGACAAGCCGCTGCTGGTGACCGAATTCGGCACCAAGGGTGTGCGCGGCCTGCGGGGCGACGCGCTCTTCACCGAGGATTTCCAGGCGGAATGCATCCGGGCCACCTGGCGCGCCATCGCGGAAAACCCCAACGTGGCCGGCGGGGTGCTCTGGTGCTGGGCCGACTACTATCACCGGCGGGACTTCATTGAGTACGCCGCCTTCGGACCGTACGGAGTCGTCACCGTGGACCGCCAGCCCAAGCGGGCCCTGGACACGTTGCGCGAACTGTTCGCCGGCCCCCGTCGGTAGGGTATGGGAAACGAAGGGCGCGCGCCGCCCCGGCTCTTCCGCCTCCAGAAAACCGAGCGCTTGGACCCGCCGGCCTGGGTGGACTTCGAGACCGGCCCGGGCGCTACCGTGGAAATCTCCACGAGCGAGGGCACGGGCTTCTTCCGCCTCCTGCCCGTAAACCCCTGAGGACCGGCCAGGTTCAGGCCACTTGGTGGCTGTGGGACTTTATGGGCGTAGTGCCCACCGGCGGAGACAAGTGTGACGCTTTTTTGAAGGGAGCGAGCGGGAATCCGGGCAGCGGGAGGCAGGGCCGTTGGCTGCCCGACTAGGATTTGAACCTAGACAAACAGATCCAGAGTCTGCTGTGCTACCGTTACACCATCGGGCAACCGGCGCCAGCCCACCGTAGGCCAAGGCCCCGGCCAGTCAAGCCTTGGCGACGCGGTCCGCCTGCCATACCTTCCGCGGGTCGCGGGCCTCCGCGGCCCGTACCGCCATGCCGCAAGAACGCCGCCTCATCCTCCAACACCTCGACCAGCCGGGGTACACGCCGGACCTGGACTGTTACCTGCGCCACGGCGGGTACGAGGTCCTGCGTCGCGCCCTGGCCCTGCGCCCGGTGACCTTGCCGGACGGCAAGACGCTCAGCCCCCAGGAGCAACTGCGCCAAGAGGTCATGGTCTCCGGCCTGCGCGGGCGGGGCGGAGCCGGGTTTTCCACCGGCCTGAAGTGGTCGCTGGTGGACCGCAAGAGCGGCAAGCCCATTTACCTCATCTGCAACGCGGACGAGTCCGAGCCGGGCACCTTCAAGGACAAGCAGATCCTTTACAAGGACCCCCACCAGTTGCTCGAGGGCATGATCCTGGCCGGTTACGCCAACGACGTGCACCTGGCCTTCATCTACATCCGGGGCGAATTCGTCGAGGGCGCGCGCCTCTTGAACCGCGCCCTGGCCGAGGCCCGCGCCGCGGGGTTTCTGGGCCACAACATCCTGGGCAGTGGCTACGACCTCGAAATCCACGTCCACCGCGGCGCCGGCGCCTACATCTGCGGGGAGGAGACCGGCCTGATCGAGTCGCTCGAGGGCAAGCGGCCCTACCCGCGCATCAAGCCGCCGTACTTCCCGGCGGTGCTGGGCTTGTACCACTGCCCCACCATCGTCAACAACGTCGAGACCCTGTGCGCGGTGAAGCACGTGCTGGCGATGGGCGGCGCGGAGTACGCCAAGCTGGGCACGCCGAACAACACCGGCACGCGCATCGTGTGCCTCAGCGGCCACGTCCGCCGCCCGGGGTACTTCGAGATCGAGGTGGGCAAGGTCATCCTGCGCGAGCTGATCTTTGATCCCGCCTTCGGCGGCGGCCTGCGCGCGGGCCGGCAGTTGAAGGCGGTCATTCCCGGCGGCGTTTCGGCCAAGGTCTTTCGTGCCGGCGAAAAGGTGCGGCTCAAACTCCGCGGCGCGGACGGCCGCGAGGTCGAGCAGGAAAAGGACGTGCTGGACCTGCCCTACGACTTCACCACGCTCCTCGCCGCGGGCAGCATGTCCGGCTCCGGCGCCATCATTGTGCTGGACGACTCGACGGACCTGGTGGCCGCGCTGGCCAACATCAGCGAGTTCTTCGCCCACGAAAGCTGCGGCCAGTGCACCCCCTGCCGCGAGGGCTCGCTCTGGCTGGCCAAGGCCCTGCGCCGCCTGGCCGGCGGCGGCGGACGCCCCGAAGACGCGGACTACCTGTTGCACATCGCCGACAACATCCCGGGCGGGCGCACCATTTGCGCCTTCGGCGAGGCGTGCTCCTGGCCGGTGCAGAGCTTCGTGGGCAAGTTCAAGGAGGAATTCGTGGCCCGAGGCAGCGCGCCGCCACCACCGCCCCGGCCGCTTACGGAGACATGAACCCGACCCGCTCCCAGCGTCCCTTCAACCCGGCAAACATACGCAGCAGCGTCCCGGTCCGGACCGCAGGGTCGGCGCGGCGCGGGGCCCAAGGCGCGCCATTTGCGGCGGCGTCCCGGCGGGCGCGCTTTGTTTTTGAGCCGGCGAACAAACTGTGCTTGGTTGGTACCCGATGAGCACGCTCACGTTGCCCCCGCCAAACAAGCCGACCGGTCGTCCCGGGCGGACGTGGCTCGCGCCCTTGCGCAACGGCGAGCACCTGTCCCGCGCCGAGTTCGAGCGCCGCTGGGAGGCCACGCCCGGTTTGCGCCACGCCGAGCTCATCGAGGGGATCGTCTTTATGACTCCACCCGTCAGCGCATCGCACAGCGCCGCCCACGAGCGCTTGCATCATTGGTTGGGCGTCTATGCCCGCCACACGCCCGGCGTGCGCGCGCTCATCAGCCCCTCCCTCCGCCTGGACCTGCGGAACGAGTTTCAGCCGGACAGCGTGCTGCGTCTTGACCATCCGAGCCGCGGCGGGTCGCGGGTGGCCGCCGACGGCTTGCTGGAAGGGGCGCCGGAACTGGTGGCGGAAATTGCGCTCTCGAGCGCCGATTACGACGCCCACGAGAAACGGGACGTGTACGAACGCCAAGGGGTGCAGGAATACCTTCTCTGGCTGGTCCGCGAAGCCCGCTGCCTCTGGTGGGCGCTGCAAAACGGCGTGTACACCCCGCTCCCGTCCCGGGCCAATGGCGTAACCCGCAGCCGGGTCTTCCCCGGCCTGTGGTTGGACCTGCGCGCCCTGGTGGCGGGAGACGAGCGCCGGGTGGCCAGCGTGCTGACCCGCGGGCTCAACAGCGCTGAGCACGCCGCTTTTGTCCGCCAACTGGCTCGCAAATAATCCTCTCCCCTTTGTGGTCACGGCTCCCCCAACTTCCACCCCCGCCGCCCCGCCGGCGCGCGACACCCTCACCGTCACGGTCAACGGCCGGCCCGTCACCGTGCCGCGCCTGACCCCGGACTGGCAGGGCAAGCCCGTCCCCACCACCATGCTCCAGGCGTGCGCCGCCGCGGGCGTGACCGTGCCGCATTACTGCTACCACCCCCGCCTGCCCGTGGCCGGCAACTGCCGCATGTGCCTGGTCGAGTACGGCACCCCGGCGCTCGGACCCGACCGGCAGCCGCTGAAAAACCCGGACGGCTCGCTGGTCATCCAAAAAGCGCCCCGCCCGGCCATCGCCTGCGCCACGCCCGTGGCCCCCGGCATGGCCATTTACACGGACACCCCGGGCGTGAAAGCCATGCGCGAGGGCGTGCTCGAGTTCCTCCTCATCAACCACCCGCTCGACTGCCCCATCTGCGACCAGGCCGGCGAGTGCAAGCTCCAGGAGTACTCGCTCGAATACGGCTCGGCCGCCAGCCGCTTCGCGGAAACCAAGGTCCACAAACCCAAACAGGTGGACCTGGGCCCGCGCATCCTGCTCGACGATGAGCGGTGCATCCTGTGCACGCGCTGCATCCGGTTCACCCGCGACATCGTGGGGGACGACGCCCTGGGCATCCTCCACCGCGGCAGCTACAGCACGCTGGCCGCCTGGCCCGGCCGGGCCTTCGACAACAATTACACCCTCAACACCGTGGACATCTGCCCGGTGGGCGCGCTCACCTCGAAGGATTTCCGCTTCCGGATGCGCGTCTGGTTCCTCAAGGAAACCAAATCCCTGTGCACCAGTTGCGGCACCGGCTGCAACGTCCTCATCGGCTCGCGCGAGAACGTCATCTACCGCTACACCCCGCGCGACAACGACGCCGTCAACCGCTCCTGGCTCTGCGACGCCGGCCGGCTCAATTACCGCTGGATCGGCCGCGCCGACCGCCTCCGCCAGGTGCGCCTGCGCGGCGAGCCCGCCACCTGGACGCGCGCGCTCGAGGAGCTCGCCGCCCGGCTCAAGGCCGTCAGCCCCGGCCATGTCGCGTTGATCGCCTCCGCCCGCCTCAGCAACGAGGAGCTTTATCTGTTGCGCAAGCTCGCCCAGCACCTGGGCGCCGTCACCGACATCGTCCCGCGCCGCGGCGCCGGCGACCACCTCCTGGTGCACCCGGACAAAAACCCCAACACCACCGGCGCGCGCCTCTTCGGCCTGGCGGCCGAGCCGCCGGGCGCGAACCTGCCCCGCCTGGCCGAGCGCCTCCGCGCCGGCACGCTCACTGCGCTGCTGGCTTTCGGCGAAGACCCGCTCCGACACGGCCTGGATGCCGAGGTCTTGCGCCGCCTGGACCTGCTGGTCGTGAGCGACATTCTGCCCAACGGCGCCGCCGACCTGGCGCACTTCGTCCTGCCCGGCTGCGCCCATGCCGAAAAACGCGGCAGCTTCACCAACGCCCACGGCCGGGTGCAACGCTTCCTCAAGGCGGTCGAGCCGCCCGGCGACGCCCGGCCCGAGGTGGAGTTTCTGGCCGAACTCTGGGAACGGCTCACCGGCGAGCGCGCGCCCGCCGGCATCGAGGCCCTCTTCCGCCAAATGGCTGAAGACATCCCGGCGTTCCAAGGACTGACCTGGGCCGCGCTCGGCGACACCGGCCGGGACCTTCCCGCGGAATTTCGCGACGCGACCGCTTGATTCGGCGATACGGCAGGTTGCCACCGACGACGGCCAAGTTGGCCGTTCCACCCGGAGCCGGAAAAAGCGGCAGCAAGCTGCCGCACTCCAAACGCTGGCGCCCGGGTCGAGCGCCCGGTCATTCGCGGAGCGTATGGAGTGCGCCGGCTGGCCAGCGCTGGAGGTAGGGCCGCGTTGCGGCGCGGCCGGGGTGAGGGGCGCTGGCGCTGCGACGCTTTACCTTGCCAGGCCGCTCTCCCCACGCTGCCGCGTGGGCGGTTTTTCGCCGGGAGATGGCGTAACGATCCGGCGCGCTGTGTCAGAGAATCGTTACGCCCGCGGGCTTGTTCTTCCCGTGCGTCGGCCCTACGCTTCCAACTGGATGGGCTTCACCCGATCCAAACACCTTGCGGGAACGAGCTTGCGGCGCGGCGCGGTCCGGCGCCCGCCGCGCGGGCGGGTGGCTTTCACGTTGATCGAGCTGTTGGTCGTCATCGCCATCATCGCCATCCTGGCCGGGATGCTCCTGCCGGCGCTTTCTCGCGCCAAGGGCAAGGCCAAGACGGTCCAATGCCTCTCGAACCTGCGCCAGTGGGGGCTGGGCTTGCACGTGTACGCCAACGACAACTTCGACCTCATCCCCCGCGACGGCACCGACGACGGCGGCCGCTACGGCGTGGACACCGGCGCCACGACCGGCCCCGGCAGCCCGAACGACCCCTACGCCTGGTTCAACACGCTGCCGCCCGGCATGGGCGAGAAACGCTTCGCCGACTACTGGAACGCCGCCACGGGCCGTTACCGCCAGGAGCTGCCCTTCCCGGGCGGCGTGGGCCAGTTCTGGCACTGCCCGGCGGCCAGGGCGGCCAGCGGCGACAATTTCCTGCGCGGCGGCTCCTTCGGCTTTTGGAGCTACGTGATGAACCTCGACCTCAAGCGCACCGGGCCGAACATCTCCGATCGCCTGCCCTACCCGCAAATGCCCCGGCTGGGCAGTCTGCCCCGGCCCACCGCCGTGGTGCTGCTGGTGGACGCGGTCTTCAGCCCCACCCTCGAGCGCTACACCGCCGGCGATACCGACCCGGACCGCAACGGCATCTTTCCCGCCGCCCGCAGCGAGCGGTTCACCAAACGCCACAACGACCAGGGCGGCAACCTGGTGTTTGTGGACGGCCACGCCGCCTTTTTCCGCCGGGCCTACATCACCAACGGCACCGGCGCCGCCCTCGAAAAATTCAACCCGGAAGTCATCTGGAATCCCAACCGCGAACCGTTATGAGCACCCCGTCTCACCGCCTCCACCCTGTCGCGCGTCTCCTCGCCGCCGCCCTGCCCGCCCTCCTGGCGGTCTGGCCCCTGCGGGCCGCGGTCGTGCTGGACGAGCCCTTCGATTACCCGCACGGCCCGTTGGTCACGGTCTCCGGCGAGCGCTGGAGCACGCACAATGGCGTCGGCGGTCAGGTGGATGTGGCCGCCGGAGCGGTCCACCTCACGCAGGCGGAAAGCGAAGACGTGAACGCCCTGTTGGGCGGCGGGCCTTACGCCGCCGACAGCGGGGTGATGTTGTACGCAAAGTTCACCGTGCGCTTCACCGCGCTGCCCGAGGGCGCCGGCACCTACTTCGCCCATTTCAAGGACAACTCCAGCGGGTATCGCGCCCGGGTCTTCGCCAGTGTCAGTGGCGCCGCCGAGGGCAAATTCCGCCTGGGCATCTCCGAAGCGGCCAGCACCACCACCGCCTTCCTCGAACGGGACCTGTCCCTGGACACACCGTACGTCGTGGTCGTGCGCTACGACACCGCCACGGCCGCCTCGACCTTGTGGGTGGACCCGGCGGCCGAGGGCGACCCAGCGGTGAGCGCCAGCGATGACGCCGCGCCCGTGGGGGTCGTGGCCTTTGCGTTGCGGCAGTCGCTCAGCTCCGGCAACGGCATGGGCTCGCTGGTGTTGGACGATCTGCGCGTGGCCACGAGTTTCGCCGAGCTGTTCGGCAGCGTCCCGGATGCGCCCCCGCAGATTCTCACTCAGCCCGAGAGCCAGAGCGTGGCGGTGGGCGGCACGGTCACCTTCCGCGTGGTCGCCAACGGCACGCCGCCGCTTTACTACCAGTGGCAGCGCGCCGCTACCAACCTGCCCGGTGCCGTGAACCCCGCGCTCACCCTCAGCCCCGTCACGGCCGCCGACGCCGGCGCCTACCGGGTCATCGTGAGCAACGCCTTCGGCGTGGCCACCAGCGACGAGGCCCTGCTCACCGTCACCAACGCCGGCCCCGCGTCCGTGGTCACCAACATCGCCTACCTGCACACGCTGTTGGACCCGGTGAACCTGACGCCCGCCGACACCACGACGCTGTTCACCGTCGAAGGCATCGTGACCACCTGGGTGAACCTCACCACCTCGGCCCACGGCCTGTTTTATCTCCAAGACGAAACCGGCGGGATCGCGGTCTTTCACAGCGGCGCCGCCGGCCAGGTGCCGCCCGCCGGCGCCCGCGTGCGCGTGACCGCGCCGCTGGCTCACTTCAACGGTCTGCTCGAGCTGGCCCCCGTGGCCGGGAACCCCGACCACGCCGTGAACACGCTCAGCACCGGCAACGCCCTGCCCGCGCCGCGGCCCACCAGCCCCACCGAATTGGCCGGCTTGAGCGCCGCGGACCTCGAGGCCGACTGGGAGGGCCGGCTGATCACCTTCACCAACGTCACCGCTCCGTCGGAGCTGATCGTCTTCGCCAGCGGCAGCAACGTGACCATCAGCGACGACTTCGGCTACCCCTTTACCCTGCGCATTGACGCGCGCACGGACCTCGGCGGCCAGGCCGTGCCGAAAATCCCTTTCGCCATCATCGGCGTGCTCTCCCAGTTCGACACCAGCAACCCGCGCGACTCCGGCTACCAAATCCTGCCCTCGCGCTACGCGGACATCATCACCCCGATCAAGCCGCCCACCGTGCGCTTCACCAACGAACTGGCCAACCTGGTCCGCCCCGGCTGCCCGCCCACCAACACCTACACCGAGCTGGGCCTGCGCGCCGGCGAGCGACTCGCCATCCGCATCACGGTCACCGACCCCTTCGGCGGTAACGTCACCGTGCGGCCCGACTCCGCCGGCCTGCCCACCGAGGCGGCGTGGGACTTCGCCGCGCTCACCGGCCCGCTGGTCCAGGGCACTTTCACCATGACCGCCCGCCCGGCCGACCGCGGGCGGCTCTTCGAGGTCAAGCTCGACGCCAGCAACGCCTCCGCCACCTACACCGCGGTCTGGCAAATCTACGTGCCCACCGCCGCCGAGGAGCGCGTGGCCATCGCCGAATACCTGGCCAATCCCACCGGCAACACCAGCGCCGCCCATTACAACCCGCTGCGCCGCGACCCGCCCACCGACAACCCCAGCCAGCACGACGAGTACCTCGAACTGGTCAACCTCAGCGACACGGACCTCGACCTGCAGGGCTGGTCCATCGCCGACGCCGTGCAGGTGCGGCACCGGTTCTACGAGTCGTTTGTGCTCGGCAAGCAAAACGCCGCCATCGTCTATGGCGGCCCGCTCAACAGCCTGCCGCCCGTGCTGGACGTGCCGTTCATCCCGGCCAGCGAAAGCAGCGCCGGCCTGGCCCTGAACAACGACGGCGACACCCTCACCGTCCGCAACCAGCTCGGCGGCGTGATCGAGCGCGTGGTGTACACCGCCACCGGGGTCAACAGCGGCGGCTCGATGACCCGTTACCCCACGCTCGAGCACGATTTCGCGCCGCAGATCAGCGTCGCGACGCTCGCCGTGACGCCCGGCCGGCAGTACGACGGCAAGTTGTGGAGCGAACCGCCCACCCTGCCGCCCACCGAAGTGGGCGCGCTCGCCGCGGCGCTCACCGCCCAGGGCGCCGTGCGCCTCACCTGGACCGCCCGCGCCAGCCGGACCTACACCGTGCTGGCCGCGCCGGCGGTCACCGGGCCGTGGACCCCGCTGGCCACCGGGCTGACCGCCGGCGAGTACACCGATACGCCGTCAGCCGACACCGCCGCGCGCTTCTACCGCGTGAGCGCGCCGTGACCCCGGGGGTGAAGGGGGGCAAAGAACCCCTCAGGGGGCGTTGACGGTCCCTGGGAAATGGCGCAGTTTGGCCTCGACGCTTCCCGCCTTGATGAACACAAGCTCCTCGCCCCGGCGGCTGTTGGCCCTGCTTACGTTGGGGGCTTCTTGCCTGGCCGGCGCTGGAGAGGCGCCCCGGGACCATGCCGCCGGCACCGCGGCACCCCTCCGGTTTCGGGTGGCGGGCGCACAACTACCGGTGGGTCGCGACGTGGGGCAAAACCTGCTCGCCATTTCCCGGGCCATCGAATACGCCGCGCGCGAGCGGGCGGAGGTGCTGGTCACGCCCGAAGGCGCGCTCTCCGGTTACACGCCGCAGTTCGACGCGGAGGCCACGGCGCGGGCGCTCGAGCAAGTACGAGACCGGGCGCGCGCCGCCGGCATCGCCCTGGTGCTGGGGACTTGTTTCGCCGACGAAACTGGCACCCGCTATGACGCCCAGCGCTTTTACGACCGGGAGGGAAACGACCTCGGCTTCCACGCCAAGGTGCTCTTGTGCCGGCGGATGGCGGATCCCGGCGCGCGAGGGGAAGCGGATTTCTTTCGCTCCGCGCCGTTGCGAACTTTCCGGCTGAACGGGGTGGTGGTGGGCGGTTTGATCTGCAACGACCTCTGGGCCAACCCGGAGTGGACTCCCGGGGCCGACCCGTTTCTGGTCCGCCAGTTGGCGAACCAAGGGGCGCGCATCATTTTTTTGTCAGCGAACACCGGACTGGCCGAAGGTGACGAACTGGCGCTCAACCGCGGGTTTCATGAGGCGAACCTGCGTCTGCGGGCCCGGGGCGCGGGCGTGTGGATTGTGGTGGCAGATGCCGCCGACCCCGAGGGGCGGCGCGCCTCGAACTGCGCTTCCGGCGTGGTGGGCCCGGACGGTCGCTGGAGGCTCCGTGTCGAGGCCCCGGGCGAACAATTCTTCACCTACACCATCGCTCTGTCCGCAAACGACCCCCTCGCTTCGGCCCCGCCGCTCCCCGCACGCTGAGTCACCGGGCACCCGGCCGCCGCCCGGGGAACGTTGCGCCGACGTGGCGCCTGGGCCAGCATCCGCCCGCCGCCCGCGCGGCGGCCCGGATGTGGACCGACCTGCAACGCGAGGGGATCGCCATCGCGATCTTCGCGCTGACCTACCTCCTGATCAGCGGGCGGCGGTTGAAGCTGCTGCCCCTGAACCGGCCCGCCGCCGCCCTCCTGGGCACGGTGTTGATGGTGGTCACCGGCGTGCTCACCCCCGAGCAGGCTTATCGGGCGGTGGATTACGACACACTGGTGCTCTTGCTGGGCATGATGCTCATCGCCGCGTACCTGCACTTGGGCGGGTTCTTCGACTGGGCGGCGCACTGGACCCTGCGCGCGGCCGGCACCCCGCAACGGCTCTTGCTGTACCTGATCCTGACCTCCGGCGTGCTCTCGGCCCTGCTGGTCAACGACACCGTGTGCCTGATGCTCAGTCCGCTGGTGGTGCGGGTGATTGCGCGTAGCGGGTTGCCGTTGCTGCCGTACCTGCTGGCCCTGGCCATGAGCGCCAACCTGGGCAGCGTCTGCACGCTGGTGGGCAACCCCCAGAACATGATCATCGGCCAGTTGTCCGGCCTGCCGTTTGGCCGCTTCACGCTCGAGCTGCTGCCGGCGGCCGCGGCCGGGCTGGCCCTCGAGTTTGCCATCCTGCGCTTCGGGTTTCGCCGGGTGCTGGCCGCCGCGCGCATTCAGGCGGACCCGGGCGCGGCGCCGCCCCTGGACCGCCGGCTGGTGCGGCTGGCCTTGCTCACCCTGGGCGGGGTGTTCGCCGGGTTCTTGGCCGGCTGGAACCTGGCTTGGACCGCGCTGGCCGGCGGGGCGGTGGTGATGGTGCTGGCCCGGCGCGATACGCACGAGGTGCTCAAGCAGGTGGACTGGCATCTGCTGGTGCTCTTTGCCGCGCTGTTCGTGGTCGTCGAGGGCCTGAACCTCACCGGTCTGCCCGGGCAACTTTACGAGCGGTTGCGCGGGCTCTTCGGCGCCACGGCCACGGCGCAGGCGTGGAACCTGACCTGGTTCGCCGCCGCCGGCTCGAACATTTTCTCGAACGTGCCCTTCGTGCTCGTGGCCGGGCAGTGGCTGCCCCACTTCGCCAACCCGCCCCTGATGTGGAAAGTCATGGCCCTGGCCACGACCTTCGCCGGAAACCTGACCCTGCTGGGCTCGGTGGCCAACCTGATCGTGGTCGAGTCGGCCCGCGGCCAGCTCGAGGTGGGCTTTTGGGACTACGCCCGGTTCGGCATCCCGGTCACGTTGCTCACCCTGCTGGTGGGCACGGCGCTCTTGCTGGCCGTGGCCGGTTGACCCCGGCGGACGCATTCCCCGCACCCTGCGCGAGCCGCCTCCGTCCGCTGGCCTCCGGCATCTGGCATCTGGCATCCGGCATCCGGCATCTGGTATCCGGCATCTGGCATCTGGCTTCTGTCTTCTCACTCCTGAACTGGGTAGGGCGCCGCTGCGCCGGCGCCGTCCACTCGGCCGCGTCGCAGCGCGGCCCTACCGCGCGTCCGCGTGTGGACCGCCGCCGCTTGCGACCGCTTTTGACTGCTGGCAATGTGAGCAGCAACCGCCCCGGTCGCCGCGGGCGCCGGTTTTCGGTTGAGTTCACCCCGCCGCGCCCGAGACTTTGCGCGTGACTCCGTTACCACCCGGTGCCGCCGAGTCCGGCTTTCCGCTACGGCCGTCGCGACAGCGCGAAACGCATGGCCGCGCCCGGCGATTCACGCTGCTGGCCCTGGCTGCGCTCGCGGTCGGGCGGGTCGCTGCCCAGGTGCTGGCGGACGGCGCCGTCGCCCCGGACGCCGAGCCGCCGCTGCTGGCGCGCGCGGGCGACCGCAGTGTGGTGCTGCACTGGCGCGCCGCGCCCGGGGCGCGATTCGAGGTGTTCCGGCAGGCGGGCGACGGTCCCCGGGAGCGCCTGACTCCCGCGCCGTTGCGCGAGCCGCGGTTTGCCGACCTGGCCGTCACCAACGGCGTGACCTACCGCTACCACGTGACCGGCCACCCGGCCGGGCCGCTCTCGATCACGGCCACGCCCCGGCCGTTTGCGAGCGACGCGGAGTTTCTCGAGCTGCTCCAGGCCACGGCCTTCGATTTTTTCTGGCGCGAGGCCAACCCGACCAACGGCTTGGTCAAGGACCGCAGCACGCCGGACTCGTTTTGCAGCATCGCCGCCACCGGCTTCGGGCTGACGGCCATCGGCATCGGCATTGACCACGGCTGGATTTCGCGCGCCGCCGGCCGGGCGCGGGTGCTCGCCGCGTTGCGCTCGTTTTGGGAAGGGCCGCAGGGCGGGGCGGCCGCGGGCGTCATCGGCCACCGCGGGTGGTTCTACCACTTCCTGGACCTGAACAGGGCCACGCGCTTCAAGCAGGTGGAACTGTCCTCGATTGACACCGCCCTGCTCCTGGCCGGGGCGCTGGAGGCGCGCGAGTACTTCGACGGCGACCACCCGGAGGAGCGCCGCCTCCGCGAGCTGGCCGACGCGCTGCTCGACCGCGTGGACTGGCGCTGGATGACCGACGGGGGCGACACGCTCACGATGGGCTGGCATCCGGAGACCGGCTTCCTCAAGAGCCGCTGGGTGGGCTACAACGAGGCGATGATCCTCTATCTGCTGGCATTGGGCGCGCGCCGCGACCCCCTGCCCGCCTCGAGTTGGGCGGCGTGGACGCGCGGCTACCGCTGGGCCACGCACTACGGGCAAAGCTACCTCGAGTTCGCGCCCTTGTTCGGCCACCAGTACTCGCATTGCTGGGTGGACTTCCGCGGCCTGGCGGACGCTTACCTGCGCCCGCGGGGCATGGACTACTTCGAGAACTCGCGTCGGGCCACGCTGGCCAACCGCGCTTACTGCCTCGCCAACCCCGGCGGCTGGCGCGGTTACGGCCCGGACTGCTGGGGCCTGACGGCGTGCGACGGCCCGGGCTTCGCGCCGTACCACGCCTACATGGCCCGCGGCGCGCCTCCGCCGGAGAACGACGACGGCACGCTGGCGCCCACCGCGGCCGGCGGCTCGCTGCCCTTTGCCCCGGAAGTGTGCCTGCCGGCGCTGCGACATTTTTACGCGGCCTACCGCGAGCGGCTCTGGACGCCGTTCGGCTTCCGCGACGCCTTCAATCTCACCGCCGACTGGTGGGACCCGGACGTGTTGGGCATTGACCAGGGCCCCATCCTGATCATGGCCGAGAACCACCGCACGGGCCGGGTCTGGCAACGCTTCATGCGCAGCGCGGTCATCCGGCGCGGGCTGGAGCGCGCCGGGTTCGCGCCGCTGAAGCCCTAACCGGCGACGGCGCGCGCGAACCGGCTTCGGCGGACCTGCCGGGCCGGCTTGCGCGCCGGTGCGGCGCCGCACGCGAGACTTTCCCCGATGCCGCCGCCGGCGCATGTTCAAGCCATGATGCGCGCGATGCTCATGGAGCAACCCCGCCGGCCGCGGGTGTGGCGCGAGGTGCCGCGGCCCGAGCCGGGACCGGGTCAGGTGCGCGTGCGCGTGGCCGCCTGCGCGGTCTGCCGGACCGACTTGCACGTGCTGGACGGTGAGTTGCCCGACCCGAAACTGCCGTTGATCCTCGGGCACGAGATCGTGGGGCGCGTGGATGCGGTGGGCCCCGGCGTGACGGACCTGGCGCCGGACCAGCGCGCGGGCATCCCGTGGCTGGCCCGGACCTGCGGCCAATGCGCGTTTTGCCGGGAAGGCCGGGAAAACCTCTGTCCGGCGGCGCAGTTCACCGGCTACACGGTGGACGGCGGCTACGCGGAATCCGCCGTGGCCGACGCGCGGTACTGTTTCCCGCTGGCCGAAGGGTTGGACGACGTGGCGGTGGCGCCGCTGTTGTGCGCGGGGTTGATCGGCTACCGGGCGCTGCGCCTGGCCGGCGCGGCGCGCGCGCTGGGGATTTACGGCTTCGGTGCGGCGGCCCACCTGGTGACGCAGGTGGCGCGACACCAGGGCCGGGAGGTGTACGCGTTTACCCGGCCCGGCGATGACGCGGCCCAGCGCTTCGCCCGCAGCCTCGGCGCCGTGTGGGCCGGCGGCTCGGACCAGCCGCCGCCCCGGCCGCTCGACGCAGCCCTGATCTTCGCGCCGGTGGGCGCGCTGGTGCCGCTGGCGCTGCGCGCGGTGCGCCCGGGCGGCACGGTGGTCTGCGGCGGCATTCACATGAGCGACATCCCCGCGTTTCCGTACCGGGACCTCTGGCAGGAACGCACGCTCTGCTCGGTGGCCAACCTGACCCGGCAGGACGGCATCGAATTCCTGCAACTGGCGCCGGCCATCCCGGTCCACACCCGGACGGTGGTCTTCCCCCTGAGCGCCGCCAACGAGGCGCTGGCGCAATTGCGCGCCGGCCGGCTGCTGGGCGCGGCGGTGCTGGTGCCCTGAGGCGGAACGATTCGGTTGACTCCGGGTGGCAAGGCCAACCTGGCCGTGGTCGGCCTGCCTGCCGGCAAGGAGGCGGCCACCGGCTGCCGACTCCGGGTCCTCAAGCCGTCCCACCACAAAGTGCGCTCGAACCGGCCGCTCTGTGGCGGGCTGGTAGCCCGCCCCGACGGGCCTGTGGCCCGTTCCACCCGTGGCTAAACTGCATCGTTCCGGCTGAGGCGCCGCGCCCGGCCCGCGAGCCAGCAACGAGGCCGCCCGAAGGAAAACGGGCTCGAAACCGCCGCGCCCGCGGCATAGCCTTGCGCCCATGAACACCGTTCGCCTGGGCATCATCGGCATGGGCAACATCGGCCGGTACCACGCCGAGTACCTCCTCAACGGCAAGGTCAGTCGCGGCCAGCTCACGGCGGTGGCCGACGCCTTCGCGCCGCTCGAGCCCTGGACCGCCCGCGGCCTGCGCACGTTCAACGACGGCGAGGCGCTCATCCGGTCCGGCGCGGTGGACGCGGTGATCATCG
>CAYXPA010000085.1:0-17477 GCA_964466945.1 uncultured Verrucomicrobiota bacterium | reverse complement strand
ACCAGCCGGATGACCCGGCCGAACACAGTGCGGTGGCTTCGTTCCTCATCCCGGTACCCTTCGCGGTGCCGGTGGCCGAGGTCGTCCTTTTCTTCCAAGACACTCCCCTGGCCAGTTTGCGAGCCAGTGCCTCTCCCCCCGGCGTGCAGGTGCTGGCGCCCAACGGCGGGGAAACCTTCGGCGCCGGTCCCTGGCTGGCGCAATGGGAAGGTCATGACCCGGACGGCGACGCGCTGACCTACCTGGTGCAGTACAGCCCGGACGAAGGCGCCACCTGGCACACCCTGGCCGTGGACTGGAAGGAACCTGCGCTCGAAATCTCCCCCGAGGACCTGCCCGGCTCGACCGCCGGCGGCCGCCTCCGGGTCATTGCCAGCGACGGCTTCCGCGCCAACTGGGATGTCTCCGACGCCCCCTTTACCGTCTCGAACCGTCCGCCCCGGCTCTCGTTGCGGCTGCCGCCGGCCCACGAAACCTTCAGCCGCGACCAACAAGTGCTCTTCGAGGCCGAGGCCCTGGACATCGAAGACGGTCCCCTGCCGGACGAGCGCCTCGTGTGGCATTCCAGTCGCGATGGCGTGCTCGGCGCCGGCCGGTTCTGGAGCCGGGAAGCTGCCGCCCTTTCCGAAGGCGTTCATGAGATTACCGTCACCGCCACCGACCTGGCCGGCCTGAGCCAACAGGCCACCGTGTCCATCGAGATCGCGCGCGAGCCGCGGCCGCGTCTGAGCGTCCACATGGAAGGCTCCCGGGTGATACTCTCTTGGGACAGCCTGGTGTGGAACTACCAACTGGAAGCCGCCACCCGCCTGCGGCCCGCCGATTGGCAAGTCGTGACCGAGCCTGTCACCCTGATCGAGGACCGGTGGAGCGTCCAAGTGGAAGCCGACCAGACCACCCGGTTCTTCCGGTTGCGCCGTCCCTGAGGCGGACCCGGGCCGTGGGAGCGGTTCTGGCCCCGAGCGGGGAAGCGAGTGAATCGAACCGGCTCCGCCGCTCGGGACCGGCGGATGGGCCACGGAGTAGCCTCACGACAAGCCGGTGTCCGTCGCTGTCACCGGGGGACCGCGTTCGAGCGCCGGGCCGGGAGCGCCAGCGCCGCCGCGCCGCGCATGGCCGAACGAGGCTCGCGCGCATTCAAAGGCACGCACACTTAGACCGGCTCATCCGGACGCTGCATGGTCGTGAAACAATGCTTGCGTCCCCAAAGAAAGTCGCGTAAACCCTTCTTACGACAACCACTCTTCAACCTTGCACGGGACATTCCCCGCGATCGAACCGCTGCGCGGTCCGGCAACTCGAGGTCGGTGACGCGTCCGCGGTTTGCCCGCGCCTGCTCGAAGTTGTTTTTGCCCGCATCGTTCCATCTTTGCCCCTTCAGCCAAGATGAATAAACCCCTCGCCCTCGCGCTCGTGTGGCTGCCACTGTTGCTGGTTTCCACGCACGCTCAGACTAACCTCCGCGCCGTCCATGCGCACGGGCAGACCTTCCTTGTCTGGACGGACAACCTCAACCTCCAAGGCGGCGACACCTATGAGGTCTATGCCTCGGACAAGACGCCGCCGGCGTCGCTGGCCGACTTCCGTCTCGTGGGCCGCGTGCTGCCCGCCGAGTGGCGCGCCAGCCGCTTGAAAGAGGCGGACAATTCGCTGCGCTGGACGATCCCCACCGACGGCAACGGGGGCCGCGCCACCCTCGCGGCGAACGAGGCGCTGTTCGTTTACACGCCGCACACGGCGCAGCCCGAGTTCTTCGTCGTGCTCAAGACCGGCAACACCACCGTCACCGCGCAGAACCGCGTCGGCCCCGTCGCCCAGTCGCTCGCGCCGGTCACCTGCTATGCGCAGCACACGGGCAATTTCA
Organism: uncultured Verrucomicrobiota bacterium; assembly: GCA_964466945.1. Classification (GTDB taxonomy): domain Bacteria; phylum Verrucomicrobiota; class Verrucomicrobiia; order Limisphaerales; family J093; genus DSVZ01. The sequence goes on along the minus strand of CAYXPA010000085.1, from coordinate 15,613 downwards.
ACGGTTACGCCTTCACCGATTACGCCTTCTGGCTCGACGGCGCGGCCGACGAAAACTCCGGCCGGCCTGACTTTCCGATCATGGGCAACCAGCATTTCAACGGCGTGCCCTCGATCTTTCGCGTCTATCTGCCGCCCTCGGGAATGCCCGCAACCAAGGTTCCCGCCGTGCTGTTCCTCCACGGCAACGGCGGCAAATGGATCAACCGCAAACCCGGCGCGGAGGGCTTCGACACGCGCCTGAGCCAGGGGCTGTTCGTGACGCTCGATGACGGCGTGTTCGTGCGGCAGACGATCAACGGGGTGGTTAGCGTGGCCCAGGAGTTCACGCGCTGGCTCGGCTACTGGAAAGGCTTCAACCGCTTTGAGGCCGCGCCCGGACAGTTTCCCCCCAACGACGGCGTGGTGGTGGACTACACCATCCGCCGCAACGCCTGGGTCGTGCAGTGGGTCGCGGCGAACCTGCCGGTGGACCCGCACCGCGTCGTGCTCACCGGCCACAGTCAGGGCGGCAGCGGTGGCAGCCTCAACGTCCGCACGCGGCCCGAGCTGTATTCCACCGCGCTGCTCTTCGCGGGCACGGTGCGCACCTTCAAATCCAACCTCACCGACGAGATGCAGGGCAGCGCCGACCAGAATCTCCCGACCAACCTCAGGGACTCCGCCGGCCAAACCATCGGTGTGGACGACCTCTACTTCCCCACCACGCTCGCCACGACGCACGAGCCGGCGATGATGCGCTTCCAGTGGGGCGTGAACGACGACGTGGTCGAGTTCGCCGAGGCCGTGCCCGACGACCCGCGCGCCAAGCCCGCCGCGATCAACGCGCTGGCCGCCCTCCCGCTCGGCGCGCACTGCACTTGGGACGAACGCAACCACGCGATGGAAGACTGGGCGCCCGCCGCGCATCACTGGGTCGGCATTTCACGCCACTCCGCCGAATACCTCACACGTTACCGCAACGACCAGTCCTTCCCCGCCTTCTGGAACGACCAGCACGCGGACAACGATCCCGACCGCGCCTGCCCGACCAATCCGCAGATCACGCAAAAGCTCTGCACCGTCACCGGCGACACCGTGAACTGGGGCACGCGCGGCGGCTACTTCGAGTGGGACGTGGACACGATCACCGACACCGCGACCAACTGGGCCGCCACGCTTTTCCTGCTGGGCAGCGGGGCCAAGCCCGAGGAAGTGCCCGCCTTCAACTCCGCCACCGCGAACGTCACCATCCGCCGCGCGCAGCAGTTCAAGCCGGGCGCGGGCACGACGCTGCACTGGCGCTTCACCGACGTCGCAAACCCGGCCACCGTCTTCCAGTCCGGCACCACGCAGCCCGATGCGGCGGGCCTCGTCACGGTCTCCAACCTCACCGTCTTCAAGGACCCGCAGAAGGGCCGGCTCGAGTTCAGCACCCAGCTCTTCCCGGGTGGCCCGGCGGATCCGCCCTCCACGCAACTCGGCCTCCGGGCCTGGCACGCGCACGGCCAGACCTGGCTGGTGTGGAACGAGCAGCACGGCCTCACCCGCCGCGACACCTACGACATCTACGTCAGCGCCGGCCGCCCGGGCGCGCTCGCGGACATGCGGCTCGTCGGACGGCTGCTGCCCGATGACTGGCGCGCCACGCGCCTCAAACGCGCGGGCGATTTGCTCACCTGGGCCGTGCCGGACGGGCAGGGTGGCCTGAAACGCCTAGCGGCCGGTGAAGCGGTCTTTGCCTACACGCCGCACGCCGCCACGCCGGAATACTTCGCCGTGGTGAAGCATGGCGAGAGCGCGCTCGGCGCGGGCAACCTCACGGGGCCCATCGCCCAGACGCTCGACCCGGTCACCTGTCACGCGCAGCACACCGGCGCCGTCAACGGCCATCCCTTCACCGATTACGCGGTGTGGATTGACGGGCGCGCCGACCACGCCTCGGGCCGCGCGGATTTCCCCGTCATGGGCAATCAGCACTTCAACGGCACGGCCCACCTGTTCCGCGTGTATGCGCCGAAGCAGTCCGCCACCGAGCCCCGGCCGGCGTTCGTCTTCCTGCACGGCGGGGAAGGCGCGTGGAACGGCAACCAGGCCGGCGAGACCGGCGGCGCGGACCTCACACCCGAGGGCGGCTGGCAGATCAATTTCGACGACAACCTGATCGTCGCCTACCCCGACCGCGTCGAGACGCACCAGGCGACCAAGTGGGCCGGCTATTGGGAATCGTTCGACCGCTTCGACACGAACCGCGTCAAGCCGCCGAACGGCTCGCTGATCGTCACCTACACGCTCCGCCGCAACGCGTGGACCGTGGAATGGATTCTCCGCAACCACCCGTTCATGGATCCGGACCGCGTGGTCATGGGCGGCCACAGCATGGGCGGCAGCGGCGGCAACGTGAACCTGCGTTACCGCCCCGACCTCTACTCCGCCGGCCTGCTCTTCAACGGCAGCACCATCATCACCACGCCGGACGACACGCCGTTCCTCCTCGGCGTCGCCGAGCAGCAGCTTCCCTGCGACCTGCCGGCCATTCCCGGCGGCACGAAGCCGACGATCACCGACCTCTACGCTCCCTGGTGGCGCATCGTGCCGGGCGACATCCCGCTCCAGGTGCTGGTATGGGGCGTCAACGATCCGGTCTCCGAGTGGGAACCGCCGCGCCTTGACCAGAGCAAGAAGCCCTACGCGCTCACCCAGCTCAACGCGAACCGCATCGGCGCCCTGGTCTATTGGGACGAACGCGAACACGGCCTCGACGACGCCGTGGGCCACTGGGCCGGGCCGAACCCCAACCAGCGCGACGGCACCGCGCGCCATTCCGCCGACTACATGCGCCGCTTCCGCCGCAACCAATCCTTCCCCGCCCTCAGCAACGACTCCCACGCGCGCAGCAGCGCGACCGATTTCGAGAAGCCCTACGACAACGCCGCCAACCTCGCCGGACACAACTGGGGCACGCAGGGCGGTTACCACAACTGGGACGTGGACACGCTCGCCGACACGCCGACGCAATGGGCCGTCACGCTCTGGCTCACCGGCGCGTCGGACTTCGCCACCGACATCGCGCCCTTCGACTCGGCCGTCGCCGACGTGAGCGTGCGCCGGGCGCAGCAGTTCAAACCGGCGCCGGGCGCGTTGCTGGACTGGAAATTCACCCGGCTCGACAACGGCGGCCTGCTCCAGTCCGGTCAGGTCAGCGTCGGCGCCGACGGGCTCGTCACCGTGCCCGCGCTCACCGTGTTCAAGGACCCGCTGCGGGGCCGGCTGGAAATTACTCCGGCACCGACCAACCGCGTCCATGTCATCGAGGTCGCGGCCGACGGCACGATGTCGCCTGCGCGGGTGGAGATTTTCAGCGGCGACACGGTGGAGTGGCGTTTCGCCGTGCGCGGGCAGGCGATCATCCCGGTGCGGCTCGACGCCAACGGCCGTCCCGATTGCGCCCACCCGCTGCCCTACGACCCGGCCAACCCGAACGAGTTCACCGGGCCCCTGCCGCAGGCCGCCTCGGGGTTGTTCTCCCTCAGCCCCGAGGAGACGCCGTATCGCTCGCTGGCGGAGACGTGGGCCAGCCCCAATCTGACCGGCGTGTTCATCCGCGCGCGCTGGGACGACGTTCACACCGGCCCCGGGCAGTTCAACTGGACGGAGATTGACGCCGAGATCGCACACGCGGTGAGGCACGGCAAGCTGTTCAGCATCGCCTTCAAGGCCGGCGTGAAAGGCACGCCCAAGTGGATTTTCGACCCCGCGCGGACCACCGCGCCGGTCGTGCCGCTGGATTTCGGCCTGCGCTCCGAAGGCCAGCCCGCGCTCTACGGCAGCCCGGCGGACCCGAACTTCCGCCAGCACTACTTCGACCTGCTGCGGGCCTTCGCCGCGCACCTGCGCGCGAACAACGCGCACTACCGCGCGCTGGCCTACATCAAGCCTTCCGGCGCAAACCTCCATACCCACGAAAACCGCCTGCCGAACGACACCACCGAGCAGCTCGCCACCTGGGCCGGACCCGGCCGCTACACGCCGTCCGCGCTCTACGAATTCTACCGGCTGCAGGAAGAACTGCTCGCGGCCGAGTTCCCGGGCAAGAGCCTCTGCTACGCGCTCATCCAGGATGGATTTCCGGTCATCAACGATTTCGGGGAATACCTCGGCCAACCCACGACCCCGCTGCATCCGCTGCCGGCCAGCGCGGAGCAGACGGAGGAAATCCTCGCCCAGGGCCGCGCCCGCCTCGGTCTGCGCTTCGTCGTCGCGCACAACGGCCTGCTGCGGAAACCGGCGTTCTGTCCCGGCTCGGGCACGCACCCGATCATCGTGGATCCGAACTTTCACTATGTGGGCTCGGGTTGTCCAAACCGCTGGGTGCTCGAGCAGGCGGCGCTCGGCCAGGTCACCGGCTACCAGACGATCAACGACCTGCTGACCGACGGCGACGTGGACTCGGCGCTCCAGAACGCCTGGGACAACTCGGACGGCATCTACGTCGAGCTTTACGAGCGCAACGCGCTCCAGATCGAGGGCAAGGTGCTGCCCTCCGGCAAAACCTCGGGACAGTGGGCGGAGGACTTCCACGCGCGGCGGCGGGCCAACTTCCCGCAGCTCGGCGATCCGTTTCCGCTCGTGCATCGGCACACCTTTACGCGGAGCGGGGCCGATTCCGGCACGCAGGTTCTCACATACGTCACGGGGAATCCCTGCCCCGGTGACGCCGCGTCATTGGTCGGTGAAGTGGTGATCCTGCCGACCCTTTGGTTCACGGAGATCACCGTCTTGGCCGACCGCTCGGTGCGCCTGACGCTGCAGTCCGCCGTGGCCGGAACCCTGCGGCTGGAAGCCTCGTCCGATCTGAAAACCTGGAGCCCGGCCCGCACCCTGCCCGTCGCCGCCGGCATCACGGAACTGACGGAGACCGCCACGGAGCAATCCCCGCGGTTTTACCGGGCAAGTGTCACACCGTGATCGGGCGACTCCGGCGGATGGAGATCAGCCGAGCCGGGAGCGACCGCACGGCTCCCTCACGGCGCCCTGGCGGGTGCGCCGGCTCCTGCTGAAGCTCCGACCGTGAAATTCGGCTTCAGTTTCTCGAAGGTCTTTTCCCCGAAGCCGGGGACTTTTCGCAGGTCCGCCACCGCTTCGAGAGGTCAGCCCCGGCCTTTGGAGAGTTTGCGGAGTACCTGGGGCAGTCCTAGGTGCGCCGGGCCGGAAGCGCCAGCGCCGCCGCGCCGAGCACGCCGGCGTCGTTGCCCAGCGCCGCCGGGACCATCTCCACGCCGCCGACCGTGAACTGGGTGGCGCGCGCCAACCGGCCCCGAACGGCCGCGGCGAACACGTCGAAATGCGCCTCCCCAATGCTCCCGCCCAGAATCAACCGCCGCGGCAGGAACGTGTGAAAGATCGTCCAGGCCGCGGTCGCCAGCGCCCCGGTCGCCCGGTCCACGATGGCCCGCGCCGCCGGTTCCCCGGCCCGGGCCGCGTCAAACACCGCGCGCCCATCGGCGTAACCCTGCGCCCGGCCGGCCGCGCCCACGGCGGTGCCCGAGACCAGGGATTCGAGGCAGCCGCGCGCGCCGCAGTAGCATTCCGGCCCCTCGCCCGCCACCAACAGGTGCCCCAGCTCGGGATGTTCGCCGCCCGCGCCGCGGTAGATTTCGCCGCGCACGATCGCCGCGCCGCCCACGCCGGTGCCCAGGGTGAGCATCACCACCGGATCGAACCCCCGGCCCGCGCCGGCAAAACACTCGCCCACCGCGGCGGCGTCCGCGTCGTTCTCCAGCCGCACGGGCACGCCAAAGCGCGCCCGCAGCGGCGTGACGATGTCGCACCGGTCCCACCCGGTCAGCGTGTACGGGTTGTTGATCCAGCCGCGCGCCGGGTCCACCGGTCCGGCGCAGCCGATGCCGATGCCGTCGAGCGCGTCCGGTGACCAACCGGCCTGCTGGCAGACCGCTTCGATCGCTCCGGCCAGCCGCTCCACAGCCCGCGCAAAACCGAGCTCGGCCTCGGTGGGCAGGGTGACCCGGGCGCGGAGCGTGCCGGCGGCGTCCACGGCGGCCACGGCCATCTTGGTGCCGCCGATGTCAATGCCAACAGCCTTGGCGTCCGCGACCGGGTTGCTCATGGGCAATCCGCGTGGGTGGCGGACCAACGGGCAAACTCGCGCGCCACGGCCAGGCCCCAGTCGCCGTACCACGCGTAACCGGTGCGCCGCTCGCGCTCGATTTCGGCCAGGGCGTATTTCACCACGCCGTCGCGGCCGGCGAAGACCGGTCGGACGGTGTCGGGCTCGTAGAACCGGGCCCAGAGCGGCGGCGCGTCCGGGGCGGGTTCGATCCCTTTGTCGCCGTCGCGGGTGACCTGTCGCAGGCCGGTGAGCCGCGCCGATTCAAACCAGGCCGCGCCGGCGCGGATGGCGACGCAGACCTCCGGCGTGGGTTCGGGCAGGCTCATGAGCAGGCGCAGAACGCCGGCACTCTCCGCCGCGGCCAGGGCCGCGGGCTCGAAGGCCCGCGCCGGGCGGGGTTCGAGGGTGACCTCGTCGTGTTGGGCGGCCCAGACCGTGAGCCGGCCGCCCGCGCGCACCTGACACCGCAAAATGCACTCGAGCCCGCGCGCGAACGCCGCGGCCGCGCGGTCGCGGCGCTTGGCGTCGAGGAAGGCGAAATCCGCGTCGCGGGCCACGGCGCGCACGAGTTCCATCAGGTTCACCATCACCCCGTCGTTGAAGGTGATGTGCCGGGCGTAGCCGTTGCCGGGCGGGTGATGCTGCGGCCAGCCGCCGTTGGCGTACTGCGCGGCCAGGAGGTGGTCCACCGCCCGTCGCACGGCTTCCGCCAGGTCCGCGTCGCCGGTGCAGCGGTGCACCCGGGCGAGAAACCGGATTTCGTGGACGGTCGCGCCGTTGTCGAAAGTGCCCTGCAACGCGTGCCGGTCCCCGGTGCACGGACGGGAGAAGGTGTCGGTGTTCTTGGGCCAGTCGCCGCGCGGGGTCTGGAAGCTGAGGACGTTCTGCGCGGCGCGCCGGGCTTCCGGGCCGCGGTACCAGGCTTCGGGTTGGCGCAACCAGTGCGACCAGTTCGGCCGCTCGGCCGCCCGGGCGGCGTTGAGGAGCGACGCCAGGAACACGCCCCCCAAGCAAACCACCAGCCCGGGCCGTGTGCCGCAAACCCCCGCCAAGCGGACCGCGTTCATGGCTCCTTCACCAGCGTGGCGACCCAGTGGCCGGCACCCGGCGCCTCGAGGGGGACCCAGTCGCCGCCGCGCACCTCGCCCGACGGGCCCCAGTCGCCGGTGGCAATGCAAATCCAGCGCAGGCCGAAGCGTCCCGGCGCCTCGCGCAGGTCCAGGGCCACCGCGCCGCCGTCCGGGAAATAGGCCGCGTAGGCCGCACCGGGCCGGGCGCTCAGGTAGGCCTCGTTCGGCTCGCGGTCGCGCAGGAGTTCCTGCGCCGGCGCCATCTCCCAGAGGCGGCACCGCGAGGCCAGCTTGCGCGCGGCGCGGATCGAAGCCGCCGCCTCGGCCGAGAAGCCCAGGCCGGAGTCGGGCCGGTGAAACCGCACCGCGGCGGCGCCGCCGATGAGGTGGCGCCACCAGCGCTCGAGCCCGTCGCGCGTGGTGCCGTACCGGCCGGTGTCCGCGCCGTAGGTTTTGACCGTGTTGATTGGCCGGGGCCGGGGCGTCAGGTATTCGCGCACCCACTGGAAGTCGTCCCAGTGGGTCTGGCCTTTTTGGTGGTTGTTTTGCGAGACGTCGGCGAAGTCGTACAGCTCCGGGTGGTCGAAGGTGTGGCGGTGCTGCGGCGCGCGGAGGTTCCACTCGTCCCACATCTCGGTCAGGAAGACGTCCACGCCCGCTTCGCGCGCCCGTTGGCGGATGTGGCGGGCCCAAAAGGCGCCCCAGGCCGGGTCGCCGCTGGTCTCGTTGTCCATGCAGTAGAGCACGTGCGGGTAAGGCAGGGCGTGCCGGAGCAGTTCGTCCACAAATCGCTGCTGGTAGCGGAAGACGACCGGGTTGTGGCGCTGGTCGGGGGTGGTGAAGAAAAACGGCTGCTGGTTCGCGCCGGGGTGGTCGGGGTACCGCGGCGCGAACCCGGACTGCTCGAAGGTGTAGTTGACGTTGTTGGCCGGATGGTAGGGGTGTTTCTCCCAGTTCTCGCGGGAGTAGTCGAACCGGTCCCAGACCTCGATCTGGACCACGATGTCGCGGGCGAAGGTCCCCTCGAGCATCCGGGCAAAGCGACGCCAGTACTCGGGGTTCCACCGCTCCAGGTCGTACTTGCCGTCCTCGCGGCGGAAAAACGGATAGACCTCGAAGCCCTTGTCCGGCCGGTCGCTCATGGTGTTGCGGATGTAATTGGCGCCGGCGGCCCGCATCTCGTCCAGGTGCGCCTCGAGGTCGGGGATTTGGAACAGGTTGTCGTCCTTCGAGCCGCCCAGGAGCAGCACCGGTTGGCCGCGGTACTGCCAGTAACGCGGGTTGGCCGCGTAGGGCCGGAGGCGGTCGGCGTTGGGCAGCTTCGCGGCGAATTCGGCGCGCACCGCGGTGGCGCAAGTGAAGAAAACCAGCGGGGCGAGCAATGCAGGCTTCACCCGGCCCTTGTGCCGCCGTGAACGCGAGCCGTCAAGGCCGCCGCGCGGGCCGGCACGGCGGGCGGTGTGGTGCCCCTGGAATCTTCACGCCCGGCTCCGCGGCGCCTTGCGCCAACCGGGCGCTGGCGCCGATGCGCCTTGAAACTGCCAGCGCCTCACGCCGCGGAGGCGCCCGACGCAAAGCGACGGCCGACCACCTCGAGGGCCTCGTCCAGGATGTCCAGGGCCCGCGCCATTTCCTCGCGGGTGATGGTCAGGGCGGGGGTCAGTTGGAGGATGTTCCCCATCGTGACCTTGAAGCTCAGCCCGCGCCGCAGGGCTTCGTACATCACCTGCTCGGCCGCGTCGCACGCCCGCGCCATCGTGGCGCGGTCCTGCACCAGTTCGACCCCGAGCAGCAGGCCCAGGCCGCGGACGTCGCCCACCAGGGGGTGACGCGCCTGCATTTGGCGCAGGCGCGCCAGCGCGAAGGCGGAGAGTTCGTTCACGTGGTCCAGCAGGCGCTCCGACTCGAGGCACTCGAGCGTGGCCAGCGCGGCGGCCGCGGCCACCGGGTTTTTCTCGTGTGTGTAATGGCCCAGGGCGCGGTCGGCGGCCACGTTGAAGGAGTCGCGGGCGAGCAGCGCGGCCAGGGGCATTACGCCGCCCCCCAGGCCTTTGCCCAGCACCAGCATGTCCGGGACGATGCCATAGTGCTCGCACGCAAACATCTTCCCGGTCCGGCCCAGCGCGGTGGGGATTTCATCGAGGATGAGCAACGCGCCGTGTCGGTCGCAGGCGGCGCGGATGCGGTGCCAATAGTCCGGCGGGGGAATGAAGGGCGCGGAGCGCACGGTCTCGCTGACGACCGCCGCCACGTCGCCCTCCTTGGCGAGCACGTACTCGACGTAATCGGCGCACTTGAGGCGGCACTCGCCGCGGCAGTCCCACGGGCAATGCCAGGGGTCCGGCGGGGGCACGTGCTCGCAGCCGGGCAACAGCGGCCCCAGGCGCGCGCGGAACAGCGCCTCGCCGCCCACCGAACTGGCCTCGAGCGTGGCGCCGTGGAAGGAGTCCCACATCGAGATGGTCTTGTATCGGCCGGTCGCCACGCGGGCGAGTTGTACCGCCATGCCGATGGCTTCGGCGCCGCCGGGCGCAAAGAGCACGCGGTTCAGGTCGCCCGGCGCCAGCGCGGCCAGTTTCCGGGCCAGCCGGATGGCCGGGAGATTCGTATAGCGGCGCGGGCAGAACGGGAGTTCGCGCAGTTGGCGGATGATGGCCTCGATGACGCGCGGGTGACCGAAGCCCACCTGGTGCACGCAGTTGCCGTGGAAATCGAGGTACGCCCGCCCCTGCAGGTCTTCGATGCCCGCCCCGCGGGCCGCGCGCAGGACATTCAGGCACGGCGTGGAGAGCGACTGGTGCAGGAACCAGCGGGCGTCTTCGGCCAGCCACTCGCGCGTGGCGGGATCAAGCATCGCCGCCTGCCAGGCGGCGCGGTGCGGGGTCGAGTTGACATCCCCCTCGGCGGCGGGGCTGCGGGGGATCGCGGGGGTGGCGGGCGGGGGATTCATGCGTTGACTCCTTGCGGTGGCTTGCCCGCGCGAACCGGGAGCGCCCCCAGCTCCGCCAGGGTTTGGCCGATGGCGTGGACCAGTTGCTCGAGGTCGGCGGGGAAAAGCCGGCCAATGGTGCCGATGCGGAAGGTGTCGGCCTGCGTCAACTTGCCGGGGTAGATGATGAACCCGCGGTCGCTCAGCCGCCGGTAGAAGCGGTCGAACACAAACCCCGGCGCGGCGGGAAAGGGAAAGGCGGTGATGATGTGGCTCTGGACCGCCGGCGGGAGGTACGCCCGCAGCCCGAGCGCCTCCATCCCGGCTCGCAGGGTCTCGTGGTTGCGGCGATAGCGCGCCGCCCGCGCGGGCACGCCGCCCTCCTGCTCCAGTTCCTCGAGCGCCCGGGCGAAGGCCAGCAGCGCGTGCGTCGGCGGCGTGAAGCGGAACTGGCCGTTTTTGTCGAAGCCACGCAATTGAGCCGCCAAATCCAGACTGAGGCTGCGGGCGTGGCCCGCGCAGGCCAGCAACCGGTCGCGCCGGCCAAAGACGAAGCAGAAGCCCGGCACGCCCTCGAGGCACTTGTTGGCGGAGGACACCAGGTAATCAATCCCGCACGCCGCGAAATCAATCGGCATCCCGCCGAAACTGCTCATTGCGTCCACGATGAACTCGCGCTCGTACCGGCGCGCCACGCGCCCCACCTCGGCGATCGGGTTCAAAAGGCCCGAGGTGGTCTCGCAATGGACGGCGAAGACGTGCGTGACGGCCGGGTCGTGCGCGAGCAACGCCTCCAGCGCGGCCGGGTCGTTGGGTTGGTCCTCGGGCGTGCGCAACACCGTGTGGGCAATCCCGGCCTGGCGGAGCATTTGCACGGCGCGCTCGCCGTAGGCGCCGTTGGCCAGCACCACCACCTTGCCCTGCGGGGGCACGCACGTGGCGAAGACGGCCTCGACACCGTACGTGCCGCTGCCCTGCAAGGGCACCACCTCCCAGCCGGCCGCGCGCGACAGGCCGGCCACGCGCAGCAGTTCCTCGCGAATCCACGCCACGCGGGCGTTGAACTCGAAATGCCACGAGCCGGCGTCGTGCAACATGGCCTGTTTGACCGCGGCGCTGGTCGTCAGCGGGCCCGGCGTGAACAGCAACGGGTCGCGGGCGCGGGCAATCTGGGGCGTCGGGTCCATGTCGGTTCAGGTCAGCAGCGCCGGCAGTTCGGCCAGCGACGCGATCAGGTGGGTGTGCGGATGCGCGGCCAGTTGGGCGCGGGTGTGCGTGCCGTTGGTCACCCCGATCACCAGGGCGCAACCGGCGGCGACCCCCTCCCGGAGGTCGGCCGGCGTGTCGCCCACTTTGGCAACCGCCAAGGGCGAAGCCACCCCCGTGCGCCGCATCGCCTCGAAGATCAGGTCCGGATGCGGCCGGCCGCGCGGCACTTCATCGCTGGCCACGGTGGCGTCGAGGAACCCCGGGACGTCCCAGCCCAGGCGGTGAAGAATCACCTGCACGATGTCGCGGCTGAATCCGGTGTCGAGCGCAAGGCGAAGGCCCCGGCGCTTGAGGTGCGCGAAGCATTCTTCCGCGCCGGGCATGGGCTCGACCGAAGGGTCGTGGCGGTAAAACTCGATCATGCGCCGGAGGAACTCGCGGTGCAGCGCCTCGACGCGCTCGGCCGGCGGCGGCGGGGCGCCCGGGGACCGCGCGGCCAGAAGGGTGGCAATGGCTTCCGGCTTGGGCAGGCCCATGACGGCGTTGACTTCGTCCCGGCCGACTTCGACGCCGCCCGCTGCCAGGGCCTCGCGCAAGCACCGGTTCACCGCGTCATCGTCCCGGATCGTGGTGCCGGCCATGTCGAAGACCACCAGTTGGATGTTCATCGGACTGGGAGTTGGGGGGGTCAAGGCGGAGGTTGGGGTTGGCAAGCGGCTTTTACCAGAACCGGTTGGCGGCGCTCACGAGACTTCGGCCTGCGGGCCGGGACTCAGGGCGGAGACGGGCGCGGGCACTTCCCGCGCGGGGCGTCGGTACAGCAACAAACTCAGCAGCGCGGCCACGGCGGTGAGGCCGGCCATGACCTGAAAGCCGAGGCGGTAGCCGCCCCAGGTCAGAATTTTGCCGAAGCACACCCCCGAAAGCACGCCGGCCAGATAGCCCGTCGCGTCGGCAAAACCGGCCACGGTGGCGGCGTGCTCCTTCCCGCGCACTTCCACGGCCAGCACTCCGGCCAGCAGGCTGTACGGGCCGTAGGCCAGAAAACCGATCAGCGCCACCCCCGCCGTGAGGGCCCACAAGCCGGCCCGGAAAAACTCCGGCAACACCCACAGGAGCGCGGCCAGCGCCGCCAAGATGCTGGCCAGAAAGATTTGGCGCGCGCCCCGGTCCAGACGGTCGAACGCCCAGCCCACCAGCACAATTCCCGCCGCTCCGCAGAGATCGAAGGGCATCGCCAGAAACGCCGCCAGCGCGCTCGACACCCCGGCCCCGCCCTCGGTCCGGAGAAAATCCACGGTCCAGAAATTGAAGGTCTCGCGCAGCAGGGTGAGCGTGAAGCTCAGCGCCAGCACGACGCGAAAGGTGCGTTCGCGAAAGAGTTCGAGCACCCGGAGCGGCAACCGAAGAGCCCCGGGCGCGGGCGCTACTCGGCGACCGACCGCCCCCGCGCCGCGCGGGATCACCACCGCCGTCAACGCCGTGATGGCCAGCAGCGCCAAGGCGGGCACTCCCAGAATCGCTGGACGCGAATCTCCCGTCACTCGGGCGATCAATCCGGCGAAACCCACCGCCAGCGCGCCGCCGAAAACGAAGCTCAGCGACAACAACCCGCAGGCCAGCGCCAGCCGTCGGGGCGCAAACCACTCCGGCACCAGCTTCACCATCGCGCCCCAACTGGCCGCGCCCGCGAAGCGGTTGGCGCTGTAGAGCACGGTCAGCGCCAGCAGACCGGGCGCCAGGGCGCCGGCCAGCCCGAACACCGCGACCAGCAACATCGAACCCAACAGGGCCGGCCGGCCACCGATCCGATCCGTCACCGGGCCGAAACACACCTTGCCGGCGGCGTAGGCCACGGTGCTGAGGCTGGCCAGCAGACCGACCTGCTCCTTGGTCAGCGCCCAGTCCGCTTGCAGCAGCGGAACGGCGACCGTGAGGTTCTTCCGGCACAGGTACACGCCCACGTAAGCCAGCACCAGCGTGCCCAGGTACAGAAACGCCCGCGCCGGACTGACCCGGGCGGCCGGGAACACGCTGCTGGCCTCATGGTGCTCGCTCATGGGCTCGGCTGGCTGACCCGTTGCCCGTGTCAGCCTTACCCGACCGAGCTTGGGGATGTTTTGTGTCAGCACGGTGCCGTTCCGGTCACAATTGGGAAACCGCACCGGGCGCGCAGTAGGCCGCCGCGGTGTCGGCCCGCCCTCGGTCGGGCCACAACTCGGCCCCACCAAATCACAGAGCGGGCAGACTGTTTTGGTGGGACGGCCCGAAGCCCCCGGAGTCGGCAGCAATTTGCCGCCTGCCTGCCGGCAGGCAGGCCAACCACGGCCCGGCCGGCCGTGCCACAGAACCAACCGAATCGCTTCGGCTCAATGCCGGCTCCTCCACCCGTGACCTGCCGCCGGCTTGACACTTCCCATGCCGCGCACCCAGTTTACGCCCGCAACACCCCGCGCTGTGATGAAACTATCCTTGAAACTACGCCGCCCGGCCGGCCGCGCCTCGGTCCACGGCACTGGTGCGCTCCGGACTTGGCTGGCTTGTTTGGTCATGACGTCGCTGCCCTTCACCGCCCTTACCGGCACGCCCCGGGTCACGGTGGTGGCCGAGCTGCCCACTGCCCCGCCCAACACGCATTACGTGGGCCACCGTCCGCCGCTGTTGCCCGCGCCGCTGCTCAAGCTGCCGGTGGGCGCGGTGCGGCCGGAGGGCTGGTTGCGGCGGGTGTTGCGCCTGCAGGCCGACGGCTTCCACGGGCACCTCACCGAGATCAGCGAGTTTTTGAAGAAGGAAAACAACGCCTGGCTCAGTCCCACCGGGCGGGGCGAGCGCGGTTGGGAGGAGGTGCCCTACTGGCTCAAGGGCTTCCAGGACTGCGGTTACCTGCTCGAGGACGAGCGGATGATCCGCGAGGCGCGGGTGTGGATCGAAGGCGCGCTGGGTAGCCAGCAGCCCGACGGCTGGTTCGGCCCCGGCGAAGAGCGCACCGGCGTGGCCACCGACCTCAAGGGCCGCGACGACCTCTGGCCGAACATGATCATGCTCTTCTGCCTCCAGTCCTACCACGAGCGCACCGGCGACCCGCGCGTGCTCGCGCTGATGACGCGCTACTTCCAGTACCTGGCCGCGGTGCCGGAGGAGAAGTTCCTGGTGGGTTACTGGCCGAAGATGCGCGCCGGCGACCAGCTCTACAGCATCTTCTGGCTCTACAACCGCATCGGCGAACCGTGGCTGCTGGACCTGGCCCACAAGACCCACCGCCACGCCGCGCGCTGGGACACCGGCCTCATCAATTGGCACAACGTCAACCTCGCCCAGGGCTTCCGCGAACCCGCCACGTACTGGGTGCTCAGCCACGACCCGCGCCACCGCCACGCCACCGAGCACAACTGGACCGAGCTGCGCGCCCTCTACGGCCAGGTGCCCGGCGGCATGTACGGCAGCGATGAAAACTGCCGCCCCGGCTTCACCGGCCCGCGCCAGGCCATCGAGACCTGCGGCATCGCCGAGGAAATGCTCTCGGACGAAATCCTCCTGGGCCTGACCGGCGACCTCCGCTGGGCCGACCGCTGCGAAAATGTCGCCTTCAACAGCCTGCCCGCCGCGATGACCGCCGACCTCAAGGCCCTGCGCTACCTCACCGCCCCCAACCAGCCCCAGAGCGACCACGTCAGCAAGGCGCCCGGCATTCAGAATGGCGGCCCCATGTACTGCATGAACCCGCACGACCACCGTTGCTGCCAGCACAACGCCGGCCACGCCTGGCCGTACTTCACCGAGCACCTCTGGATGGCGACGGCCGGCAACGGACTGGCCGCCGTCCTCTACGCGCCCTCTCGCGTCACCGCCAGGGTCGGCGACGGCACCGCGGTCACCCTCTTGGCCGACACCCGTTATCCCTTCGAGGAAACCGTCACCTTCAAGCTGAGCGCGCCCCGGTCCGTGGCGTTCCCGCTTTACCTGCGCGTGCCCGCCTGGTGCGACCGCCCAGGGCTGCGGCTCAACGGCCGTCCGCTCGAAGTCCAAGGGCCGCGCCCCGGCGCCTTCCTCCGCGTTGAACGCACCTGGGTCGACGGCGACACGCTCACGCTCAGCCTGCCCATGCAGGTACGCCTGCGCACCTGGATCAAGAACCGCCACACCGTCTCCGTGGACCGCGGCCCGCTCACCTACTCGCTCCAGATTCGCGAACACTACGTGCGCCACGGCGGCACCGACCCCTGGCCGGCCTTCGACATCTTTCCGGCTTCGCCCTGGAACTACGGCCTGGACCTGCCGGCGCGAAATCCCGAGCGCG
>CAYXPA010000084.1:0-18127 GCA_964466945.1 uncultured Verrucomicrobiota bacterium | reverse complement strand
ATCGCCGTCAGCGGCACCGCGCTCACCCCGCCGCGGGCGTTTGACGCGACCAACGGCTTTCGCACCGGCCGGGAGATTCTCGGCCTGTTGACCCAGCCGGCCCAGGTCCAGACCGGCGCGATCGAGCGCGTCCACGCCCGGCAGGCCACGGCATTTGTCCGGGCCATCAGCGGGTCGGCCGGGGAGAAAACCCCGCGCAACGACTTTGCCTTCACCTACCGGTTGACCAGCGAACTGACGCCCTACACGGCGCTGGCCGTGGCCCGCACCCGCCAGCCGGGGCAGACCAACTTCAACGAGCACGGGCTCACCCCGGCCGAGCAGCAGTATCGCCGCTGGCAGTACGAGCAGGTGCGCCAGGCGGAGTTCCTGCGGGCGGGCACCTTCGAGCTGCGCCTGACCCTCGAGTGGCCGGTGTACTTCATGAACAACCGTCTCCAGGTGGGCGACAACCGCCAGGTGTACCGCACCCTGGTCACCGGCGAACTGCTCCGCACCAACGACAGCCGGCTGGGCGAATTGAACTGGCTGCGCCCGTTCGAGCCCCTCCCGCTGCCCGCGCCATGAAACTGTCCTTCCAGACCGGCCGGGGCCGGCGCGCCTTCACGCTCACCGAACTGATGGTGGCGGTGGGCATCATGGGCCTGATCGTCACCGCGCTTTACTCGGTCTTCAGCGCCACCCAGCGGGCGTTGCGGGCCAACGTGAGCCAGACCGACGTGACCGAGGGCGGCCGGCTGGCGATGGAGCTGATCACGCGCGACCTGCGGCGCTTGAGCGCGGCCGGCCAGACGCCGGAGACCAATTTCTTGGTCACGCTCAGTCCGGCCATCGGCGTCGGGCCGGTGGGCACGTTGCGCCCGCAGGAGGTGTTCGACCTGTACTACGAAACCAACCGCCCGAACGACTTCCAAGGTTACCAGCCGGTGGTGCAGCGGCTCAACGTGGGCGCGACCCGGCGCACGAACGTGCTCGAGGAAGTCTTCCTGTTCTCCCGCGAGGGCTCGCGTCTGGCCGGCACGGTGTACCGCGTCCTCAACGCCCGCGGCGGGGTGGGCACGCTGGGCCGGTACACGCTCACCCATCAGCAGCGGCTCATGCCCACCGGCTGGTTGAGCATCGCCACGCTGGGCCGGGCGGCCACGAACTTCGCCCCGCTGGTCGAGGGCGTGGTGCATTTCCGGGTGCAGGCCTATGACGCGCTCGGGTTCCCGATGAGCGCGACCAACCGGCACTGGTACGTGCGCGCCGCGACCAACGATTACCCCAACCCCGGCTACGCGCTGAGCGAAGACCTGTGGCTGGAGCCGGACCCGCGCCTTCCGGGGGCCACGCTGGCCATTTTCCGCAGCAACGCCCTGCCGGCGGCGGTCGAGATTGAACTGGGCGTCCTGGAGCCGGACGCGCTGGCGCAGTTCCGCCAGTTGCCCGCCGGCTCGGACCTGGCCCGCAACTTTCTGTCCAACCGCGCGGCGCAGGTGCACCTGTTCCGCCAGCGGGTGCCCATTTGGCAGGCGTCCGCCCTGCAAGCCGTACCCATCGCCCGGCCATGAAGCTGCATCGGTCCAGTCCGTTGAAAAACCCGGTCCTCCCCCGGCCGGGCAGTCGGCCGGCGCACGCCCGGCGCGGCGTGGTGTTGGTGATTACCCTGGTGATGCTCTCGGTGGTCACGTTCATGGCCATCACCTTCCTGGCGGTGAGCCGCCGCGAGCGCGCCGCCGTCACGGTGGTCGAGGAGCAGGCCCGCGCGCGGCACATGGCCGAAGCGGCCATCGCCCGGGTGCAGGGCGAGGTCCTGGCGCGCATCCTGGCCTCGAGCAACGTGCTCAACTACGAGTACCTGGTCTCGACCAATTTCATCAACCCCTACGGCTTCAACCCGGCCCTGCCGCCCACCCCCGCCGACTTCCGCAACGCCACCAACGTCAACTACGAGTACGTGGCCGGCGGCGGCCCGGGCTCGGTGGCCGCCAACGTGGACTACTGGGTGCGCAACATCGCCAACCTGCGCTTCGATCCGCGCCCGCCGGTCTTCGTGCGCACGAACGACGACCGCGCCCGGCCGCTGGACTTCCGGTTTTTCCTCGATCTGAACCGCAACGGCCGGTTCGAGTCCAACGGCCTCCTGCCCGTGCTCGATGCCCAGGGGCGCTGGGTCAACCCCGCCGGCCAGCCCTGGCGCAACGGCGAGCCGGTGCTGAGCAATTACTTCGTCGGCGACCCCGAATGGATCGGCGTGCTCCAGCACCCGGACGCGCCGCACGGCCCGACCAACCGCTTCATCGGCCGCATGGCCTACCTGCTCCAGCCCGCGGGCCGGAGCCTGGACCTGAACTTCATCGGCAACCACGCCCTGCGGCCGGGAGACACCACGCTGCGGGACGACGGTTACTACCGCAACCAGGGCGTGGGTAGTTGGGAGCTGAACCTCGCCGCCTTCCTGCGCGACCTCAACACCAACGTCACCCGCAACTACACTTACACCCTGGACCCCAACACCCGCCTGGCCCTGCCCAGCGCCAGCGAGGCCGCCCGGGACGCCCTGGCCTTCCTGCGCTATCGCTTCGCCGGCGCGTTGACCAACCTGCTGAGCGTGCGCCAGCTCTTCGGCCCGCGCGGCGCGGACGCGTTTGTCACCGACCTCATTGACGGCTACACCGACGGCCCGGCCTTCACCGCCACGAACCTCGCCGGCCTGGTGACCGACAACGACGTGCCGGACCGGCCCTGGCCCGGGGCGGACGCGCCGCGGCTCTACGTCGAGTTTCAGGAGCTGTTCGACACCAACAAGGTCCTGGACCCGCCCAACGGCGGGCGTGCGCCGTGGATTTCCCGACTGTTACTGGCGCAGAGCGGCCTGTCCACCTACGACCGCTACACGTTTTACCGGATGCTCGGGCAGATCGGCGCCGAGTCCAGCCCGGCCCATTTGGGCAAGGTGCATCTGCACTACAACAACCGCGTGCCCGGCGGGGAGACCAACTTCGTGCCCTGGACGCCCCTCGAGTTCTTCCAGGCGGCTGCGGACCGGCTCATCCAGGCGGCGCGGCGCACGAACATCGTCCGGGTGGGCAACACCCTTTTCACCAACTACTACATCGGCGACGCGCTGGTGCGGCCCAGCCTCTCCGTCACCAACATACTGCTCTACCCGTACAACGAGTACTCGCCGGAACTGCACCGGCTGCTGCAGTTGGCGGTGAACCTCTACGACGCCACCACCAACCGGACCGACACCGGCTACCCGCATCTGCCCACTGTCCTGCGGCCCCTCTTCGGCACGCGCACCATCCAGGGCACGGACCAAGGGACGTTCGTCTTCATCCGCGGCTACGAGGAGGTCACCAACGCCGCCTTCCTCAACGCCACGTTCCTGCCGGTGCGCGACCTGCAGAACGAGGCCGACCGCGCCGCGCTGGCCAACGAACCGCGGGCGCTGGTGTACGACGTGCCGTTCCTGGTCGGCGTCAAAAAGGGGCTGCCCAACTTCAACGAGTTCGCCATGCGCAACGTGGCGCAGGTCACCCGCAAACTCGAGGTCCGCAAGCGCACGCCCCAGGACCTGCGCCCGGTCCAAACCAACCTCTTGTACCTGGTCACGGTCACCAACCAGTTCGGCGTCGAGCTCTGGAACGCCTACGCCACCAACTATCCCCGGCCGCTGCGCGTGCGCGTGGCGGGCCGCTTCAGCGTGGCGTTGGTGGACGCGTTGCGCACCAACCTGCCCCTGGCCTTCACCAACCTCGCCTACAACACCAACCTGGCCGTGCCCAATTGGCCGAGCAACCAGTTCCAGTTGCCGGTGCTGCGGCCGGTGCAACTGGTCACCGCCGGCGCCTACCGGCCCGTGCCCACGCCCAACCTCATCGCCGCCGGCACCAACGCTCCCTTCCAGCCCGGCCTGGGCTTCTACATGCCCGACTGGACCCTGCACGCCACCAACCAGTTCATCTGCGCCATCGTGGACGAAACCGCCAACCGCATTGTGGACTTCGTCAGCCTGGGCAGCCTGCGGGCCGTGATGAACCTCTCCCGCGAACTGGCCGGCCGTGGCGCCCTCACCGCCACCGGCGCGCCGGCCGAGCCGGCCAACGTGTGGGACACCAACCGCGTGGGCGGCGTGAACGACCCGAACGTGCCGATGGTGGGCGTCGAAAATCAGATGCAGATTTCGCTGGGCAACCTCCCCGTCAGCGAGGCGCAGTGGCGCAGCTACAGCCAGTTGAGCGCCGAGGGGCTCGACAAGCCCAAGAGCATTGACCGCTTCCGCCTCTTTTGCGGCCTGACTCCGCTGGTCTATACCAGCGAGCGTGACCGCGCGCTGCTGCGGGCCGAACTGGCCGGGCGGCTCGCCGTGCAGGCGCCGTTCTCGCCCAGCCGCAAGCTCTACCAGGACGCCTCCTGGCAGGCCAACGATCCGCTGGTCCATTACCTGGTCAGCGACCTGCTCGACCCGCAGAATCGGCCCGACGATCCCAACCGGACCAACACGGTCCGCTTCGCCATCCCGCCCACCGCGGCGCTCACCAACTCGAACCTGGGCCGGCTCAACGAACGGTACTCGCCCTGGGGCGACAACCCGCTCTTGACGCCCTCGCTGCTGGCCTTCGACAACCGCATCAAGGACCCCGGCATCTACCGGCCCGACGACTGGGAATTTCCCACCAACAAGTTCCCGAACCTGGGCTGGATTGGGCGGGTGCATCGCGGCACACCCTGGCAGACGGTTTACCTCAAGTCCGGCGTCATCTCGCAACGCCAGTGGCTGCGCTGGGCCGGCAATGCCGGCACCCACCCCACCAACGACTGGCTGCTGCTGGACGCCTTCACCGTCGCGCCCAACGACAACGCCGCGCGCGGGCTCCTCTCGGTCAACCAGTCCGAGTTGGCCGCCTGGTCCGCCGTGCTGAGCGGGGTCTCCGTGCTGACCAACCTCACCCCGGCCACCGCGCCGCCGGGCACCCCGCCCGAGTTTCGCGAGCTGATCATCCAGCCCGATGGCCCGGTGGGCCTGAACCACTACCCGCAACTGCGCCGCATCGTCGAGGGCATCAACCGCACCCGCCAGCTCGAGGTCACCAACAACCAGCAAAGCATCCCGGTCTTCAATCGCCTGGGCCGCATCCTGGCCACGCCCGAGTTGACCGTGGCCTCGCCCTTCCTCAACCCGAGCAACCTGGTCGCCGACGCCGTGCTCGAGCGCCTCCCGCAGCAAATCCTCTCGCTGTTGCGCGCGGATGAGCCGCGGTTCGTCGTCTATGCCTACGGCCAGGCCCTGCGCGAGGCTCCTAACTCGCTTTACCTCCAGCCCGGCACGTTCAACCGGCTCTGCACCAACTATCAGGTGACCGCCGAGTTCGCCGCCCGCGCGGTCATCCGCATCGAAGGCCCGCCCGTGGCCCCGCGTGCCGTGATCGAAAGTTACCAGGAGCTCCCCACCCAGTAGCTCCGCGCGCCCCGGTGTATGACTACCCGATTTTGGTCCATCCTTAGCGTCACCGCCTTCCTCGCGGGGATTCTCCTGTGGCGCGAGGGCAACCGGCGTCGGGACCTCGCGCCCCCGCCGCCGCCCGCGCCCCCGGCCGCCACGCAAACGGTCTACCACACCCGCCTGAATGCTCGCCCGGCCGTGCGCCTGCTCACCCGCGCCGAGGACCTCCATCGTCAGGCCGCCGCCGCGCGCTTCGCCGACCCCGAGTTGCTGCACCGGCTCCGCAACACCGACCAGCCCCTGGCCGCGCTGGCCCGCAGTGACCACGCCATCCTCCTGGCCAACGCCCTGGTGGACACCGCCCGCCCCGAGCCGCTGCCCGTGCCGCCCGCCTGGCGGGCCGGGGCCAAGCCGGGCGCTTACCTGGTGCAGATGCGCACGCCGGACCCCCGGGCCTTCCAGGACGCGGTGGCCGCCGCCGGCGGGCGCGTGGTCTCCTACATTCCCAACAACGCCTTTCTGGTGCGCGTCTCCGCCGCCGGAGCCGGGCGCCTGGCCGCGGTGGCGCAGGCGGTGTTGCCCTTCGAGCCTTACTTCAAGGTCCACGCCAGCCTGTTGACACGGGCGCTGGCGGGCGAGCCGCCCGCGGCCGGAGAGCGGTGGGCGGTCACCGCCTTTGCCGAGGACCGCGAAACAGTACGCGCGGCCCTGACCCAACTGGGCGCGGCCCTCGAGGCCGAAGGCCAAACCCAGGTCGGCCCGGCGCGCGAGCCCCAATTTGTGGTGCGGCCCGGCGCGGCGGGCCTGCCGGCGCTGGCGGCGTTGCCGGGGGTGCAGTTGATCGAGCCGGCGCCGCCGCGCGTGCTGGCCAGCGACCTGACCCGCGAGCGGCTGGCCGTGACGGCGGACACGGTGGTGAGCAATGCGTACTTCGACCTGACCGGGTCGAACGTGTGGGTGAGCCTCAACGACAGCGGCGTGGATGCCACGCACCCGGACCTTGCGGACCGCGTCTTCGGCACGAGCACCAACGCACTCGTGGACCTCACCGGCCACGGCACGCACCTGGCGGGGGTGATTGCCGGCACGGGCGCGCACGGCCCCACCGGCACCAACGTGCCGCCGGGCTCGCTCACCAACGCCAGCTTTCGCGGCCTGGCGCCGGCGGCGAAGCTGCTGGCCACCGCGGTGGACCGCGCGCTGGACCCGGCCTCGGACGTGGCCCTTCAGGAACTGTTGGCGCGCACCAATTACCTCACCCTGGCGCGCACCAACCCGCTGGTCGCGAACAACAGTTGGGGTTACGACCAGGTCTTCGACTACACCAGCGCCGCGGCCAGTTACGACGCCGCCACGCGCGACGCCCTGCCCGACGAGCCGGGCGCGCAGCCGCTCTTGTTCGTGTTTTCCGCCGGCAACAACGGCGGCGGCAATGACAGCGGCAGCGGCGGCCTGCCCGGCCGCATCCACGCCCCGGCCACGGCCAAAAACGTCATCACCGTGGGCGCCATCGAGCAGGTGCGCCCGGTCACCGTGACCGTGGTGCAGACCAATCAGGTGACGAACATCGTCGAGGGCGAGTTCGTGGTCACCAACGTGGTCGAGACCAACGAGGTGGCGGTGGCCTTCGCCGACAGCAACGACGAGGTCGCGCCGTTTTCCGCGCGGGGCAACGTGGGCCTGGGCGTCGAGGGCGAGCGCGGGCGCTTCAAGCCGGACGTCGTGGCACCCGGGGTGCTGGTCGTGGCGCCGCGGGCGGCGGGCTGGACGGTGGACTGGGAGCGCACGAACACGTTGGTACGCACCTACACCAACCAGTTGGTGCTCCCCGACGAGCCCAACCGCTACAGCCTCTTGGTGCCGGCGCGCACGCACCGCCTGACCATTACCACCCTGCCCGCGCCCGCCTCCCCGGTGCCGTTCCCCCCGCTGGAGATTTACGCCCGGGCCGGCGACGACCCCACGGCGGCGGACTTCGTGGGCGTGACCAACGCGGTGATTGACGCCCCGGCCGAGGGGGCGTGGTTTTACCACATCGTGAACCCGACTCCGGCGCCGGTGCGTTTCACGCTCCAGGTGCGGCTGGAGGTGGAGGAGATCACGCCCGAGTTGCTGGACCTGCTCACGCGCATCAACGAGCCCCTCGCCCCGCACTACCGCTACCTCTCGGGCACCAGCGTGTCGGCCGCGGCGGTGAGCGGGCTCGTGGCCCTGATGCAGGAGTTCTTCGAGCAGCGCCTGCAACGACCGTACAGCCCGGCCCTGCTCAAGGCGCTCCTTATCCACGGCGCCCGCTCGCTCGGCCCGCAGTACAACCTCGAGGTCCGCTCCCAGATCAACTACCAGGGCTGGGGCCTGCCCGCCCTCACCAACATCTTCCCCGCCGCCCTCACCAACGCGCTGAACGATCCCGAGCAATGGCCGGTGCGCTGGGTGGACCAGAGCCCCACCAACGCCCTGGCCACGGGCCAGACCCACGCCTACGACCTGGAAATCTCCACCAACGCCACCTTCGCCGACCTGCGCGTGACCCTGGTCTGGACCGATCCGCCCGCCAACCCCGCCGCCGCCATCAAACTGGTCAACGACCTCGACCTCATCGTCTCGAACCGCGTCACCGGCCAGATTTACCTGGGCAACGACATCCCGGCCGGCAGCGACTACAACCCCCCGGCCGACACCAACGCCACCGCGCAGGTCTGGGACGGCGTCAACAACGTCGAGAACGTCTTTCTGCGCCGGCCCGTGGACACCAACTACACCCTCTACGTCACGGCCCGCCGGGTGAACGTCAACGCTGTCACCGCCCACACCAACGACATCGTGCAGGACTACGCGCTGGTCGTGTCTGTGGGCGGCACCAACGCGCTGAAATTCACGCCCCGGCCCTTGCTGGCCACCAACCGCGCCGAGCTGACGCTCATGACCAACGGCGTGCCGCTGCTCTACCAGCGCACCGGCGCCCACTCGCCGCTGGTCGGCGGCCCCGCCGGCACCACCAACCAATGGCACTTTTACGTCTTCACGAACGCCTTCGACCCGTACCTCTCCGGCGGCGAAACCAACTTCGGTCGCTACGTCGCCTTCCTCACCTTCACCCCGCCGAACCTCTCCACGCCGCGCACCGCGGGCGAGGGCGACATTGACCTGTACGTGAGCCGCGGCGACTCGAACCTGGTGAACCTCGATCCCGCCGCCCTGGCCGCGGCGGCCAAATCCCTCGACCGCAGCGGCACCGAGCTGGTGGCGTTCGAGGACGCCGCGATCGGCGAGGTCTTCTACGTCGGCGTCAAGGCCGAGGACCAGATGACCGCCGAGTACGGGTTGATCGGGTTGTCCAGCGACCAGCCCTTCGGCAACCTGCTCCCGGACGGCAGCTACCTCATGTACGCCCGGCCCGCGCCGCGGGTCATCCCGGACGGCGCGCCCGAAGCGCCCGGGGCGGCGTTGATGTTCGGCGTGGGCGTGTACCCCATGACGGTGGGCCGGGCGCTGGTGTACGAGAGCTTCGCGCATGAGGAGGCGGGCGACCTGCTCGGCAACCTCAGCCACGCCGGGCGTTTCGTGGTGCTCAACAACCACAGCCCCATCCCGCCCGCCTCGAACGGGGTGTACAGCGCCGTGTACGACGACACCGGCAACGCCATCGAACCGCTGGCCCGCCGCAGCGACGGCCCGGGCAGCCTGGTGGACTTCATCGGCGCCCGCGGCGAGGGCGTGTGGCAGTTCACGATGGTGGACAACGCCCCGGGTCACACCGGCCTGGTCGAGTCGGTGGGCATTCGCATCTTCCCCGCCAGCGACCTGCTGGTGGGCACCTTCGTCACCCTGCTGCCGCAACAGTTCGAGATTTTCTTCGTGGACGTGCCGGCGGACGCCACCCTGCTGCGCATTTTGTTGAGCCAAATGACGCTCCCGGTGGACGTGTTGGTCCGCTTCGATCTGCCGCCCAGCCTCACCGAGTACGACAAACGCGCCCGCATCGCCCCGCCCTCCGGCGAACTGACCGTCGGTCCCACCGACGTGCCGCCGCTACGGCCGGGCCGCTATTTCGTGGGCGTGTTCAACCCGAACGCCGTGGCCACGAGCTTCTACATCCGCGCGCTCATCGAGCGCGGCCTGGCCGGGCGCCTGCAGGCCGAGGTCGTGGCCACGAACGTCGTGCCCATCCGGGACGACGTGCGCATGGTCTTCACCAACTTTGTCAATGACGCCCGCGCCGTGGCCGAGGTGAACGTGGGCCTCTTCGCCAACCATCCGCGCCTCTCGGACCTGGCGTTCAGTCTGGTCAGTCCCGCGGGCGCGCGGAGCTTGTTGGTGGAAAACCGCGGCGGCGCCAGCCGGACCAATCTGGGCTACGTCGAGGTGGTCACCAACTTCCACCACGTCGCCCTGACCTTCAGCACCAACACCGGCCGGACTGTGCTGTACCTGGACGGCGAAGTGCAGGCCGAACGCGACCTGGGCGCTTTCAGCCCCGAGACCCGCGGCCTGCTCTACCTGGGCCGCGCGCCCGAGGCTGCCGCCGACCCCGGCCAGTACCTGGGCCAGATGGACGAGGTGGACCTGTACGCCCGCGCGCTCGAGGCGCCGGAGATTCGCGGCCTTTACCTCTACGGCGTCGCCGCCAAGCCCACCAACGCCCTGGTCAGCCGCTGGAGTTTCGAGGGCAACGGCGACGACGCCCAGGGCCGCAACCCCGCCCTGGTCGAAGGCCCGACCTACGTGCCCGGCCGGTTCGGCCTGGGCCTGGACTTCGCCGCCGAGGGCGACCGCGTGGTCATCACCAACCGGTCCGGTCTGGACGTCGGTCTGGCCGCGGGCTTCACCCTGGACGCCTGGGTCAACCCCGCCGACCTCTCCACAAACCGCATCCTCGCCGCCTGGGGCGAAGGCACCAACCGCCTCGGCGTCGAGTTCGGTTTCCGACCCGGCGCCGACACCAACGCGCCGTGGGGCCGGCTCTACGCGAACCTGCGTGACCGGTCCGGCTCGAACCACGTGCTCGAGGCCGTGGTCCAGGGGCTGTTACGGACCAACGCCTTGCTGACCAACACGGTGTACCTGACCTTGACCGACGACACCAACCGCACGGTCATTCCGATCAAGTTCGCCGAGCCGGACACCGCGCCGACGGGGCGTTCCACCAACCGGCTGGTGAGCAGTTTCGAGGGTTCGGTGACCAGCCGCACCACCGTCCTGACCAACGGCATGCGCTTCGACGGCTGGGAAGTGACCGCCGGCCGGCCGGCCGTGCTCAACGCCCCGGCCCTGGCCCACACCGGCACCAACCTGCTGGCCCTGCGCGACGGCGCGTTGCGCGCCGGGCTGACCACCCTGCCCGGCCGGACCTACCGCCTAGAATGGGCGCACCGCCGCCAGCCGTTGCCGGCGGAGGTCGTGAGCTGGTGGGCCGGCGAGTCGAACACCACGGACCGCGCGGGTACCAACCACGGCGTGGCCCAGTCCGGTCTGGCTTACCGGCCGGGCAAGGTGGGCGCCGGGTTTTACCTGGGCAACGCCGGCCACATGCGCGTGCCGCACCACCCGACGCTGAGTTTCGACGACGAACTGTCCATCGAGTTCTGGTACCGGGTGGACGTCTCCCTCCCGCCGCCGGGCAGCAGCCTGCTCTTCAAGCAACAGGGGGGCGCGGTGAACTACCGCGTGGACCTGTCCACCGCGGGACTGGACGCCGGCTTCGAGGACCCGTTCTCCGCGGGGGCCGGTTCGGACCTGCCGGGCGGCACCGAGGGCGTGCGCCTGACGCCGCCGCCCGCGCTGAACGAGTTTCACCACGTGGCGGCCACGTGGCGTCAATTGCCCGCCGGCCAGGTGGAAATGGAGCTTTACCTCGATGGCGAGCGGCGTCGCGCCAAGGTCATCAACGGCGCGCTCAGCAACGCGGTGAACCTGGGCGACCTGTTCGTCGGCTTGAGCGTGTACCGGGGCGTCCTGGACGAGCTGACCCTCTACCGGCGCGTGCTCCAGCCGACGGAAATCCGGGACATTTACCTCATGGACGCCGTGGGCAAGGCCCCCCCGCCCGGCCTGCCGCAGACCCGGGTCCAGATCGCCGGCGGCCCGGTCGCGGTGTTCACCTCCGAGGCGGACTGGGCAACCAACGGTCTGATTTTCCAGGCCGTCTCGAGCAACACCCTGCTCGAAGTGGCCGGGCTGGTGCCCGGCGCGCTGCTCGATTCGTTCAGCGTGCGCGAGCTGCCCGCCACGACCTTCCTGCCCGAAGAACCGCTCAAGCCGTTTGTCGGCCAGAGCGCCCTGGGTGAGTGGAAACTCGAGGTGGTGGACCGTCGCGTGGGCGCCACAAACGACCTGGACCGCGCCTTCATCCGCTGGCAGTTGCAGTTCACCTTCGCCCCGGTCACGGTGCCCGCCGTCCTGCTCACCAACGGCGTGCCTTACACCAACAACCTGCCCGCCGGCCAGGCGCGCTATTTCATCGTGGACGTGCCGCCGGAGGCCACGCGCGCCACCAACAGCCTCCGCGCCAGTGCCGGCCTGGACCTGTGGTTCAACCAGCTCGGCCTGCCCACCTACGGCAACTCGGCGGAGGATTTCCGCCTGCTCACCAACGTCACCGACGCCCACGCCGTGCTCGGCACCAACGGCCTGCAGGTGCTCGACGCCACCCGCCAGCCCGTGGCCGCCGCCGCCCAACCCGTGCTCCAGCCCGGCCAGCGCTATTACCTGGCCCTGACCAACCGCGCCGCGGCGACCGATTTCACCATCCAGGTGGACTTCGATCGCGTGGCGGCCGGCGGGCCGGACGTTACGCCGCTGCCGCGCGGGCAGACGCTCCTGACCAACATCCCCGCCGGCAACGCGTTGCAGTACTTCCAGTACGTGGTGAGCACCAGTGCTGTGGCGGCGTCGTTCGAGTTGTACCCGACCAACGGCAACCTCAACCTCTACCTGCGCAAGGCCGTGCCCGGCCCGGCCCCGCTGCCCACCCCGCAGGTCTATGACTACGCGGGCCAAAACCCCGGCGCGCAGCCCGAGATCATCCTGGTCACGCAAGACTCCCTGCCGGTGCCGCTGAGCGCGGGCACCTGGTACTTGGGCGTGCAAAACCTCCACACCCAGGCGGTGGACTACGCCCTCCGGGTCCTCGAGTACACCAACATCCAGGACCGCATCATCGAATTGCGCGAAGGCATCCCGGCCACCGCCACGGTCGAGCCCGGGCTGCTGAGCCGCCTGTTCTTCCGCTACCCCGTGGTGGGCGCCTACCCGGCGGTGCAGTTTGACCTGACCAACCTCACCGGCAGCGCCTTCCTGCTGGCCCGCCACGGCGACAAACCCACCCTGAGCGAGTACGACTTCCTGGACCGTGGCGACACGAACTACCCGGCGAAGCTCCTGCTCCGCACCAACGCCCTCCTGCCCAGCCTCGCCGGAGATTGGTACCTGGCCGTGTTCAACCGCGAGCTTTACCCCATCTCCTTCGGCGTGACCGCCTCCCACCCGCCCGCCGGCCTCGTGGTGCGGCCGTTGACCAACAACCGGCCCGTGCGGGTCACCTTGGCAGCCACCCAGCCGGGCATGGCGCCGGAGCTGGACTACTTCTTCTTCACCGTCGGCCCGGCGGCCACGAACGTCACCTTCGAGCTGCTCCCGCTCAACGAAAACGCCGACCTGCTTGTCCGCCGGGGCGGGCTGCCGGACCTGGCCACCTTTGACTACTTCAGCGCCAACCCGGACCTCGATCCCGAAAACGTTGTGGTGGACCGCGACACCGCGCCCGTACCCCTGGCGCCGGGCGAGTGGTACCTGGCCGTGCTCAACAACGCCCTGTACTCGGTCACCTACGAAGTGCGCGTCGTGAGCCGGCCCTCCGAGGCCGTCGGCGAAATCCGCCTAGACCCGTCGGTCGTGGTGGACGCCTCGGGCGTGACCATCCGCTGGACCGCGCCGCCGGGGCTGCGTTTCCAGGTGCAGTACGCCACCAGCATCCCCGCCACCGACCCCATCCCGTGGCTGCCCGTGCCCGGCGTCGTCACCTCGCTCGATGGCAACTACCGCTTCACCGACGACGGTTCGCAGACCGGCGGCCCGGCGCCGTTCAAGATTTACCGCGTGCTCCTGCTGCCCTAGCAGCCTGGCGGATTTTTCGAGGACAGCTTGGACTTAAAATCCGCGGTTGAGGTTCAATGGGGCGGGGCCGATTGGGTTTTGATCGTCAATCATATCTCCTGCAAGGATGGGCTGCCGAGATACGCCTTGAGCAGCGTCCGGAATAGCTTGCCGTGATTCGGCACGCGCAGGTGCAGGAGCTCTTCTACAATCACCCGCTGGCGAAACTCCGGGTGCTGGCGAAGCAGATCGGCATCGAACGTCACGCGCCCCGTCGTCGAACAACTGCCCCATTTGCGTTTCATGCGGCGGACGTGAACGGCCTTGGGCCGCACGCGCAACTGGTCGGCCCACGCCTCGACTTCGGCTTGGAACGCCTTGCGCGAGAGCGGCTGCGCCGGCGGCGTCAGGTCTGTGGGGGCGCGGCTTTCATGACTTTGCCCGGCGCAACAGCTTCAGCAACTTGTCCGCCACCTCGGCAACAGCCTCCACGCCGGCGTCAATCAGCGCCTTGAAAATGCTTTTGCGGACTTCGCGTTCCTGGGCCTCGCTGACCTGCCAGTGCGGGAACTGCGCGAACGCCTGCGCGATGGTCTGCGCCGCGCCGAGCGGGTCGTGCACGCTGTCGAGCTTGAGCACATAAAACACCGCAAAGGCCTCCGGAGAAAGCTGCGTTTCGTCCCGGAGCTTCTGCGCCTCGCGCACGGCGGAGACCAGTCGCTCCAGTTCCGCCAGCGCTTGTTGCGTTTCCATCTGCCGATCCTCAAACGCCGCGGCAATGGCTTCCGCGCGGTCGCCAATGGAAATCAGATACGGCTCGATGCCGGCGTTCTGCCGCACCAGTTCGTCCAGCGCCTTCAACAAGTTGAAGACCTTGACCGTGTCCGGCTGGTGGCGGCGGGCAATGGCCTCCAGCGCCTCCGCGGTGATGGTTTGGGACTGCGTCGGCGGCTCAATGAGGCCGGTTTGCGTGTGCTCCTGCACGAGCCGGGCGGTCTTGCGCAGGAACTCTTTGTCCACCGGTTGGCCGCGCTCGTAGGCGGCGCGCACCAGATGAAACATCCGCAACAGTTCCTCGAAGTCGGCCAGAAACGGTCGGAGAAAGGCGTCAGGCGACAGGATTTCGTAGAGGTCCTGCACCTCGCGGAAATAGCCATAAAACGCCTCCCGCCGCTCCCGGTCGCGGAAATGTTCCAGCACCGCCTCCACCTGCTTGTCCGCTTTCTTGCCGGCAAGGATGGGCAGGTAATCACTACGGCCGGTCTCCATCAACGCCGCAAACCGCGCCTGCAACACCTCCACGCCCTCGATCACGCCGCTCACGTCCTGGGAATCAAACGCCAGCGCCTTTTCCAAGTGCTCGAAGATGCCGACGAAATCGAGCACGAACCCGCACGGCTTGCGCCGTTGCTCGCCGTCCTCGTAAGGCCGGTTCACCCGGGCAATGGCCTGCAAGAGCACGTGGTCGCGCATCGGCTTGTCCAGATACATGGCGTAGAGAATCGGCGCGTCATAGCCGGTCAGCAGTTTCTCGGTGACGATGAGGATTTTCGGCTGGGCGTCGGGCTTGCGGAACGCCTTGCGCACCGCGTTCTCCTCGTCCGCGCTCAAATAATGCCGCCGCACGTGGGCCGGGTCTTTCTTGCCGGCCTGGCTGATGATCACCCGCGACCAGTCCGGCGGCAGATGCTTGTCGAGCGCCTCCTTGTAGAAACAGCACGCCTCGCGGTCCACCGCCACCAGGAACGCCTTGTAGCCCATCGGCTCGACGTTCTCCCGGAAATGCCGCGCCACGTGGGCCGCGACTTTCTCCACCCGGCCGCGGTTCTTGAGCATGTTCCGCAGCGTGACCGCCTGCTCCAGAATCTTGTTCAACGCCTCGAAATCGCTCACGCCCTGCGCCTCGGCCAGATTCAGAAACTCCCGCTCCAACGTCTCGCGGTCCACCCGCAGTTCATTGGGCGCGAGCGCGTAGTGCAGCGGCACGGTCGTGCCGTCCTGGATGGACTCGCGGATGGAATACTTGTCGAGGTAACCCTTTTCGTCCTGGAATCCGAACACCTTGAACGTGCCCTTGCCCTTGGCGGTCTGGTCAATGGGCGTGCCGGTAAACCCGATGAACGTGGCCCGGGGCAGCGCGCCCATGAGGTAGTTGCCCAACTCGCCGCCGGTGGTGCGGTGCGCCTCGTCCACCAGCACGAAGAGGTTGGCGCGCGGGTTGATGTTCGCCGGCATGGCCTCGAACTTCTGAATCGTCGAGACAATCAGCCCGCGATAATCCTGCTGCAGCAACTGGCACAAGTGCTCCTTGCTTTCCGCCACTTCCACGTGCCCGAACCCGACCGCCTCCAGGTTGCCGAACAACTGCGCCTCCAGTTCGTTGCGGTCCGCCAACATCAACACCGTCGGGTTGGCCAGGGCCGGGTCTTCGATGAGCCGCTTGGCAGTGACGATCATGGTGTAGGTCTTGCCGCTACCCTGGGTGTGCCAGACCAGGCCGCGCGTCCGGGCTTTGTCCCGCGCCCGCTACACGCACCGGGCCACCGCGCGCATCTGATGCGGCCGCAGCACCACCTTGCTCAACTCCCCGTCCTTGCGGGTGAACAGGATGAAATCCGAGAGCACCTTGAGCAGCCGCCCGGGAGAGACAAAGGATTTGCAGAGTCGCTCGAAGCTCGCCGCCGGCGCTGTGGACTGCGGCGGCAACGACGCCGCTTTGGCTCTGGGCGGAGCCGGGCCTGCGCGCGCCCCAGCCAAAGCGCCGTCGCCGCTGCGCTCTGCCGGCGCACTCCATAGGCGTTCCGCCTCACTTTCTGCCACCTCCTCGCGCCAGTTGAACAACGCCTTGCCGGACAGATTCCACGTCGCCCCGTAGTAAAACCGGACCAGGTGCGTCAGCGCGTGCAGTTGCAACAGGGCCAGCAACTCCGGCCCGCGCTCGTGATAATACCGCAGGTCATCCAGCGCCTGCGCAATGCCGTCCCGCGCCGTGGCCCGCTTCGTCTCCACAATCAACACCGGCACGCCATTGATGAAAAACACGATGTCCGCCCGGAGGTCCGGCGGCGTGCCGTTGCTGAAGGTGAACTCGTCGGTGACGTGGAAGACGTTGGCCGTCGGCTGGTCCAGGTCCAGCAACCGCACGTTGCGCTCCCGCTTCTCGGCCTCAACGAACACGGTTTTCAAGCCCCGGAGAAATTCCCAGGCATCGAGATTGCCCTCGATGGTGGGCCGCACGCGCACCAGTCGTTTGACTACCTCCGCCGCTCGCGCCGCGTCCACAATCCCCGGATTGAGCTTCTGCAACTGGCCGACGAGCACACCGTCCAGCACCGGGCTGGTCACCCCGCCCGTGCGCAGCGCCAGCGCCTGCTCCGGCGACAAATACGTCCAGCCCGCCGCGACCGCGTAGCGGACGAAGGGGCGCTGGACCGAACCGGCTTCAGAACCGAGGGGCATGGCTGGCTGGCAGTTTAATGCCAAGACGCAAAGCGGCAAAGACGCCAAGCACCGCCTTCAAGGGGCAAGGGCGCATTCGGACGGAACCACCACGGGGCTGGAGTCGTCGGACCGTAGCGCAGGTTTCCAACCTGCTGTATCGCCGATTTCCAATCGGCAGGCCCGGGCGTAGCGGCAGCGGGGCGGGTTGGCAAACCCGAGATACAGCAGACTGGAAGTCTGCGCTACGGTGGTTCCGCCAAGATGCGTCCACGGCGCAACGGGCCATCAGCCCGGGGCAACGCCCCGGGAAACCGGGCACCAAACTGTTTCGCGCCCCGAAGGGGCAAAACCCAAACCCCGACCCAAGCCGAGCCGCCGGGGAAGTCCACAGGAGGGAAGGCTTCATGTGCCCGCGTCCCCTGCGGCTGGGCGGCTGGGCCCCTTGGCGTTGCGAAACTCCGGCAACCGCAACCGGCCGGTCATCAGGTGGTGGAGCAGCGAGGTGAACAGTGCGTCCAGCGCCGCCCGGCGCGCCTCCAACGCCGCCAGCTTCGCGTCCACCGCCGCCAACTGCCGCGCAATTTCCCGCTGCTCGGAAAGGGGAGGCAGGGCGATTGGCGTTGCCTTCACTCGCGTCGCGTTGATTGATGGAAGCGGACCGGGATTTGACAAACCCGACAAGTTCACCGTCTCAAACCAGCGGAAAAGAAACTCAGGCAAACACTTCCGCTCGTCCATCACCGTGACGCCCATGAGGTTGTTGTCTACCAAGGAATCGGCGATCAGCACCCGCTTCTTGTTGGTATGCAGCGCGCCCCCGACTTTGGGAAAGATGACTGTGCCGGGTTTGAAAGCCTTCGCACCGAGTTCGAGGCGAACCTTTTCGCTTACGTAATTGTTGGCGTTCCGCATCAGGCTTTCGTTTCCCGGGAGATTCATGTCGGAAACTTTGAAGAAAGGATATCGCCCAGCGGCTTCACCTTGCTGATGGGGCGGGAAACCCGTGCCACCGCGTGCGCTGGCGATCTCGCCGAGCCTAGTGACTGTCCAATGTTCAGGGAACGTCGCCCATTCAGTTTCCTTGAGCAGAACGTGGTCGGCTTGGGGGAAGGGGAGGGGGCCGTAGGTGAAGAGGTGGTGGAGGAGGCTCTGCTTGAGTTG
>CAYXPA010000083.1:0-18219 GCA_964466945.1 uncultured Verrucomicrobiota bacterium | reverse complement strand
GGCCGGCGGCTCCGGCTGCGGCGGCGACATCGGCACCCACGCGCTGATGCAACTGCGCTACGTGACCGGCCTCGAAATCACCGAGGTGTCCGCCAACCTCGAAATCTTCGTCAAGGGCCGGCCCATTGACGACCACTTCACCGCCTATTGCCACCTGAGCAACGGCGGGCGCGCCCTGGTGCGCGCCTCCCAGATCAGCATCGGGCATCTCAACGACCTGGGCATCGAGGTCTGCGGCACCAAGGGCACCCTGGTCTGGCGCCAGGAGGACCCCGAATGCGTCACCATCAAGCTCCTCGGGCAGCCCGACCGCGTGTACTACCGCGGCGCCGTCACACCGGGCGACGGTTTCCTGCCTTCCAAGGAGGAGATTGACAAGGTCATGCCCGGCCTGATGGAAGAACCCACGATCCCCCCCGGCCATCCCGAGGCCTTCCACGACGCCTTTGCGCGGCTGCACCGCTGCTTCGAGGCAGACGTCCGCAAGTACCAGGCCGGTCAGCCGTTCAAGTGCGACGGCACCAAGTACGCCAACGTCGAGGACGGCTGGATGGGCATGGCGTTCATCAAGACCTGCCTTGAATCCAGCGCCAAGAAAGGCGCTTGGACGCCCATGCCGCCGAAAATCTGACGCGGCAGTTCTGAACTTCCGACAATCCGGGACGGGGGCGGCGGATGCGCCGTCCCCGTTCTTGTTTTGCGAAAACCGGTTCGGGCAGGCAGGCGCCGATCCTCCTTCCTCGGGGCACGGTGTCTTGCTGCCGCCGTCGCGGCAGACGCAGCCAGCGGGCGCGCGCGACGCGGCCGCGGGCGCCACCCTCAACCAAGTCAGGTCAGATTGCCCATGCTCAGCAGGAACATGATGTTGTTGGGCGTGGTCTTGAGTTTGCCCAGCAACAGTTCCATGGCCTCGACCGGCGGCACGCCGGTGAGCGCCCGCCGCAGGACGACGATCTTCTGGTACTCGTCCGGGTGGTAGAGCAGCTCCTCTTTGCGGGTGCCGGAGCGCTCGATGTTGATGCTCGGAAAAATGCGGCGGTCCACCAGCGCGCGGTCCAGGTGCACCTCCATGTTGCCGGTGCCCTTGAACTCCTCGAAGATGACCTCGTCCATCCGGCTGCCGGTGTCAATGAGCGCCGTGGCCATGATGGTGAGCGAACCGCCCTCCTCGATGTTGCGGGCGGCGCCGAAGAAGCGTTTGGGCTTGTGCAGCGCATTGGCGTCCACGCCGCCGGACAGAATCTTGCCCGAATGCGGCTGCACCGTGTTGTAGGCGCGGGCCAGGCGGGTGATCGAGTCGAGCAGGATCATCACGTCCTTCTTGTGCTCGACCATGCGCTTGGCCTTCTCGATGACCATCTCGGCCACCTGCACGTGGCGCTCGGGCGGCTCGTCGAAGGTCGAGCTGATGACCTCCGCCCCCTTGCACGAACGCTCCATGTCGGTCACCTCCTCCGGCCGCTCGTCAATGAGCAGAATGATGAGATAGACCTCCGGGTTGTTCTTGAGCACGGCGTTGGCCAGCTTCTGCATCAACACCGTCTTGCCGGTGCGCGGCGGCGCCACGATCAACCCACGCGTGCCCTTCCCGATCGGGCAGACCAGGTCGAGCACCCGGGTGGACAGCTCCTCCGGCGTGGTCTCCAGGATCAGCCGCTTGTTGGGAAAGAGCGGGGTGAGGTTCTCGAAATGGGTTTTGTCCTTCGCCTTCTCGGGATCCTCCTTGTCCACCGCCTCGATCTTGAGCAGGGCGAAATACTTCTCCTTTTCCTTGGGCGGGCGGATTTGCCCGGCCACCAGGTCGCCGGTCTGGAGGTTGAAGCGCCGGATTTGCGAGGGCGAGACGTACACGTCCTCCGGGCAGGGCAGGTAGTTGAAGCTCTGCGAACGCAGGAAGCCGTAGCCCTCGGGCAAAATCTCCAGCACGCCCTCGGCAAACAGGATGCCGTTGCGCTCCGCGTTCTTCTTCAAAATCTCGAAGATGACCTCGTGCTTCTTGAGCGTGCCGAAGTTCTCGATGTTCCACTCCCGCGCCAGGTGGCTCAACTCGGCCATGGACATGGCCTGGAGCCGGGCAATGTTGATGGTCTGGCCCGGCGGCAACGGCGGCGCCGGCTTGGGCGGCGCGGGGGCGGCTTCCTCTTCGGGCTCCTCCGGCAGGCCCTCCAAGGGCGGGCGCGCCGGGGGCGGCGAGGCACGCACGACCAGCTCGGGTTCTTCGTTGGCGACCGGCTCCGGCGGGGGGGCCGTCGGTCGCAATTCATCCGCGCCGGCCTCGGCGCGGGGCGCCCCCGGCGCGCTGCCTTCACCGGCAGGCGGCGCGGCGGCGGCTTTGGTCCGGCGCCGGGGCGTGGCCCCTTCGCCGGTTTTCACAGACTTGGCTCGTGGCATAGGTCGAAAAAGGTTCTTCACACAATCGCCCCGCTGCACGCGGCGGCGGCTTCACGAAAAGTTGTTGTCATCGCCCGCCATCTCCGGGCTGGCGGCTGGGAATGACCAACTGAGCAACGCCGCCTCAGGAGCGGCGAACGGCAAGTGGAACGCAAATCGCAGGCGTCAGCCGGCCCGTGTCCGGGTTTCGGACCGGGGGAAATGGCAGTCAGTACCGCGCACAGTGGGCGCAGAACGGCCCCGCGTCAAGTTTGAACCGGTGCCCTGGCAGGCCAAGCCGGTCCGGCGCAAACCGCTGGCCTTGTCATTCGACAGCGGTCGCACAGCGTCCGCCGGGCCTTACCGCCCGGCCCGCCCCCTCAGCCCCGCCGGTAAATGGGCTTGGGCACCACCTCGACCGGGTAACGGCGTCCGCGAATTTCCACCGCCAGCGTTGTGCCCGGCGCCGCAAACTCGGGCGGGACAAACCCCATCCCGATGCCCACCTCCAGCGACGGGCTGAGCGTGCCGCTGGTCACCCGGCCCACCGGGCGCGGGTCCGGCCCGGCGCTCCACAGCGGGTACTCGGGCCGTGGCGGCGGCGCCGCCCCCGTCATCCGAAACGCCACACACCGCCGCGTGAGCCCCGCCGCCTTCTGACGCAAGAGGGCCTCGCGCCCGGTGAAATCGCCCTTGTCCCACGCCACGCAAAACGTGATTCCGGCCTCCAGCGGCGTGGTGTCCTCGTTCAGCTCGTGCCCGTAAAGCGGGTAGCCCATCTCGGTGCGCAACGTGTCCCGCGCGCCCAGCCCGGCGGGCACCAACCCGTGCCCGCGGCCTGCTTCCAACAGCGCCTCCCACAACGCCCCGGCCAGGCCGGTCGGCACCAGGATTTCAAAGCCGTCCTCCCCCGTGTACCCGGTCCGCGCCGCCAGCAGGGATTCGCCCCGAAAGACGAACCCGGCGACCTGGTTTTTCTTCAGGTCGGTCAACCGCGCCGCCAGCGCCCCGCCGATCGAGCCGCCCGGGATCACCGTCTCGATGAAGGCGGCCACGCGCGGCCCCTGCACGGCCACCGCTGCCAGCTCCGCCGAGGCGTCGTGCAACTGAAAACCGTCCGGCGTGGGCGCATGGTCCACCTGCGTCTGCAACCAGTCCCAATCCGCCGCGGTCCGCGCCGCGTTCACGATCAACACGTACTCCTCCTCCGCCACGCGGTACGCGTACAGGTCGTCCACCACGCCGCCGCGCTCGTTGCAGAGCATCGCATACTGCCCCTGCCCCACGGCCAGCCGGCGCACGTCGCTGGTGAGCACGTGCTGCAAAAAGGCCGCCGCGCCCGGGCCCCGCACGCGGAACTTCCCCATGTGCGAAATGTCGAACAACCCGGCTGCCCGGCGCACCGCCAGATGCTCGGCCACGATACCGGTGTACTGGACCGGCATTTCCCAGCCGCCGAACTCGATCAGGCGCGCGCCCAGTCGCTGGTGCGCGGCAAACAAGGGGGTGCGTCGGAGCATGGCCCAACGCTAGGGGTCGGAAAACCGAAAGGCAAGGCGACGGTTCGGCACAAGCCCGCGCTTCCCGGACGCCGCGGCTTGGACGCGGTTTCCCCCTGCTGTCCCTGGCCCGGAGCGGTCGGCCGGCCGTGCCTCGGCAGCGCCCGGCGGAGTCCGCATTCACGCGCCGCCCAGCCAGGCGGCGATGCGCTCGGCCACGTCGTGCCCGGCGATAATCGAGTCGCCCAGCGAAATGCCGTTGCGGAAATGGCCGGCCAGAAAGACCCCGGGCGCGCGGGCCTCGATCTCGTCCATGAGCGCCTTGAAGCGGCCGTAGCCCAGCTCGTACTGCGGGATGGCCCGGGGGTACACCTGCACGTGCTGGTAGGTCGGCGCGCCACGCACGCCCAGCAAGGTTTCGAGGTCGCGTCGGGTCAACGCCACCAGCTCCGGCTCGGGCCGCAGGGCCAGCTCGGGCGCGCGCACCCCACCCAGGTAGGTGGTCAGCAGCACGTGGCCCGCGGGGGCGCGGTTGGGAAACAGCGAGGAGGAAAAGAGCGTGCCCAGGATGTGGAGGCGCTCGACCGCCGGCACCAACATGCCAAAACCGTCCAACGGGTGCGCCACGTCCTCGCGCCGGAAGCCCAGTACCACGCTGGCCACGGGCGGATAGTAAATCTCGCCCAGCGCGGCCAGGCTCGGCGCGGCGTCGGCGGCCAGTTCCATCTCGGCCAGGCGGTAAGCGGGCGCGGCCAGCAACACGGCCCGATGCAGGGCCCGCGTTTCCCCGTCCGCGCCGCGCGCGGTGACCTGCCAACCGGCGGGGGTGCGCTCGAGGCGGGCGACCGCGGTGCGCAGGCGCAAGGCCGGGCCGAGCCGCGCGGCCAGGGTGTCGGTGAGCACTTGCAGGCCTTCGTCGAAGGACACCTTGGGGGCCTCCTGTTTCGAGACCTCGCCGCGGGCCTTGCGTTCGCGGGCGCCGAGAATCTGGCCCTTGAGCAGCGAGCCGTAGCGTTGCTCGAGGGCGTGCAGGCGGGGGAAGCCGTGTTTGACCGAGAGCCGCTCGGGGTCGCCCGCGTAGATGCCGGCGATCATCGGGTTGATGGCGTAGTCGAGCCACTCCCGGCCCAGGCGGCGCAGAACGAACCGGGCCACGCTTTCCTCGAGCTCGGCCGGGGCGCGCGGGATGAACGGCTCGCGCAGCAACGCGAGCTTGGCGCGCCAGGAAAACAGCTCGGTGCCGAAAAACTTCAGCGGCGAGGCGGGCAGGCACACCGGGCGGCCGCCGCGCACCAGGTAGCGGTTTTCCGCGGCGGGGTTCGAGTCGAGGCGGCGCGGCTCCAGGCCCAGGTCCCGGATGAGCCCGCGAATTTTCGGCGAGGTGTCGAGGATCGAGTTGGGGCCGCACTCGGCCAGGTAACCGTGCTCGCGCGTGGACCGGATGACGCCGCCGGCGCGGTCGGCCGCCTCGTACACGGTCACCGGCACGCCGCGGGCCTGCAGGCGAAAGGCGGCCACCAGGCCGGTGATGCCGGCGCCCACGATGGCCACGGAGGCTGCGGCTCCGAGCCGGGACGGGTTGGCGGGAGGTGCGCTCATGGGTCGTTCAATGGGCGGCCGGCGCGGCGGGTTCAGCGTCGGGGCTTACCAGGACACGGGCACGGTTTTTTTGCCGAAGCGCGAGGCGTAAAAAAGCCGTTTGTGCTGTCGGCCGTACTCGTGCACCAGCCGGGTCAACTTCACGTCGTAGCAACAGTACTCGGCGATGTCCAAGAGGCGGCCCTGCCGGTACCAGCGCAGCGCCTGCATGCCGTCGCTGGTCTTTTCCACGCCCAGCGTGGCGGCGGCGATGGCGTCGAGCGAGAGCCGGTGCGGCAGCACCTTGGACAACTCGACCAACAGGTCCAGCGTGCGCACCTGGTGCGGATCGAACAGCGGGTGGTAGTGCGTGAGCACCTCGTAGTCAAAGCGCAGGATGTTGAACCCCACCACCAGGTCCGCCCGGCGCAGTTCCTCGATGAGTTCGCCGGCGCGCGCCTCCTCGTAAATCTCGTACGTTCCGCGTGCGGTGCTGAAGGTCACCCCCACGCTCATGCCCATGTCGCGAATCCGGTCCCAGCCGCCCACCTCCTCGGCGGAACGCTGGGTCTCGAGGTCGAAGTACACGATGTTGCTCATGGCGCGCCAGGGCCCGTGCGCAGTTTAGGCGCGCCGCCGGACCGGACCAGCGCAATTCGGCGGCGCCGGCCGGCCGCGACCGGCCCGGCCGGGCGGACAGCCAAAGCCCGCCGCCGCGCCCGCTCGCCCGTTGCCGCGCGCGCCCGAACTGGTACCTTCGACCGCACCGCGCCGGCGCGCGCCCGGGTCCCATGCTCAAGCTCGTCCTCTTCGACATTGACGGCACGCTCATCCGCACCGGCGGGGCGGGCGTACACGCCTTTACGCGTACGGGCGCGGCGGAGTTCCACGTCCCCGACGGGATGCGGCAGATGCAGTTTGCCGGGCGCACCGACACTTCGCTGGTGCGGGAGTTTTTCACGCGCCACGGCATCGTCGCCACGCCGGAGAACTTCCGGCGGTTCTTCGACCGCTACGTGTTTTGGCTGGACCACCTCCTGCCGCAGCACCCGGGCGGCGTCTGCCCCGGCGTGCGCGAACTGCTCGCCGGGCTGCGCGCCCTGCCGCAGCCGCCCCTCCTGGGCCTGCAGACCGGCAACATCCGCCTGGGCGCGGAGATCAAGCTGCGACACTTCGGCCTGTGGGGCTGGTTCGAGGTGGGCGGGTTCGGCGATGACTCCGAGTCGCGCGGCGAGCTCACCCGCCTGGCGGTCGAGCGCGCCGCCCGGCGGCTGGGCCATCGGCTGGCGCCCGACGCCGTGGTCGTGGTGGGCGACACGCCGCACGACATTGACTGCGCGCGAGCCGTGGGCGCGCGCGTGCTGGCGGTAGCCACCGGCGGGGCCACGCGCGAACAGCTCGCCGCCCGCTCCCCGGATTGGCTGGTGGACGACCTGACCGGCATCCGCGCCGCGGACCTGGCGGCCTGAGCCCGAGCGCCGCGCGGCTTCAAGGGATAAAGGCCGACCCGGCCGACCCGATCTCTACACCGCGCCGCCGCAGCGGGGCGATTCGGGCCGCTGGCGCGCGTCAATGGCCGTCCCCGCCGCCACACCGGCAACAGGAAGCGGGGTTGCCGGAGCAGACCGGTTCGGCGCCGGAGTCGTCCTGGCCCGCGGCGGCGAAGACCGAGAGCATTTTCCGCAGCCGGGTCGAGCCGCAGTGCGGACAAGGCGTGCCTTCCCAGTGCGTGGACCGCACCAGCACCTCGCTCTCCCGGCGGCAATCGGCGCAGTAAAACTCGTAGATCGGCATGGCCGGAGGATAGCCGGCGGACCGGCGCGCTCAAGCGCGGGGGCAAACCACGGTTTCGCGGGGCCGGTCGGAGGGCTTGGGCCGGTTCGGCTCGTGTGATGCGCGGCCGGCATTCCGCCGACGCGGGACCGGAGGTCGCGCGCGGGGGGCCAGCGCCATCAGGCGCGGCATCGTTGTAGGAAGCCGCGGTCCAACCGGCCGTCAGCTCCGTTCAGGAGCGGCATCCCTCACGAC
Organism: uncultured Verrucomicrobiota bacterium; assembly: GCA_964466945.1. Classification (GTDB taxonomy): domain Bacteria; phylum Verrucomicrobiota; class Verrucomicrobiia; order Limisphaerales; family J093; genus DSVZ01. The sequence continues at coordinate 10,744 of CAYXPA010000083.1, read as the reverse complement.
GCCGGGCATCCGATGCCGCCCCGACGGGGCTGGATGGTTGTTGTTGGTCGCGAGGGCTACAAAGATTCCGCTCCTACGGAGCGGCGCGGTCCAGGTCGCGCGCAAGGCAACGAAAGGGTGAGCGGCGAGTGGGTGGCGTAACGGGTTCCGTGTGCCGCTGACGCGACCCCGGCCCTCGGCCTCAGCGCTGCCCGGTGCGGCATCCCGGCAAACGCGTTATTGGCCGGACCGCGCGGGGGGCCAGCGCCATCAGGCGCGGCATCGTTGTAGAAGGCCGCGGCCTAACCGGCCGTCAGCTCCGTTCAGGAGCGGCATCCCCGGTGGTACCATGCAGCCGATGTCGCCCCGACGGGGCTGGACAGGTTGTTGTTGGCGGCGAGGGCTACAAAGATTCCGCTCCTACGGAGCGGGCACGACGACGCGGGCCAGACCGCGAAAGTCCGGTGGGGTGGCGTGGCATCCCGGCAAACGCGTCATCGGCCGGACCGCGCGGGAGGCCAGCGCCGTCCGGCGCGGCATCGTTGTAGAAAGCCGCGGCCCCATCGGCGGCCAGCTCCGTTCAGGAGCGGCATCCGCGGCGACCGCCGATACCCGATGCCCCCGATGGGGCTGGAGGGTCGTTGTTGGTCGCGAGGGCTACAAAGATTTCGCTCCTACGGAGCGGGCCCAACGACGCGGGCCAGAGCACGAAAAGTCGAGCGAGCGGCGTTTTGCTGGCGGGCCGGAGGCGGGCCGGATAGCGTGCGGAGTCATGACGAAATTCCTGAGCAGCTTTTTGCAGCCGCTGGCGTTTTTGTGGCTGATGTTGGTGCTGGCGGCGTTGTGGGAGTTGTGGCACCGGCGCTGGCGCCCGGCGCTGGGCGCGGGGTTGCTGGCCGCGGTGTTGTCGGTGATCGGCGCCACGCCCCTGCCGGCGCGCCTGTTGGCCGGTCTGGAGCGCCCGTACGCCGCAGTGCAACTGGCCGCGCTGCCCCCGGCGGACGCGGTGGTGATGTTGGGCGGCATGGCTGCGCCTTCCCCGCAGGGGGTGTTCGGGTTCGACCTGGACGCCGAGGCGGACCGTTTGGTCACCGCCCTCGAGGCGGCGCGTCAGCACAAGGGCCGCGCGCTGGTGCTGGGCGGCGGGTGGAATCCTTACGTGCCCAATCCGGGCGAGGGCGAGTTGTTGCGCCGGCTGGTGAGCGCCTGGCCGGTGGCGCCGGTGCCGGTGCATGTGCTGGGGTTGTGCCGGGACACACGCGACGAGGCCGAGCGCACCCGCAAGCTGGCCGAGGCGCAGGGCTGGAAGCGGATCATTCTGGTGACCTCGGCCGGGCACATGCGGCGGGCGGAGGCGACGTTTCGGCGGCTGGGCCTGGAAGTGGTGGGTCTGCCGTGCGATTTCAAGGGCCTGGTCGAGCTGCAAAACGAGCGCTCGAATTACCTGGTACCCGGCCTGAAAGGCTTCGAGCTGCTCGAGCGTTACTTGTACGAGCAGGTGGGTTGGTGGGTGTACCGCTGGCGGGGCTGGCTCTGAGGGGCACTGGCGGCGGCGGGCCGCCGGCTCAGGGCCTGGGCGACGGCGCGGGCCGGGCGGTTTGCTCGGCCAGGCGCTGTTTGGCCACGGCGAGGTAGTTGTGGGCCAGCCAGTTCGCGTAGGGTTTGATGGCCAGGGAACGCTCGAACCAGCGTATGGCCTCGGCCCAGCGGCCCACTTGGAGTTCGTGCCAGCCACGCAGCAACACCACGTAGTGGTTGTTCGGGTCCATGGCCACGACGCGGTCAAACAGCCGCTCGGCTTCCTCGTGGCGGCCCAGCCAGTCGAGCGTCATCGCGGCGCGCATGACCGGGAAGGTGTCGTAAGGGTTCAACCGCATGGCCTGCTCGAACCAGCGCAGGGCGGTTTGGGCGGCGGTTTGCCAATTGGGGCCGCCTTCCCAGCTTTGCAGGCGCCAGGTTTCGCCCAGCCGGGCGGGGGTTTCGGCGTTGCGGGGCTCGAGGCGGGCGGCGGTTTCGAGGGCGGCCAGGTGATCGGCCAGGGAGGTGGCGCGCTCGGCGCGGACGAGCCAGCGGCTCTCCTGCCAGCGTTGGCGGGCCTGTTGTCCGAACCAGGCCGCGGTGGCCAGGAACAGGAAGGTCATCATCACGCGGCCGGCGAGCCCGGGGTTGAGCCAGTAGCGGTTCGAGGTGTAGCGCAAATGGCCGTTGAGCACGGCGGCCAAGAACGCCGCCAGGAGGGCGTTGGCGGGGATTTGCAGGTTGAAGTCCACCACCGAATGCAGGGCCAGGGCCACGAGGCCGGTGCCGGAGCCGAGCACCAGCGCCGCGCGGTCGCTGGGCTTGGTCACCAACCCGTCGCCCTCGCGGCGTACGTAACGCCAGGTGCGCCAGCCGCCCCAGGCCAGGGCCGCGGCCGCGCCGGCGAGCAGGCCGAAGCCCACCAGGCCCCAGTCGGCGAGGAGGTTGAGGTAATCGTTGTGAACCCACAGGGGGCGCGTTTGCACCGTCTCGGGCCGGTACTTCGGGAAGCGTAGATCAAAATGGGCCGGGCCCACGCCCAGCCAGGGCGCGTCCTGCCACATGTGGAAGGCGGGTTTCCACAGGTCGGGCCGGGTCCAAATGCTGTGGAGTTGACCCGGCACCAAGGCCAACCGGACGCGCCGCTGAATGTCCTCGGCCTTGTACGCGATGGCCCCGCCCAAAATCGCCAGCACGGCCAGCCCGATTAGGATCGGCTTGCGATATCCCCGGTACCGCAACAGCACCCCGGCCATGAACAAGAGCGCCACGCCGCCCGCAATGTACCCGCCGCGCGAGACGGTCACGCACAGCCCGATGAACATCATCACCAGCGCGTAGGCACTGAAAATCCGGGCCAGCACGCGCCGGCGGCTGAGCACCAGGATGGCCAGGGCCACGGGCAGGAGCATTTCCAAATGTCCGGCCAGATGGTTGGGGCAAATGAAAGTGCCCGAGCCGCGGCCCTTGTAGGCCTCCGGCCGGTCGAAGGCCAAGACCTGGTTGCTGCCGCTGACGAACTGGTACAGCGCGTACAGGGCGAGCAGGGTACCCACCGTCAGCGTGACCGCCGCGAGGATTTGCAGGTTCTCCTGCCGGTGCAGGTTGTTGAGCACCAAGAAAAAGAACCAGCCGTACACCAGCACCCGGATCACCTCCAGCCGGGCGACGTACTCGACCTCCGCCTGCCAGTACCGGACCAACGCATAAACCAAAAACGCCAGCCCGAACCAGCAGGCTGGCGTCCACTGCAAGTGAAACGAGCGCGCCACCCACAGCCGGGCCCCCCACAAGACCAGTCCCAGGGCCACCAGCCCTTGCAGCACCACAAATTCCTGCGGGCGCACGCCGCCCAGCGCCACGGGTCCGAAGACCAGGGCGAGGGCCACCACCCCCAGAATGCCCAGCTCCAACCACCGATCGAGGCGCTCGCGATCCATGCCGGCGTATTTAGGCGGCAGTTTCCGTACCGGTCACGCCCTTTTTGCCGGGATTTTTTCGCCGCCACCGGAGCGCAACCCGCTAGGGCCAAAAATCTTAACCCGGGCTGAGGTTCACTCGGAGGAGCCCTCCTGCTGGCACTGCAACTGCTAAATGAAATTGTGAATGAAAAACCGTTGACACCGGGGTCGGGACCTCTAGAGTGTCGCGAACCGTAACCCTTAACACAGTCGAACCTATGAGCCGAATCTTCCGAAAGCACAAAGTCGGGGCGTTCACGCTGATCGAGCTGTTGGTCGTGATCGCCATCATTGCCATCTTGGCCGGTATGCTCCTGCCTGCCCTGGCCAAGGCCAAAGCCAAGGCGCAAAAGATCAATTGCGCCAACAACCTCAAACAAGTCGGGCTGTCCTTCCGCCAGTACGCCACGGACCAGCAGGACCGCTTCCCGCAGAGCCTGAGCACCAACGAGGGCGGCTGCAGCGAGTACGTCACGCTGGCCAACGGCACGGGCAATCCGCTCAACACCTACTGGATTTATGTGACGATGTCCAACGAACTGGCCACGCCCAAGACCGTGGTCTGCCCGGCGGACAGCGCGCGGACGGCCATCAGCAACTTCTTCGGCATGATCAAGTACATCCCGAGCCAGGGCGGCGGTAACGCCTCCGTGAGCTACTTTGTGAACCTGGATGCCGACGAAACCCGTCCGCAGGGCATGCTCTCCGGCGACCGCAACATGTCCACGGTGTCGAACGCGACCACGGCGTCGGCCTACGACACGTTCTTCAAGGTGGAGGTGAAGCTGGATCCCAAGCTGGTGGCCAACAAGGCCAACGCGCAGTACTACCTGAACTTCCACAACACCATCCACCAAAACCAGGGCAACGTCTGCCTGTCCGATGGCAGCGTGCAGCCGGTCACCGGCGCGCGCGTGCGCGAGCAAATCATCAACTCCCAGGATGTGCACCGCCTGATCTTCCCGTTCGTGGCGGGCAAGAACAACTAGCCGCACTTCCGCCAGAGGGTTACGCAGGCGCCCGCAAGGGCGCCTGTTTTTTTTGCCCGTGCGGCTCGGGGCAAACCGGGAGCCACAAACCGCTGCGGCCGGGTTGAGCCGGCGACTGCCCCCTCGAGAACTGCCGATCTGCCGGGAACTCCCCACCTGCCCAGCCAATGCCGCCCGCCCTGGCGTCGTGTGGGGGCGCTTACTCGGTCAGCAAATCCAGCCACCGCTCGCCCGCGGCCGTGAGGCGCCAGCCGCTGCCGGTGCGGGCCACGAGCTTGCCGCAGGGCCGCGCCTGCTGCTCGGCGGCGTTCACCTCAAGCAGGTGGTACCGCGCGCGGCTCTTCAACTCCGCCTCCGCCAGCGGCACCAGCCGGTAGGGCAGACCGTGGTAGTTGAACCAGATTTCGTAGCCGGCCGTCCCGTCGCGCGCGGCCCGGGGATTTTCCGCGACCAGTTGCGGGTAACGCCGCAGCCAGGCGAAGCGGGTGGCGCGCACCTGCACGCGGCACAGCAACGTCTGGTTTTGCAGCACGCGCGCCAGGTTGAACCGCGCCCCCTGCCGCTGCTGCTCGCGGAAAATGGTCAGCGGGTCCACGCTGATAAAATTGCGGCCGTTGAACTCGCCGTGGTCGTTGCGCTGGCCGGGGAAGTGTTTCCGCTGCCACGCGCTGAAGCGGTCGCTCACCCGCAGACCCAGCTCGAAGTGCAGGTGCGCCCGGTCTTTCCCGATGCCCTGGGCCGTGTTGGCCGTCCGGCCCATGATCCCCAGCACCTCGCCCGCCCGCACCGCCTGTCCCGCCTTCAGCCCGGCCCGGAACCGGGCCAGGTGCGCGTAGATCGAGTAAATCTCCAGGCCGTCCACGCGGTGCCGCAGGATGACAAACCGGCCGTAGTTCGAGAGCGCCGGCCGGTCATTCACGTAAGCCACCACGCCGTCGGCCGTGGCGCGCACCTCGTCGGTCGGCTCGCCCCGCGCGTCGCGGCCGGTGGCGCGGATGTCCCAGCCCTCGTGCAGTTGCTGGCCGTCCGAGCGCACGCACCCGAAGGTGCCGCTGGCCCAGGACCGGCCCGGCGTGCCCACGAAATAGCGCGTTTCGCCCCCGGGCTGGAAGATGTCCCGGTTGGCGGTGGGCAGTTGGAAGGGTTGGGCCTGCAGGCCGAGCCCCTGCCCCAGGAGGCCGATCAGAAGCCAGACCGAACGCAGGCTCACGGTTGCTTGGCGGGCTTGGGCTTTTCTTTGGCCGGTTTGGGCCGGTTCCCCAGCTTCTCGGCCACGTTGTTGAGCCCGCGCACGATGCGCTCGGCCTCCTCGCGCGTGGCGTCCGGCGTGAAGATCAGCAGGCCGTCCCGGATGGGCGTGCTCAGCTTCGGCGCCGCCAGCCAGCGCCCCTCGGTGAACGTGCTGTGAATGGCCACGCGCTGTCCCCGGTACGTGGTGCTGACGGTGTCCAGCACCAGCGTCCCGTGGAAGTCATACCGCACCGCGATGGCAAACCCGCCCACCGTGTCCACCACGCGCGCGTCCACGATATGCCCCTCGTCCAAAAACGGCTCGCGCGCGATGCGCAGCAACACCGGCGCCGCCCGGTACACCGGCACCACCGCGGTCTTCTCGCCCGTGGTGTCGAAATCGGTCTCCAGATACAACCGCAGCGTGCTGGCCTCGGCGGCGGCCTTTTTCTCCTCGGGCGAGCGACACCCCGTGGCCGGCCCCGCCAAGAGCAGGGCCGCGACCAGAATGCAGTTGAACCGACCGCGGGGCGCGCGCATAGTCCGGGCAAACAAACGATTTCTGCCGGCAAAGTAAAGACGATATGGGCAAGCAGTATAACAAGGTCGAAAAACGCCGCCGCCGTCAGCGCTATTACAAGCGCAAGAAACTCGCCGCCAAGGTCGCGCGCCTGACCCGCTCCCGGGCCAAGACCGCGCCCGCCGCCAAGACCTCCCCCGAGCCTGCGGCGCCGCCCGCCGCCCCGACCGCGGCTCCCGCACCCACTCCGCCAACCGCCCCGACTGCGGAGCCCGCGCCGGCCCCCGAGCCCGCCGACGCGCCGGCGCCCGCCGCGCAATCCCAGCCCGCGGCTGCGGCCTGAAATCGCCCCTGCGGGCGCACACCCTATCCGCCCGGCCACCTGCGCGGTGGCCGGTTGCGTTTCACGGCGCCACCGGCTCCGGCCACTCCCCGCGCAACCAATCCGCGAGCAACCCGATCTCGCGTTCGCTCAGCACCCCCTCGGTGGCGAAGCGCGGCATCCGGTCGTTGCGCCGCCCGTAAAAACGCGCGTGCGCCGGGTCGCCGATGAACGCCACCAGCCACGCGCGCGCACCGTACCCGGTCAGGTCCGGCGCCGTCGCGTCCTCGTCCGGCTCCCGGAATTGGTGGCAACTGGTGCACTTCATTTCGCGGCTGCGGATTAGCTCGCGACCTTCGGCGATCAATGCCGCGTCTCGCGCGTCCGCTTCTGCCTGCGCCTTCAACCCCGCCTCGGCGGACACCGCGGCAATGACCTTCGCCAGCTTCGCCCGCTGCTCCGCGTCAAAACCCGCGACCTCCCGCTGGACAAACCGCGCCATCTTGCCGTCGGCAAACCGCGTCCCGCCGAAGTAATGCGGCCCCGCCACGCGCGCCGGGTCGAGCAGCCCCGCCAGCCACTCCCGGCTGGCAAACCCTGCGAGGTCCGACGCGCTCGGCGCCTCCGCCGGCTGCCCGCCCAGCCCGTCGTGGCCGGCGTACCGGTGACAACTGGCGCAGTGCCGCGCGAAGAGTTTGGGCCCCTGCAACCACGGGTCGGCGCGGACCAATTCGAGCGCGCCCCCCGCGGGAATGCCGCCGGAAGCCAGCGCCCGCGCCCGCTCGCCCGCGGCCCGGGCGGCGCGCACCGCGGCCAGGTAATGCGGATTGTGCCGGTCCTCCCACACCGCGCGCGCGCCCAGGGCCAGCGCGCCCAGGGCCAGCGCGAGCAGGAAGGCCGTGTTGAAGCGCGGCCCCAACCGCCAACGCCCGATCCAGGGCATCGCCGCGATGACCAGGAAAATCAGCGTGGGAATGACCACCGCCCCCCAGACCTCCGTGCCGGCCGGGAAGTACTTGAGGAACTGGAACAGGAACAGCATGAACCACTCGGGCCGCGCGGCGGCAAACGGCTCGGTCGGGTCCGCCGGCGCCAACAACTCCGGGAACGGCTCGGCCGACCCGCCCCAACGTGGCCGCAGCACGAAAAAGAGGATCGTCACCAGCACCGCCAGGCACGCCACGGCATCCCGCAGCGCCTGGTCCGGCCACCAACGCGCGGCGCGCGGAGTTGCCCCGGCGCCGGTGGCGGGCTCGGGCGCGGCGGCCCCGACTGGACCCGCCGCGGCTTCGCGCCAGGGCAACGCGCACAACGCGGCCAGTAGCGCGCCGATGGCCAGCGGCAGCGCCGTCGCGTGCAGCGCCAGGAATCGCGTCAGTGTGTGATGCCCCACCTCCGCACCGCCGATTAAGACTTGTTGCAAGAGCGGCCCGACCCCGGGCACCACGCCCAAGATGTTCAACGGCACGCGCGCGGCCCAAAAGCCCTTTTGGTCGAACGGCAACAACCAGCCGGTAACCGATTGCGCAATGGCCAGCGGCAGGAGCACCAGCAGCAACCACAGGTTCAGCTCCCGCGGCGCCAAGTACGCCCGGCTCACCACCACCTGCATCAGGTGCAGCCCGAGCAACACCACGAAGACCTGCGCCGCCACCACGTGCAACCCGCGCAAAACCCAGCCGCCCGCGGTTTGGAACTGGAGATGGAACACGCTCTCCCAAGCCGTCTGCGTGCTGGCGCTGTACCCGGGGAGCAGGAAAAACCCCGTCACCACCTGCACCAAAAACGTGAAGGCCAGCGTCGCCAGCCACGCGCGCCGCCAGCTCGCCCCGCCGGGCAGCGCCTCGTAAAACAGCCGTCGCCCCAGCCGCCCGCAGCCGGTCCGGTCCTCGAGCCACGCCAGCCACGCCTTCATGCTGGAATCTTTTCCCGCACCCCGGCGCGGAAGTTTTGGAAGCGCACCCACACCTCGCCCGCGGCGCGGAGTTCCACCTCGAGCGCATCCAGGCCGCGCGGACTGGGGCTGGCCGGGTCGTTCACCGCGCCGTCCAGGGCGAAGGTGCTGTTGTGGCAGGGACAGACAAACCCGCCGCGCGCCGGCGCAAAGTCCACCACGCACCCCGCGTGCGGGCACATTACGTTGAACGCCTGCACCGCCGTCTCGCCGGTGCGCCGCAGATACACTGCCCCGACCGGCGCCGCCGGCAGCCGGGTCCAGGCGTTGACCCGCTCCGCCACGAGCGTGAAGCGCCGCGGCTGACCGTCCGCCGGCAACGCCGCCAGCGTGGTCACCCGCATCCAGGCGCCGGCCCCGGGGCGGGCGCGCAACGGCTCGAGAAAAACCCGCAGCCCGGCCGCGCCCGGCACTGCCAGCGCCGCGCCGCCCAGAGCCGCGGCCGCGGCGCCGCGCAGAAACGCGCGACGATCCGGCGGGGAGGATTGACGGAGTTCGCTCATCGGATTTCGGCGCAAGGCTAATCGCGGACCGTGGCTTGGCAACTGGAACCCACCGCGGAAACTCACCGGCGCACGGCAACGCGGAAGGGCGACTTCAGATGCCGGATACCAGATGCCGGATACCGGATACCGGCTTGCCGGCGCTGTTGGCAGGATCGCGCTGCGGCGTTGTCGGTAGGGTCGCGCTGCGGCGTTTCGGTAGGGCCGCGCTGCGGCGCGGCCGGGAGGGCGACGCCAGCGCGAACGCCGGTTGCGCCCACCCGGAGACTGAGGTGATCCCCCGGTCCCGGCCTGCAGTTCCCACCAGCCGGGTCGGGAGCGGTCTGGTGGAGCAACCGCGACTCCCCCCCGCCGGGCGCCAATCACCGCGCCCGTTCTCCAAAGCAGTACACCACCCCATCTTCGCCCCCGATGACCAACCTGCGGTCCGCCACCGCCGGGGAGGCGGTCACTGGCTCGCCGACCTCGTAGCTCCACAACTCCCGTCCTTCGGCCAGGGACACCAGGTACACCCGGCCGTCGTCGGAGCCCACCGCCACCTTGTCGCCGGCCACCACCGGCGAGCAGTCCACCTTGCCGCCCGTGGCAAAGGCCCAGAGCGGCCGGCCGTCGGCCTTGTGCACGCAGTGCAGGCGCTTGTCGCGCCCGCCGAAAATCACCCGGTCCGCCGTGACCGCCGGCGAGGCGAAGAACGGGAAGTTGCGGTCCTTGAAGGTCCAGACCTTTTCGCCCCGCGCCAGGTCCACACACTGGAACTCGTTGCCGTAATGGCCGAAGTAGGCCCGGTCGCCCTCCAGCGCCACCGAGCCCGCCACATACGCGCCGGCCTCGATTTCCTTGAGCTTTTGCCCGTCGGCCAGGGAAATGACGTGCAAAATCGCATCGCAACCGCCGAACACCGTGCGCCCCTGCGCCGCCGCGGGCGAGCCGTTGATGTAATTGCCGGTCTCGTACACCCAGTTGCTGCGGCCCGTGGCGGCGTCCAGGCAGTACAGCTTGAAATCGTAGCTGCCCACCAGCACCCAGGTCGCGTCGCCTCCCGGTGATTTCACCCGGTTGGGCGCGCCGAGTATTTTGTCGCCGGTCTCGAACTTCCACGCGAGCTGCCCGGTCGCGGCCTCGAGGGCATACACGAAGGCATCGCTGCTGCCCACAAAGACCCGGCCCTCGGCCACCAGGGGCGACGACTCGATCGGGCCCTCCGTCTTGAAGGCCCAGAGCTTTTTGCCCTCCGCCAGGCTCAGGGCGTAGAGGTGGCCGTCGTCGGAGCCCACGTACACGCGGCCGGCCACGATGGCGGCGGTGGACTTGACCGGGCCGCCGGTCTTGAAGGTCCACAATAGCGCCGGCTTTTCAGGCAACGTGCCCGCGGCCACGCCCAACAACTCCGGCGACCCGCGGAAGCTCGGCCAGTCCGCGGCCCCTGCCGATGGGCCCGTCATCAGTGCCAGGCCGGTCAACAACGCCGGCAGCACGGCGGCCTCGCCCGGCCTGCCCGGGACGAAACAGCCGCGCTGCTTGCGCTTCGTGGGAAACACGAGCGCGCCCGCGTGGGGGCAAATGTTCAGCTCTGGCAAAGCACTCATGCGCGAAGTCGGCGCCCGCGCCGTTCGCGGCCCGGACGGCGGCCAACTATCGGCTGAAGGCACAAACTTGGCAAACCGCGGCCCGGCGCCGCGCGACAGCGTGTGGAGTGTATGTGCGATGGAGGTAGGGCGCCGCTGCGCCGGAGCCGTTCTCCCGGCCGCGCCGCCGCGCGGCCCGACCG
>CAYXPA010000082.1:0-18461 GCA_964466945.1 uncultured Verrucomicrobiota bacterium | reverse complement strand
TGGAAGACGGCACCCCGCTCAAGGCGGTCGAGCAAAACCCGCTGGAAATCCGCCGCCCGGGCGCCGCCCTGACCGTGCACGTGCGCCCGGAAGACGTGTTCGTGCTGCCGCGCGCGGCGTGAGCGTGGTGTGGTGCGTCGGGTCACCGAGCCGGTGCGCCGAACCGCAGCGCCACCGCGGCCACTTTGCGCTTGGCGATGCCGCCCCGCCTGACGGTTAATTCGCCCGCCATGAAAATCGTGCTCGCCTACTCGGGCGGTTTGGACACCTCGGTGCTGTTGTCCTGGCTCAAGGAAACCTACCAGGCCGAACTGATCGCCTTCTGCGCCAACATCGGTCAGGAGGAGGAACTCAAGGGCCTCGAGCCAAAGGCGCGGCGCACCGGGGCGAGCCGGGTGTACATTGACGACCTGCAGGAGGAGTTCGCCCGCGACTTCATCTTCCCGATGATCCGCGCCGGGGCGATTTACGAGGGCCAGTACTATCTGGGCACGAGCATTGCCCGCCCGCTCATCGCCAAGCGCATGATCGAAATCGCGCGGGCCGAGAAGGCCGACGCCATCGCCCACGGCGCCACCGGCAAGGGCAACGACCAGGTGCGGTTCGAGCTGACCGCCGCCGCGCTCGCGCCCGAGCTGGAGGTCATCGCCCCCTGGCGCGACGAACGCTTCCGCGCCCAGTTCCCCGGTCGGGCCGAGATGATCGCCTACTGCGAGGCGAAGGGCATCCCGGTCAAGGCCAGCGCCAAAAAGCCGTTTTCGATGGACCGCAACCTCCTGCACATCTCCTACGAGGCGGGCATCCTCGAAGACCCGTGGTTCGACGCCGGCGACCGGAAAAACCGCGATTTCTTCACGACGCTGTCCGTCTTCCCGGAAGACGCGCCGGACCGGCCGGAGTATGTGACCCTCGACTTCGAGGCCGGCAACTGCGTTGCGGTGAATGGCAAGAAGCTTTCGCCGCTCGGCGTGATGAAGGTCCTCAACAAGCTCGGCGGCAAACACGGCGTGGGCCGCGTGGACATGGTGGAGAACCGCTACGTGGGCATGAAGAGCCGCGGTGTTTACGAAACGCCGGGCGGCGCCATCCTGCACTTCGCGCACCGGCAGATGGAGAGCCTCACGATGGACCGCGAGGTGATGCACCTGCGCGACGCGCTCATCCCGCGCTACGCCGAGCTGGTGTACTACGGCTACTGGTTCAGCCCCGAGCGCCTGGCCCTCCAGGCCTTCGTCGAGGAAAGCCAGAAAAACGTCACCGGCACCGTGCGGGTGAAGCTCTACAAGGGCGGCATTTACGTGGCCGGCCGGAAATCGCCCGTCAGCCTCTACAACCCGCACCTGGCCACGATGGAGGCCGACCCGACCAAGGCGTACAACCAGAGCGACGCCACCGGCTTCATCCGCCTCAACGCCCTCCGGCTGAAAGTGGCCGCGCAGGTGCAGGGCAAGAAGCAGTGAAGGGCGTACCCGACCTCGCGCCCGGCTTGGTGTCCCCTTGCCGGCTGACAACCCAGCTTGACCGCTTTCGCACCGGGAATAACTGTTCTTGCGTGAGCATCACACTCGAACTGGACGAACTGGCCCTCGCCAGCCTGCCCCTCAAGCCGGGCGAGCGGGAGCGTCACATGCAAATCGAACTGGCGTGCCGCTTCTACGCCAAGGGCTGGCTTTCCTTCGCCCAGGCCGCGCGCCTCGCGGCGTTGGACCAATACGCCTTCGGCGTGGCGCTGGCGGAACGCGGCATTCCGCGCCAGTACGGCCTCACTGAAGCCGTCGAAGACCTCACTCACGCGCGCGCGGTCTGAAACGGTTTTCTGTTTTTCGCCGCCCGGGCCTTTCCGTGGCCGCCGGACAACGTGCGCGTGGTTAGCATCACCTCACCCGTGGCCAATCTGGCCGTGATTGGCCGCTTGGAACTCCTCCGGCTGCGCTACGGCTCGGTAAGCATCCCTCCCCGGGTCTCCCAAGAGCTGGCCCGCCTGAGTCATGCCGCGGGGAGGGCGAACATTACGGCCGCCCTGGCTGAAGGATGGCTGGTCGTGGAAGTCCCCTCAATTACCTCGTTGCAACTGCCCTTTCGCCTCGACCCCGGAGAGGAAGAAGCCATTGCACTGGCAGTCGGGGTTCGGGCCGACGTGCTGCTGATGGACGAAAAACGCGGTCGCGCGGCTGCCCGGAAAGTGGGAGTCAAGGTGGCCGGCGTGCTGGGAGAATTGCTTCATGCCAAGCGGGTTGGTCGGCTCCCGGCGCTCCGGCCGGAAATCCAAAGGCTGCGCGATGAAGCGGGATTCTTCGTGGACGCCAGCATTGAACAATTCCTGCTCTCCCAAGCGGGTGAGGAGTAGTCCAGGAAAAAGCTCCACCCTGGTGGCTGGCGCTTGCATGACGTTTCTCCCGCCTCGGTCTTGAACCAGCCGGCGTCGGCCCGGCGGCGACGCCAAATTTGCTTTGACGCGACATGGGATAAGGCAACTTTGCACACATGAACACACCAACACTGATTGCCCACCCCCTCGACCGGCTAGCTGCCCTGGCGGCCTGCACTGGACTTTTCATCATCCCTGCCCTTGCCGGCGACTGGCCCCAGTGGCGTGGCCCCCGGCGCAACGGCACCACGACGGAAACCGGCCTCCTGGCCGCTTGGCCCGCCGGCGGACCTCCCTTGCGCTGGCAACGCACCGACCTGGGCTTCGGCTACGGTGCTCCCGCCGTCGTCGGCGAGCGCTTGTACCTGCTGGCCAACGCGGACCTCAACAATGAGTCGGTCCTGGCCCTCGCCACCAACGACGGCCGCACGCTCTGGTCCACGCGCCTGGGCCGGGTGGGCAACCCCAAGCAGAACCCCAACTTCCCCGCCGCCCGCTCCACACCCACCGTGGACGGCGACCGGCTCTTCGCGTTGGGCTCGGACGGCGACCTGGCCTGCCTCGACGCGGCCACGGGACAGGTCCGCTGGCGCAAGCAACTCCGCGCCGATTTCGCCGGCAAGCCCGGCGAGTGGGCCTACGCCGAATCGCCCCTGGTGGACGGCGACACGCTGGTCGTCACGCCCGGGGGGGCGCAAGCCACACTCGTGGCCCTCGACAAACACACCGGCGAAGTGCGCTGGCGCGCCGCCTTGCCCGAGGCCGATGAAGCCGCCTACGCCTCCGCCATCGTGGTCGAGTTGGATGGCGTGCGACAGTACGTGCAGCTTCTCCAAAAAGGCCTGGTCGGCGTGGACGCGAAGAGCGGGCGCCTTCTGTGGCACTATCCCAAACCCGTCAGCCGTTACAAAGAAAACATCCCCACACCTCTGGAGAGCGGCGGCCTCATCTACACTGCGGCGGCCGGCACCGGCGGCGGCACGGTCCGCCTGCGCCGGGCGGGCGACGGGGTCACCTTCGAGGAACTCTACTTCGAGGCCAAGTTGCCCACGGCCATCGGCGGCAGCGTCCTGGTGGGGCCGCACCTTTATGGCACCACCGCCCAGGCGTTGCTCTGCGTCGAGTTCGCCACCGGCCGCATTGTCTGGGAGGAACGGGCCCTGGGCGCCGCCGCGCTTTGCTTTGCGGATGGCCGCCTGTATCTGCACGGCGAAAACGGGGAGGTGGCCCTGGTCGAGCCCTCGCCTGAAGGTTACCGCGAGCGCGGCCGTTTCTCTCCGCCCGGCCGCCCCCAGCGCCGCGGCCCGATGGAAAAGTCCTGGGCCCACCCCGTCGTGGCCCACGGCCACCTGTACCTGCGCGACCACGGCAGCCTGTGGTGCTACGATGTGCGCGCCCGGTAGCGGCGGTGGGAGGCAGACAGCGGGAGGCGGAGCAGGTCAAGTTTCGGCGGCGACGCAGCCGGGTTGGATTTCGCCCCGGCTGCCGATCATCAAACCCGGCGCCTGCGACCGCGCGCCCGGGCTTAGAAGCACGCCGCCGCCCGACCGCGTGTGGAGCGGTTCGACGTCCCCCTTCGCAGCGGCAGTTTGAGTCCGCTGACGCCGGCCGGGGTGGGCTCGCAACCGCGGCCGTCAAACCACACGCCCAAGGCCCCGAGCCATCGGGACGCGCTCAGCGCCGCACCAGCACCACCCAGTCTTCGTTCGGCTCGGCCGGCGGCGCCCCCAGGGCCACCGCGCCCGGTCCGGTCACGCGTTCCACCTCGCCCCGGAGCAGCGGCCCGCCCGCGCGCGGGTTGTACCAGCGCACCTCGAAGCTCGCACGCGTCTCGCCCAGGTCCAGCGTCGCCGTCCCGCCCTCCGGCAGGTACACCACGTACACCTCGCCCGCGCGGGCCAGGCAATACCGCGAGTTGTCGTTGGCCGTGTTGCCCACGAGCGCGTTGGCGTTGGTCATCTCCCAGAACGGGAGGCGGTGGGCGCGGAAAAACTCGAGCGCCACGCGCCCGTGGTCCCAGCTTCGCTCCCGGCTGCGCCAGTCCTCGCACTGGAGATCGTTTTGGGGCAGGCGGTAGCCGAAGTAGTACTCGACCCCGCCGCCGCCGGCCAGGAGGTTGCCCCAGAGGGCATACTTGCGGATGTCGTGGAGCGTGTAGGGGCGGCCCTGCTCGAGCCCTTCACCGCGGTGCCCGGCGTAGCCGGGATCGGGCGGCACGCCGTAATCGGCGGGGTTTTGCTCGTCGTGACACACCACCCAGGGTTTGCCGGCGCGGGCCGATTCACGCACCCAATGGAGCGTGCGCTGGTGCGCCGCGCGCCAGGAGTTTTGGAGCGAAACGCCGGTCAACGCCGAGCGCCCGCCCAACAGGGGCGTGTACACGCGGTCCTGCTGGTCGGGAAAGGTGTGCAGGACGATCGGGTGCCGGTACGGATCGGTGTCGTGAAGGAACTGCGCCATGGCGACCTGTTCCTCGGTGGACTGGGTGTTTTCCTCCCCCAGGTTCCAGTTGAGGGCCAGGAGGTGGCCGAACCGCGCCACCAACTCGCGCAGGTACAGTTTGCGCTCCGGGCCCAGGCGGCCGCCGTCCAGCGCCTCGGGCACAAACCCGGCGCGGCGGTCGTGGCCGGTACGCGCGTCATCCAGCTCCTGTTCCTGGAGCTTGAAGTGCAGGAACAGGCCCAGCGCCGTGGCGTGGTCGAACACCACCCCCCACTGGTCCAGCTTCGAGCAGTCGTAGTGACGCTTGGCGTCACGCTCGACAAACGGCCAGACATCGTCGCCATCGCCGCCGGCGTTGTAGGTCAGGAAACTGAAGGCGTTGGCGCCGCGCGAGGCCAGGTAATTCAGGGCGCCGATGAGGCCCTTGCCCTTGCCGCCCTGCCAGGCGGGGTCGCCCGGGCGCCAGTCGCGGCAGTGGGGCGCCCAGGTCTTGAGGCGGCCGGCCGGGGCGTTTTCCCCGGGCCGCGCCTGGGTGCGGGGATTGGCCACGGTGCCGTCGAAGTCCGCATAAGCGAGCAAGTTCTCCGGGGCATCGGCGCCCACCTTGAGGAAGTACTCGCCCGAGCCGGCGAACCGCAGGTGATGCCGGCCCGCGGACTCGAGCCGGCCGTGCGCGCGGAAGTCCCGACCCTGCTTGTCGGTGGGGCCGATGGTGAACGCGCCGCTGGCGGTGAGCACCGTTGGCGCCCGGGCGGCGGCCGCTTCGTCCACCGCGGCCCCCGGGCCGCGCAGCAGCGTGAGGGTGTAGGTCCAGCGACCGGGCTGGTCCGGGGCCAGGTGCGCGCGCCAGCGGGTGCCGGACTCGGCGGAGGTCTCGGCCGCGTTGCCGTCCGCCGCGAAGTACCCGGGCACGCGGTAGCTCGGCGCGCCGCTTTCGTGGGTGAAAATCACCGTGAGCCGGTAATCCGTGAACGGGTTCGGGTCCACGTCGCGTTCATGGGCGAAAGGGCCGTCGAGCGTGAGCGTGACCTTGTGCCACTGCTTCAACTCGCCGGAGACCGTGACCGTGCTGGGGCCGTCGGGCTGGCGCGGTCGGGCGGCCTGGTCCTTTTTGAGGTTGGCCTCGATCCAGCGGGCCAGCGTCGAACTGCCATAGCCGTACCCGCCGGGCAACGGACCGAAGTCCATGGTCTGGATGCGCGGCGGTTCGCCCCAGTGCGCGGGGAACGGCTTGGCAGGACGCGCAGGCCGGGCGGACCCGGCGGGTGGGGTTTCCGCGGCGCGGGAGTTGAGGCCGGCCAGGACCAGCAGCCCGGCGAGCAGCCAGGTCCGGGCGGGGCGACGCAGGGCAAATCGGCAACGGGGTTTCATGGCGGGCGAGTCTTTGCCAAACCGGTCGCGGCGTCCACCGCTTTGCCGCCGGCCTTGCCTCCGGCCCGCGGCTCGCCGACCGTGGCGGCGTGAAACCTTGCCTTGTGTGGCCATGACGTTGTGGGAAGTCCTCGAAGCCCGACGCTCGATCCGGGCCTACCAAGACCGGCCGGTCGAGCCGGGCAAGCTTGAAGCGGTGTTGCGCGCGGCCAACCGCGCCCCCTCGGCCGGAAACCTTCAGGCCTACGAAATCCACGTGTTCGCGGACCGGCCGCGCCAGCAGGCCCTGGCCGTGGCGGCGCTGGGCCAGGCGTTTGTGGCGCAGGCGCCGGTGGTGCTGCTCTTCACCGCCCATGCCGCGCGCTCGGCCAAGTACGGCCGGCGCGGCGCGGAACTGTACTGCGTGCAAGACGCCACCCTGGCCGCGGCCTACGCGCAACTGGCCGCCACCGCGCTCGGCCTGGCCACGTGCTGGGTGGGCGCCTTTGACGAAGCGGCGGTGCGGCGCGTGGCGGACCTGCCGTCCGGGGAAAGGCCGCTGGTGCTCCTGCCGGTGGGCTACGCGGCGGAAAACCCGCCGCCCACCCCGCGCCGGGAGCTGGCGGACCTAGTGCACCGGCATTGAGCCGGAACGATGCCGTCTCCGAGAGGGGGATAACAGGCCAAGGCCCGTGGCAGCGGGGGACCGGTAGGGCGCCGCTGTGTCGGCGCCGCTATTGGCCGGGGCGCAGCCCGGCCCTACCGGGTGCGGGGCGCAGCCCGGCCCTACCCAATCGCGGCTCGGGCGCCCTTTTGGGTGCAGCGGCTGGAATGCCGCAGATAGCCGCCTGCCTTGCCGGCAAGCCGAACGGCCCGGCCACCCGCGCTTGCCACGGCAGGTTTGCAGCCGCCCGCCCGGTCGCTATCTTCGGCGCACACGACCGCGCATGTTCACCGAGCGTTTGCTGGAAAAAGGTCCCTGGCTGCTGGCCGGGCTGCTGGCCGCAGCCTTTGCGGGCTGGGTGGTCGCGCCCGTGCCGCGCCCCACTGCCACGGCGGGCGTCAAGGACGCCCAGGGCGCGCCGGTGCGCTACGAAACCCACCTGCGCCCGTTCTTCGAGCAGTACTGCCTGGACTGCCACGGCGAACGCAAACGCGGCGGCCTGGACCTGCGCGCCTATCCCGAGGCAGCCAGCCTGATCACCCACCGCGCCACCTTCGAGGCGGTGCTGCAAAACCTCGAAAACAACCTGATGCCGCCGCCGCAAAAGCCCCAGCCCACCCCGGCCGAGCGCGCCCGGCTCACCGGCTGGTTGCGGCAGGAGCTGTACCCGCTGGATTGCCGCCACCCCGACCCCGGCCGCGTGACGCTCCGGCGCCTCAACCGCACCGAGTACCGCAACACCATCCGCGACCTGGTGGGCGTGGACTTCGAGGCCGACGCCACCTTTCCCCAGGACGACGTGGGCTACGGCTTCGACAACATCGGCGACGTGCTCTCGCTCCCGCCGATGCTCCTGGAGAAGTACCTCGCCGCCGCCCGGCGCATCCTGGACCGGGCCCTCGTGACCGGGCCGCCCGCCCCGCCGGTGCGGCGCTACGCCGGCGAGCAGCTTCGCGGCGGCGCGCCCAATGACTTCGGCGGCCGCACGCTGGCCAGCGCGGGGGAAATCCAGGTGCAGCACGAGGTCCAAGCGGCGGGCGAGTACACCGTGCGCCTGCGGGTCTGCGGCGACCAGGCCGGGCCGGAGCCGGTGCAGATCGAACTGCGGTTGAACGACCGGCCGGCGGGCCGGTTCACGGTCAATGCCACGCCTGCCGCGCCGCAAGTGCTCAGCACGAACCTCGTGCTGGCCGCCGGTCCGCAGCGCCTGGCCGTGGCCTTCCTCAACGACTACTACCAGCCGGACGCGCCCGACCCGGCGCAGCGGGACCGGAACTTTCACCTGCTGGCCCTCGAGGTGGCCGGGCCGTTGCCCACCGCGCCGCCGCCGTTGCCCGAGACCCACCGGCGCATCTTCTTTGTGGCGCCGGAGGCGCCCACGCCCGAGGCGGAGCGCGCGTGCGCGGGGCAGATTGTGGGCGAGTTCGCGCGCCGGGCCTACCGGCGGCCGGTCACGGCGGAGGAGGTCAACGGCCTCCTGGGCCTGTACGACCTGGCGCGGCGCGACGGCGAGAACTTCGAGGCGGGCGTGAAGTTCGCGCTGACGGCGGTGCTGGTGTCGCCGCACTTTCTGTTCCGCGGCGAGCTGCAGCCGGAGCCGGACAACCCGCGCGCGGTGCACCTGGTGAACGAGTTCGCCCTGGCCTCGCGGCTCTCGTACTTCCTCTGGAGCACGATGCCGGACGAGGAGCTGTTCCGGCTGGCGGCGACGGGCCGGTTGCGCCGGCAGCTCAACGCCCAGGTGCGGCGGATGCTCCGCGACCCGCGGGCGCGGGCGCTGGTGGACAACTTCGCCGGCCAGTGGCTCCAGTTCCGCACCCTCGAGGTGGTGGCGCCCGACCCGGCCACGTACCCGGGGTTCGACGACACCCTGCGCGCGGCCATGCGGCGGGAAGTCGAGTTGTTTGTTGAACACCTCCTGCGCGAGGACCGCAGCGTTCTCGAGTTCCTGGACGCGGACTGGACCTTTGTGAACGGTCCGCTGGCGCGGCATTACGGCCTCCCGGGCGTCGAGGGCGAGGAGTTCCGCCGGGTGAGCCTGCGGGGCACTCCGCGCGGGGGCGTGCTCACGATGGGCAGTTTCCTGACCATCACCTCGAACCCGACCCGCACCTCGCCGGTCAAGCGCGGCAAGTGGGTGCTGGACAATCTGCTCAACCAGCCCCCGCCTCCGCCTCCGCCCAACGTGCCCGAGCTCCAGGACAACCCCGAGGCCCGGCTCACCGGCTCGCTGCGCCAGCGGCTCGAGCAACACCGCGCCGACCCGATGTGCGCCTCCTGCCACGCGTTGATGGACCCGATCGGGCTGGCGTTCGAGAACTTCGACGGCGTGGGCCGCTGGCGCGAGCAGGACGGCGGCTTCCCGATTGACCCGGCCGGGCAACTGGCCAGCGGCGAGACCTTCCAGGGGCCGGCGGAGTTGAAACGGCTGCTGCTCACCGCGCGGCGCGAGGATTTCCTGCGCGCGCTCGCGTCCAAGCTGCTCACCTACGCCCTGGGCCGCGGCCTCGAGTACTACGACCAGTGCGCGGTGGACGCGATTGTCGAGGCCACCCGGCGCGGCCAGTACCGCTTCAGCGCGCTGGTGCTGGGCGTGGTCCACAGCGTGCCCTTCCAGTATCGCCGCGGCGAAGCGGGCGGCCTGGCGCACGCCGGGTCGCCTTGAGCCGGCGCGTCGGACCGTTGCCACGGGACAACGCGCCATTGGCCCGGCCCACGGAACGGTGCGGGACGCGCGCCCGCCGAATCGAGGTGCGGTTTGCTTTGCGGTCCCGCGCGTGACTTGCCAACGTCCCGCGTGTTGCGCGAGCGGGCGCATGCCTGCGCCGCCGCCCGAAGCACCCACGATGAAGCGGCACGTTTTACGAACCGCGCTCTGCAGCCTGGCCCTGCTGGCGTGGACCGGCGTTTGCCCGGCTGCCGCCCCGAATCTGGAGCGCGATTTCCGCCGGCCCCCACCCGAAGCCCGCCCCTGGGTCTATTGGTTTTGGATCAACGGCAACATCTCCGCCGACGGCATCACCGCCGACCTGGAGGCGATGCGGCGCGCCGGCCTGGGCGGCGTCATCCTCATGGAGGTGGACGTCGGCATCCCCGCCGGCCCGGTCCGGTTCATGAGCCTGGAGTGGCGGCAACTGTTCCGCCACGCGGTCACGGAGGCCGAACGCTTGGGCCTGCAACTGACGCTCAACGTCGGTCCCGGCTGGACCGGCAGTGGCGGACCGTGGGTCCGGCCCGAGCAATCCATGCAACATCTGGTGGCCAGCGAGGTCGAAGTCGTCGGCCCGAGCCGCTTCGAAGCCCGGCTGCCCCGCCCGACGCCGCGGCCGCCGTATTTCGGCACGGCGGGGCTGCCGCCCGAATTGCTCCGGGCGCAGACGGAGTTTTATCGCGACGTCACCGTGCTGGCCTTTCCCACGCCGGCGGGCCGGGAGCGCATCGCCGACGTTGACGAAAAGGCGCTTTACGTGCGCGACCCGTATTCGTCGAAACCCGGCGTCAAGACCCACCTGCCTTCCCGCGCCGAGTATCCGGCGCTGCCCGGTGGCGCAGCCATTCCGCGCGGCGAAATCCTCGATCTGTCCGAGCGCCTCGAGCCCGACGGACGCCTGACGTGGACCGTTCCGCCGGGCCGGTGGACGATCCAGCGATTCGGCCGCGCCAGCACCGGCGCCAACACCCGGCCCGCCCCCGCGCCGGGCCTCGGCCTGGAGTGTGACAAGTTCGACCGCGCCGCCCTGGAGGCGCACTTCGAGCAATTCGTGGGCGCGTTGCTGCGCGCAACTGGGCCGCGCCGGCGCCGCGACGCCGGCTGGACCGCGCTGCACCTGGACAGTTGGGAGATGGGCGCGCAGAACTGGACGGCAGCGTTCCGCGAGGAGTTTCGCCGGCGCCGCGGCTACGATCCGCTGCCGTATTTGCCAGCGATGACCGGGCGCGTGGTCGAGAGCCTGGAAGTCTCCGAACGTTTTCTCTGGGACGTGCGCCAGACAGCCCAGGAACTGGTCCTGGAAAATCACGCGGCGGCTCTGAACGCATTGGCCCGGCGCCACGGTTTCGGCCTGTCCGTGGAGCCGTACGACATGAACCCGACGGCCGACCTGAACCTGGGCGCGGCGGCCGACGTGCCGATGGGCGAGTTCTGGGCCAGCGGGTTCAACACCTGGTTCAGTTGTTTCGAGGCCGCGGCGATCGCGCACACCGGCGGCCGGCGCATCGTGGCGGCCGAAGCGTTCACCGCCGATGACCGCGAGCGCTGGCGCCTGCACCCGGGCAACCTCAAGACGCTGGGCGATTGGGCCTTTGGCGCCGGCGTGAACCGGCTCGTGGTCCACCGCTACGCGCATCAGCCCTGGCCGGAGCGCGCGCCCGGCATGACCATGGGGCCCTACGGCGTGCACTGGGAACGCACGCAAACCTGGTGGGACCTGGCCGACGCCTACCACCGTTACCTGGCGCGTTGCCAGGTGATGCTCCGGCAGGGCGAAGCCGTGGCCGACCTTCTCTACCTCACGCCCGAGGGCGCGCCTCAGGTCTTCGCCCCGCCCGGCTCCGCCGTGCGCGGCCACCCGCCGGACCGCCGCGAATACAACTTCGACGCCTGCTCGCCGGAGACGCTGCGCGCGCGCGCCACGGTGAAGGGCGGCCGGATCTTCTTCGCCGGGGGAACGAGTTACCGCCTGCTGGCGTTGCCCCACGTCGAGACGATGACGCCGGAACTGCTTCGCAAGCTCAAGGAACTGGTCGTGGCCGGAGCGACCCTCGTGGGCGCGCCGCCGCGCAAGTCCCCGAGCCTTGCGGGTTACCCGCACTGCGACGGCGAGGTGCAGGCGCTGGCCCGCGAGATTTGGGGCGAATCATCCGCCGGGCCGCGGCGGCTGGGGCGAGGTCGCGTCTTCTGGAGCAGCAGCCCGCACGAACGCGCCGCCGCGCCGCCCCTGCCCGCCGATCTGCTGCAAGACGCGCGATGGATTTGGTTTCCGGAAGGCCATCCCGCCGCAAGCGCGTCGGTGGGCCGGCGCTACTTCCAGCGCACGGTGGTCTTGCCGCCGGGCGAAATCGAATCGGCCCGCATCGCCTTGACCGCGGACAACGCCTTCACACTCTGGGTGAACGGCCGGCAGGCCGACGCCGGCGACGACTTCACGCGCTTGTATGAGTTCGACCTCGCCACCTTCCTCAAGCCCGGCACGAATCTCCTGGCCGTGGCGGCGGAAAACGGCGGCGACCAACCGAACCCCGCTGGCTTAATCGCCGCGCTGCACCTGCGCGGGCGCAGCGGCGAGTCGGTCACCGTGCCCTCGGACGCCCGCTGGTTGGCGGCGGCGCGCGCGCCGCGCGACTGGCCGGGCGCGCCGGCGCATGACCCGGATTGGCGCCCGGCGCAGGAGCTGGGGCCGCTCGGCGTCAGCCCGTGGGGCCGGCCCGCGCCGGTGGCGCCGACGCCGGAGATTTACCCGGACTACGCGGAGCTGACGGCCGTGTTGCGCGCCGACGGCGTGCCGCCGGATTTCGAGGCGGACGGGTTGCTGCGCTACACCCATCGGCGCGCCGGGCGGACCGAAATCTACTTTGTCGCCAACCCCGCGGCCGCAACGGTCACCGTGACCGGCGCCTTTCGCGTGACGGGCAAGGCGCCGGAGCTTTGGGACCCGCTCACGGGCGATATCCAGCGGGCGCAGGTCTGGTCGGAGCGCGGTGGACAGACGCTGGTGCCGCTGCGCCTGGAGGCGCACGACTCGCTCTTCGTGGTGTTCCGCGACCGCGCCCGGCCACCCGGCCACCGGGCGGCGGCACGGAATTGGACCGAGTTCATCCCCGTCAGCGAGATCGCCGGCCCGTGGGAGGTGCAGTTTGCCGCCGGACGTGGCGCGCCTGAGCGGGTGACGCTGGACCGCTTGCTTTCGTGGAGCGCGCACCCCGACCCGGGCGTGCGGCATTTCTCCGGCGCCGCAGTGTACCGGACGACGTTTCCCTGGGCGGCGGTCCCCTCAGAAATCTCAAATCTGAAATCCGAAATCTTCCTGGACCTGGGGCGGGTTGAGGTAATGGCGCGGGTGCGGCTGAACGGCGTTGACGTGGGCACGGTTTGGAAAGCGCCCTTCCGGTTGAACGTCACCCGCGCGCTGCGCCCGGGCAACAACCAGCTCGAGGTCCAGGTCGCCAACTTGTGGCCCAATCGCTTGATAGGCGACGCCGGGTTGCCCGCCACGCAACGGGTGGCCTGGACGACCTGGAACCCGTTCGCCGCAGACGCGCCGTTGCTCGAGTCCGGCCTGCTGGGGCCGGTGAGCCTGGTGCGCCCGGCGCGCGGGGAAGAGTAACGCCCGGCGCGGCCTTTGCGCTTGCGGCGGGGGAAGGGGCTTCCTAGCGTGCGGGCGTGGACGCGCAGTTGGCGCAGTACATTCCGGTGTTGATCCTCCTGGTGCTGGCCGCGGGAGTGTCGGGCGGCATGTTGGGGCTCTCGCACCTGCTGGGCAAGGCCGGCCGGCGCTCGCCCATCAAGGACACCGCCTACGAGTGCGGCATGGTGCCGGTGGGCACGGGCAGCACGCGCCTGGCGGTGAAGTTCTACCTCGTGGCGATGCTCTTCATCCTCTTCGACATCGAGGTGGTGTTCCTGTACCCGTGGGCGGTGGTGTTCCGCGATCTGCTCCGGGACGCGGCCACGGCGAACCTGATCTTCTGGGCGATGATTTCCTTCGTGGGGGTGCTTTTCGCCGGGTATCTCTACGCCCTGCGCAAGGGCGCCTTCGACTGGCGCGAAAGCCCGCGCCGCGAGCCGCCGGCGACGCCGGGCGCCCCAAACTGAACGCCGCCCGGACCGGAAGCGCCCGCGAATCCAGTCCGCCCGCGTGTCGCTCGCATGAACTTCTGGCCGCCGGTGCTGGGTGCTGAACTGGCTTTCCCCGACCCGCGGCGGGCGCCGCGACGCGGGCCGTACGCCGGGTTGGTGGCCGTGGGGGGCGACCTGTCCGTGCCGCGCCTGCTCCTGGCGTACCGGAGCGGGATTTTCCCTTGGACGGACAACCCGCTGACCTGGTGGTCGCCGGACCCGCGGGCCATTTTCGAGCTGGACCGCTTCCACATCCCGCGCAGCCTGGCGCGCACGCTCCGGTCGGAGCGGTTTCACATCACGGTCAACCGGGCCTTTCGCGCGGTCATCGAGGGTTGCGCGGCGCCGGCCCCGGGGCGGGCGGAGACGTGGATCAGCCCGGCCTTCATCGAGGCGTACACGGCGTTGCACGCCGCCGGCCACGCCCACAGCGTCGAGTGCTGGCAGGGCGAGACGCTGGCCGGCGGGATTTACGGGGTGGCCGTGGGCGGGCTGTTCGCCGGCGAATCCATGTTTCACCGGGTGAGCGACGCCTCGAAGGTGGCCCTGGTCGCGCTGGTGGCGCGGTTGCGGGAGCGCGGTTTTGTCCTGTTCGACATCCAGATGCTCACGCCGGTGACGCGGCAACTGGGGGCGGTGGAAATCTCGCGGGCGGAGTATCTGCGCCGGTTGGCGACGGCGGTGCAACGGGACTGCCGGTTTGCGTGAAGCGCCGCGGGGTGGGTCGGTGCGTCCGCCGCGCCGGGCCCGGCGCTCACATGCCCATGATCTGGTAACCGCAGTCCACGTAGATGACCTGGCCGGTGATGGCGGCCGCGCCGTCGCTGGCCAGGAACAGGCCCGTGGCGCCCAGTTCCTCCGGGGTGACGTTGCGCTTGAGCGGGGCCTTTTGCTCGTAGTGCTTGAGCATCTCGAGGAAGCCGCTGATGCCCCGCGCGGCGAGGGTGTTGACCGGCCCGGCGCTGATGCAGTTGACGCGGATTTGTTGCGGGCCCAGGTCGTGCGCCAGGTACCGGGTGCACGCCTCGAGGGCGGCCTTGGCCACGCCCATGACGTTGTAATGCGGCACCACCTTTTCGGCGCCGTAGTAGGTCATCGCGATGACGCTGCCCCCGTCGCTCATGAGCGGCGCCGCCGCCCGGGCCAGGGCCACCAGCGAGTAGGCACTCACGTCGTGGGCGATGCGGAAGGCCTCGCGGCTGGTGTCCAGGAAACGCCCCTCGAGGGCCTCGCGCGGCGCAAACGCCACCGAGTGCAACAGCAGGTGCAGCTTGCCGTACTTCTGCCGCACCGCGTCGAACACCGCCGCGATCTGGTCGTCCTGCGTCACGTCGCAGGGCAGGATCAGGGTGTCCGCGCCGAAGGTGCCGGCCAGTTCCTCGACGTTTTCCCGGAGCCGTTCGCCCTGATAGGTGAACACCAGGCGGGCGCCCGCGCCGGCCCACGCCCGGGCGATGGCCCAGGCAATGGACCGCTTGTTGGCCACGCCGAACACGATGCCGATTTTGCCGTCGAGCAGCGCCATGGTCGTTGAATCGCCCGGCAAGAGTCGGAAGAAGGCCCCGGCCTGGCAAGGCCGGAATGGGCCGCCCGGAGCGCCGGCCCGCGACGGGAGATCGGGTGGCGCGTAGCAACGGCTGTCACCGGACTGTAACCTTACCCGAACCGGCGCGGTCTGAGTGCGCCGTGAGCGCGCCGAAATCACCCGCCCCACCCGCCAGTCCGTTGCGGCTGAGCGCGCAGATGCTCGCCCGGGCCGGGCTGGCGGCGGGATTAACCCTCGTCGGAGCGGCATGGTCCGACTCCGCCGCCGAGTCGGGTCCGGCCAAATGGCCCGCGCGGCCGGCGGAGTTGTTCAACCTGACCGGCGTGTGGACGGTGCACCTCCAGTTCACGCCCGCCGAGTGGGCGGCCCTGGAACCGCAGGGCGGCCCGGGGCGTTTCGGCGGGCCTTTCGGCGGGCCACCACGTCCCGGCGGTCCCGGACCCGGCGCGGGGCCGGGCGGCGGTCCCTTTGGCGGGCCCCGTGGGCCGGGCGGGCCCCAGGGCGGATCTCCCGGCGGCGGGCCGGGTGGTTTCGGAGCGGGGATGTTTCTGGGCCCGGCTTTCCTGGAGCGCGCCGACGCGAACCGCGACGGACAGGTGTCGGCGGCGGAGTTTCGCCGGCTCGGGGAAAACTGGTTTGCCCGCTGGGACACCAATCGCCACGGCGCGGTCACGCTCGAGCAACTGCGCGCCGGGCTGAACGCGACGCTGGGCGGACCTCCACCCGGCGCGGGTCCCGGCGGCCCGGGCGCTCCGGGTGGCCCCGGTCCGGGCGGTCCGCCCGGCGGCTTGAACCTGCTGGGCCGCGAGGGCCAGCGCAACGGCCTGGCGGCGATGTTGGGCATTGATTTCCCCACTGTGCCTGCCGCGCTCGAGTTCGCCGGCCAGCCGGTGGGACCGGTCCACGTGCGCTACAAGGGCAACGGCACGTTCATGGAATCGCGGGGCACGTTGAAGCGCTCGTTCAAGGTGGACCTCAACGACCTGGCGCCGGGGCAGAAACTGGCCGGCGTCGCGAAATTCAACCTCCACAACTGCGTCACCGACCCGAGCTGGATGAACGAGGTGCTCTCGCACCGGCTGTTCCGCGACGCCGGCGTGCCGGCGCCGCGCACGGCCTTTGCCCGGGTGTACTTGACCGTGCCCGGCGAGCACGAGCGCACCTATCTGGGCCTGTACTCGCTGGTCGAAAATCCGGACCGGAACTTCGCCGGGGAATTCTTCGGCACCCGCAAGGGCGCGCTCTTCAAGCCGGTGACCAAGCGGGTGTTCGAGGACCTGGGCGAGGACTGGCGCGCCTACTGCCAAATCTACGACCCCAAAACACCCGTCGCCGAGGAGGAGACCCGGCGCGTGATCGCCTTTTGCAAGCTGGTGTCGCACGCGGACGACGCCCGCTTCGCCGTCGCGCTGGGCGATTACCTGGACCTCGAGGAGTTTGCCCGGTTCATGGCGGTCACGGTGTGGTTGAGCACCCTGGATAGCATCCTGGGGCCGGGCCAGAACTACCTGGTGCACCTCCACCCGGTGAGCCGGCGCTTTCAATTCATCCCCTGGGACCTCGATCATTCCTTCGGTCAGTTCCCGCTCATCGGCACGCCGGAAATCCGCGAGCAACTGAGCATCCACCGGCCCTGGCAGGGCGAATCGCGTTTTTTGGAACGGGTCTTCCAGGTCCCCGCCTTCAAGCAACGCTACCTGGCGTTTCTGGCCGAACTCAATCGCACCCTTTGCCGGCCCGAGCGGCTCCTGGCGCAAGTGGACGAACTCGCCGCCGTCATCCGGCCCGCCGTGGCCGAGGAATCCCCCGAAAAACTGGAGCGGTTCGACCTGGCGGTGGCGGGCCAAAGCGCCGAGCCCTATCGCCCGGGCGGGTTCGGGGGCGGGCGACGCGGCGGCGGTCCCGGACCGGGCTTTGCCTTCGCGGCGCGCAAACCGATCAAGGGCTTTGTGCCCGCGCGCTGGCAGTCCATCGAGGACCAACTGGCCGGCCGCGCCGAAGGCCAAACCCCCGGAGGCTTTGGTTTCGGTCCGGGCCGCGGTCCGCGGGGGCCCGGCGGACCCAGAGGACCCGGCGGGCCGGACGGCTTTGGCCCGGGAGTGTTTTTGGCCCAGCCGTGGATGACGGCGATGGACACGGACCGCGACGGTCGGCTCACCCGCGCGGAGTTGCTCGAGGGGCTCGACCGCTGGTTTCGGAGTTGGGACGCCGACCGCGACGCGGCCCTCAGCGAAGCCGAGTTGCGCGCCGGGCTGAATCAGGCGTTCAGCCCGCCCGCCCAGCCCGGTCCGGGTGGCCCGCCCGAACCCTTCGCGCCCGGGCCGCCCGGCGCGGGCGCGCCCTCTCCCGCACCGCCGGATCAACCCACCGCGCCGCCGCCGCCCGAGCCACCGTGAGCCCGGGTGGCCCGAACTTTCGCCGACAGCGTTTTCCCCTCAACAACCGAGACCCGAACCCAAACCCTGAACCATGCAAAGCGACACACTCCTCAAACAACTGCAACTCACCGCGCCAGACACCGCGGCGTTGCCGGCCTTTCTCTTGCACCTGGTCCTGGCTGCCGTGCTGGCCACGGTGCTGGGCCTGGCGTACATCCGTTTCGGCCAGGCGCTCTCCAACCGGCGCCAGTTCGCCCGGAACTTCCTCCTGCTCACGCTCACCACCACGCTGGTCATCAGCATCGTCAAGTCCTCGCTCACGCTCTCGCTGGGGCTGGTGGGGGCGCTGTCCATCGTGCGGTTCCGCGCGGCCATCAAGGAGCCCGAGGAACTGGCGTATCTGTTTCTGGCCATCGGCATCGGGCTGGGCATGGGCGCCGGCCAGCCGGTTGTTACCACCGTGGCGCTGGCGTTGATCCTGGTGGTGGTGGTCAAGTACCTGGTGTTCGCGATGCGTGCGGACAACCGGGGGGAGGGGGGGATTCTGGCGTTGCTGGCGTTGCTGGTGCCGGAGGGCACGGGTCAGAAGCGGACGCGAGCGCGTGCGGCGTTGATGCTGCTGGGGTTGTTCGGAGCGGCGTTGCTGTTTGCGGACGGGATGATCACGCCGGCGATCTCGGTGATCAGCGCGGTGGAGGGTTTGGAGCTGGCGACGCCGGTGCTGCACCGGTGGATCGTGCCGATCGCGATGGCGATCCTGGTGGGGTTGTTCATGGTGCAGCGGCATGGGACGGGGAAGATCGCGCGGTTTTTTGGTCCGACGATGCTGGTGTGGTTCGTG
Organism: uncultured Verrucomicrobiota bacterium; assembly: GCA_964466945.1. Classification (GTDB taxonomy): domain Bacteria; phylum Verrucomicrobiota; class Verrucomicrobiia; order Limisphaerales; family J093; genus DSVZ01. The sequence continues at coordinate 37 of CAYXPA010000082.1, read as the reverse complement.
GCGATCGCGTTGATGGGGCTGCCGTGGGTTGTGCGTC
>CAYXPA010000081.1:0-18508 GCA_964466945.1 uncultured Verrucomicrobiota bacterium | reverse complement strand
TCACGGACGTCCACGGCGAAGTGGTCAAGGGCATCCTGGCGTAACCGCGCCGGGCTTGGTGGGCATCTCCCGGTAAGCTTGCTCCGGGCCCGTGGCCCGGCCGGGCGCCAAAGCTGGCGTTGGCCAGGGGGAAGTCAGCTTGAAGCCGGCGGCAACTTGGGCGCCACGCGCCGCGCCAGGCCGGCCGCCCGTACCACCCGTCGCCGGTGAAACCCGCGGGCAATGACCTCGTGCCCGTCGTGCGCCTCCACGTGGAACGCCACCGCCGCGCCATCCACCGCCACCACCCGCGCGTGGCAGGTGACCGTCCCGCCCACGGGCGTGGGCGCCACGTGTTGCAGCTCCACCTCGGTGCCCACGGATACCTCGCCCGCGCCCAGCCGCGGGGCCAGGGCGCGGATCGCGGCATGTTCGAGGAACCACAGCAGCCACGGCGTGCTCAACACCGGCGGCATGGCCGGGTCGAAACTCACCGCGTGCTGGCCCTCGACCTGGAAGGTAATTTCGCCCGTGTCCCCGGGCCGGATGCGGCTGGGCATGGTTCGTCGCCGGGGAATTTGTCCCCGCCAGCCACCTCCGGCCAATCGGAAAACACCGCCGGCCGGCGGCCTTTCCGCCCGCGGGCGGGAGGCCCGAGGAGCCGCCGCGACGGCCGGCCAGCCGTGCAGCGGGCGAGCCGACGGGAGTCAAGCCGGGCGCGAAGATTCCGGCCGGAAAAGACGCTTGACGCTCGCACCGGAGACTTCTAGGTTGTCGCCACAGAAACGATACACCGCTGGCTCGCCAGCATGGCAAAGTCGGACAGTTCCATCTGCCGACTTTTTTGTTTCCCGGAGGTGAATCGAACATGAACAACGAGCTGTTGGCAGTCATTGAATACTGGGAGCGCGAGAAGGGCATCCAGCGGGATGTCCTCATCGCGGCCGTGCAGAACATGCTCGTGGCGGCCGCGCGCAAGGCCATGGGCCCGGCGCGGGACCTCACGTGCACCATTGACCCGAAGACCGGGGAAATCCGGGCCGCCGCCAAGCTGATCGTCGCCGACAAGGTGATTTCCAAGCACGACCAGATCAGCCTGGCGGAGGCCCGCCGTTACAAGCCCGATGCCCAACTGGGCGAGGAAGTGGTGGTGCCCATCGGCGCGGAGCAAATCCAGCAGATTTTCGGCCGCATTGCCTCGCAGTACGGCAAACAGGCCCTCATGCAGGAAATCCGCAAGGCCGAAAAGCAACTCATCCTCGAGGAGTTCAAGGACCGCGTGGGCGACATCGTGCCCGGCACGGTGCGCCGCTTCGAGCGCTCGGACGTAATCGTGGACCTGGGCCGCTACGAGGCCCTCTTGCCCAACCGCGAGCGCGTGCCCACCGAGGAATACCAGCCCGGCGAGCGCATCCGCGCCTACGTCAAGGCCGTCGAAACCACCCCCCACGGCCCCGAGATCATCCTTTCTCGGGCCGACCCCCGGTTTGTGCTCCGGCTCTTCCAGCTCGAGGTCACCGAGATCGCCGACGGCACCATCGAAATCCGCGGCATCGCCCGGGAGCCGGGCTTCCGCACCAAACTGGCCGTGTACTCGCGCGACCCGAAGGTGGACCCGGTGGGCGCCTGCGTGGGCCTGCGCGGGCAGCGGGTCAAAAACATCGTGCGCGAACTCAACAACGAACGCGTGGACATCATCCCCTGGTCGCCCGACCTGCGCACCTTCATCGCCGCCGCGCTGACTCCCGCCACCATCCGGCGCTTCGAGGTGGACGAGGCCAACCACCGCGTGCACGTGCTGGTTAACGCCGACCAGCTCTCCCAGGCCATCGGCAAGCGCGGCCAAAACGCCCGGCTCACTTCCCGGCTGTGCGGCTGGGAGGTGGACATTGACGCCGAGGCCCCGGTCAGCACCGCGTTCGAGGAAAAGGTCGCCCAGGCGGTTCAGGCCCTGGCGGCCATCCCCGGCATCACCGAGTCCCAGGCCGATGCCCTGGTCCACCACGGCTTCCTGACCCTCGAAGACCTCCTCCAGGCCGAAGAGTCGGACTTGGCGGCCTTCCCTGAAATCGGTCAGGATGCCGCCGCGGTCCTCGCCGCGGCCCGGGCGGAGGCCCAGCGGCGCGTGGTTAACATCAACCCGGCCTCCGCGACGCCCTCGCCCGCGCCGCAATCGTAACGGCGGCCCGTTGCGCTCCCGGCCGCGCGCGGGGTGCCGCCGGGTCGCCGTGGCGGGAGCCATACCAGTATGCCTGTTCGCATTTACGACATCGCCAAAAAAGTCGGCCTGCCCAGCAAAGAGGTCCTGGCCCGGGCCAAGGAACTGGGCATCCCCGCCGCGCGCGTCCCCTCGAGCACGCTCGACAAAATCACCGCCGAATACCTGCTCGAACAATTGGGCTACAAGCCCGAGCCGATCGTCGCCCCAACCGCTGCGCCCGCTGAAGCCGCCCCGGCGCCTGCACCGGCCGAAACCGCCGCCCCGGCTCCGCCCGCCGAAGTCGCCGCACCCGCGCCGGTTGCCCCGATGTCGGAAGCCGCCGCGCCTCCGCCGTCCGAAATCACGCCGCCCGCCCCCGCCGAAGTAACGCCCCCCGCGCCGCCAACGCCGCCCGTGCCGGTCGAAACCGCGACTCCGGCGGCCACACCACCTGTCGCCATCGCCTTGCCGACGGCGCCCGTGGATTTGGCTGCGGCCCCCCCGGCGCCGACGCCCGTCGCGCCCGCAGCCGCACCCGTCACCCCGCCCCCTGCGCCGGCCCGACTGGAAACGGCTCCCCCGGTGCTTGCGCCGGCAGCGCCTGCACCTGTGAATGTGGCGGCTGCGCCGATAGCTTCGCCGCCCCCGCCATCGCCCGCGGCGGCAGCCCCCGCAGCCCCTGCGGCACCCCCGCCGCCCCCGCCGCCTTCGCCCGCTCCCCCGCCCGAGCCGCCCAAGCCGCGCGTGGGCGAAAAAGTCGGCTTCATCAACCTGGGCAACCTGCCCCCCCGCACGCGTGGAGCCGAACGCGGCGAGCGCACCACGGCCAAGCCGGCCGCCAAACCCGCTCCCACCCGCGGGCGGGAAACCCGACCGTCCGCCACACCTCCCGCCCGGGGGAGCGCGCCGGCCACCCGCGGTGGGGGCCCGGCGGCGCCGCCCAAGCCGGCCGCCCGGCCCGCGCCCGCTCCGGTTCCCACTGGCGAGGAGATCATCTTGCGCCCGCCCATTGTCGTGCGCGACCTGGCTGAAAAACTGGGCAAAAAGCCCTTCCAGGTCATCGCCGACCTCATGGAGATGGGCATCTTCGCCAACGTCAACCAGACCATCGAGACCGAGGTCGCTCAGCGGGTGGCGGCCAAGCACAACTTCCGGCTGCGCGTCGAGCGCCGCAAAGAAGGCGGCGGCGTGCACGCGCCGGTCAAGCGCGAGGAGCCCCTCGAGCAGGAAGACCGGCCCGAACAACTCAAGCCGCGCGCGCCGGTGGTCACCATCATGGGCCACGTGGACCACGGCAAGACCACGCTGCTGGACGTGATCCGCAAGTCCAACGTCGCGGCGGGCGAGGCCGGCGGCATCACCCAGCACATCGGCGCCTACACCATCTCGGTGCCCCATCCCGAGCGCCCCGGTGAGCTGCAGCAGATCACCTTCCTGGACACCCCGGGCCACGCGGCCTTCAGCGCCATGCGGGCACGCGGCGCCAACGTGACCGACATCGTGGTGCTGGTCGTGGCGGCCAACGACGGCGTCATGCCCCAGACCCTCGAGGCTCTCAACCACGCCAAGGCCGCCAAGGTCCCGGTCATCGTCGCGGTCAACAAATGCGACCACCCCAACGCCAATCCGCTGCGCGTGCGCCAGCAACTCCAGGAACATGGCGCGGTGCCCGATGACTGGGGCGGTGACAACATCTTCGTGGACTGCTCGGCGCTGACCCGCCAGGGCGTGGACAAGCTCCTCGAGGCCATCGTCCTCCAGGCCGAGTTGCTCGAGCTCAAAGCCAACCCCGACCGCCCCGCCCGCGGCAACGTCATCGAGTCCGGCCTGGACCCCGGCGGTCCCACCGCCACCGTGTTGGTGCGCACCGGCACGCTGCGCGTGGGCGACATGATGGTCTGCGGCGAGTACTACGGCCGCGTGCGGGCGCTCATTAACGAGGAGAACAAGCGCCTCAAAGAGGCCGGGCCCTCGGTGGCGGTGAAAGTGCTCGGCCTCAACGGCGTGCCCGAGGCCGGCATCGCCTTCCAGGTGGTCGAGTCCGAACGGGCGGCTCGCGAAATCTGCGAGCAACGCGTCCAAGCGGCCAAAAACCGCGAGCAAGAGGCGCGGCCGGCGCGCACCCTCGAGGGCTTGTTCAAACAGTTGGCCAGCGAGGAAGCCAGGGTCCTGCGCGTGATCATCAAGGCCGACACCCAGGGCTCGGTCGAGGCCATCGTGGACGCGCTCAAAAAGATCGAAAGCGACAAGGTCAGCCTCGAAATTCTCCACAGCGCCGTGGGACCGGTGTCCGAAACCGATGTGGTGTTGGCTCACGCCTCGAAGGCCGTCATCCTGGGCTTCCATACCCGGGTGGACAGCAACGCCGCCGAACAGGCCAAGCGGGACGGGGTGCAGATCAAACTCTACGCCATCATCTACGAGCTCATTGACCAGGTCAAAGAGGCCATGGCCGGCCTGCTCGAGCCGGAAATCAAAGAGGTCGTGGTCGGCAGCGCCGAGGTCCGCAAGATTTTCGAGCTGTCCAAGGGCGGCAAGGTGGCCGGTTGCGTGGTCAGCTCCGGCCGCATCGCCCGCGGCAAGGTGCGCGTGGTCCGCCGTCGCCACACCATCTACGAAGGGTTGATCCAGACGCTGCGCCGCTTCCAGGACGAGGTCAACGAGGTCCGCGCCGGCATGGAATGCGGCATGCGCCTGGACGGCTTCGACGACTTCGAGGTGGGCGACCAGATCGAGTGTTACACTCTCGAGAAGGTGCCCCAGAAACTCTGACGCGGCCCGCCGCGCCGCCTCTTTTCCGCCGCCGCGATGCACGGTCGCCGACATGACAGGGTGCGCGAGCTGCTCAAGCGCGAGCTGAGCCTGCTCCTGCAACGCGAGTTCCTGCCGGCCCAGACCGGCCTCATCGCGGTGCACGACGTGGCCGTGTCCGGCGACCTCAAGTCCGCCACCGCCTACCTGGGCTTTGTGGGGACCGCCGAGCAGCGCAAACGCGGTTGGGCGCTGGTGCTCGAGCATCGCCTCCGGCTCCAGAGCCTCCTGGGCCACGCCGTGCGGCTCAAGTACACCCCGCGCCTGCACTTCGTGCAGGATGACTCGATCGAGCGCGGCGACCGCGTCCTGCGGCTCATCGAAGAAATCGAAAAGACCTTGCCGCCGGAGCCGTCCTGACGCGCGCCGCCCCGGCGCGCCCGGCCGGTTTCCCGCTCATGAAACCCCGTCCCCCCCGCATCGTTGAACGCATCCTCGCCGCCCTGCGCGAAAGCCGCCGGGTGTGCGTGGTGGGGCACGTGCGGCCGGACGGGGACTGCATCGGCTCGCAACTGGCCCTGGCCCTGGCCCTGCGCGACGCGGGCAAGGAGGTCAGCGTCTGGAACGAAGACCCCGCGCCCACCAAACTCAAATTCCTCGACCCCGAGGGGCTGTTGCGCCCGCCGCAGCCGGAGCAGGAATTCGACGCGGTGGTCGCCACGGACGTGGCCACGCCCGAGCGCCTGGGCCGCGTGGCGCCGTGCATCACCCGGCGCCGCGTGTTCATCAACATTGACCACCACGCCAGCAACACGCGCTTCGGCGACCTGAACTGGATCAACGGCCGCGAGGCCTCGACCGGCGAGCTGATCTTCAAGCTGCTCAAGTTCGCCGGCTGGCCCATCACCGCGCGCATCGCCGACTGCCTGTTTGCCGCCGTCTCCACCGACACCGGTTCCTTCCAGTACGCTTCCACGCGGCCGTCCACCTTCGCCGTGGCGGGCGAACTGCTCCGCCGCGGGGCGGACCTGGGCCGCATTTGCCATCACATCTACCACTCCTACCCGCTGGCCCGCATGCGGCTCTTGCGTCGCGTGTACCTGAACTTCCGCCTGGTGGACCACGACCGCATCGCCTACTTCTGGCTCCGCCCGGCGGACTTTGCGCGCACCGGCTCGACCCGCGCCGACGCCGAGGGGCTCATTGACCACATCCGCGCCATCGAGCCGGTGGTGGTGGCCTGCGTCTTCGAGGAGGTCGAGCCCGAGCTGGTCCGCATCAGCCTGCGGTCGAAAAGCCCCCGGGTGGACGTCAATCAAATCGCCGCGCGCTTCGGCGGCGGCGGCCACGCGGCGGCGGCGGGGGCGCGCATCGCCGGCCGCCCGCTCGGCGTCCAGCGCCGCGTGCTCAACGCCCTCAAAAAAGCCCTGCAAGCTCTGCCCGATGCCCCTGCCTCCTCCTGACCCGTTCGACGGCGCCCTGCTGGTGGACAAACCTTCCGGCCCCACCTCCCACGACGTGGTGGACCGCGTCCGCCGCCGCTTCGGCATTCGCAAGGTCGGCCACGCCGGCACGCTCGACCCCAACGCCACCGGCCTGCTGGTCCTGCTCCTGGGCCGCGGCACCCGGCTCTCCGAAAAGCTCATGGCCGCCGACAAGGTCTATGAAGGCACCCTCAAGCTGGGCGAAGCCACGGACACCTACGACGCCGACGGTGTGGTCACCGCTACCGCGCCCGTACCCCCGCTCACCCTCGAGGACCTCAACGCCGCGGCCGCCGCCTTCGAGGGCGACCTGATGCAGGCCCCGCCCATGGTCTCCGCGGCCAAGGTCGGTGGCGTGCCGCTCTACAAACTGGCCCGCAAGGGCCTCGAAGTGGAGCGCAAGCCGCGCCTGGTGCATGTGTACAGCTTCCGCTTCTCGGCCTACCAGGAGCCCGTCGGCACCTTCCGCGTCACCTGCACCAAGGGCACCTATGTGCGCAGCCTGGTCCACGACCTGGGCCAGAAACTCGGCTGCGGGGCGCACCTGGCCACGTTGCGCCGGCTCGCCTCCGGCCCGCTCAAGGTCGAGGACGCCCTCCCCCTGGAGACCGTGCTGGCGCTCTCGCCCGCCGAGTTGCAAAAGCGGGTGATCCCGTTCATCCAACTGGCCACGACGGCATGAGACGCCTCCCTCTGGCGGCACTTCCCCCGGCGCCCCGGGCCGGGGTCGGCGGTTTTGGGGCATGATCCTGCTGCGCGAACCTGCGGAGTTGGCCCCGGGCGGTCGCCCCGTGGCGCTGGCCATCGGCGTGTTCGACGGCGTGCACCTCGGGCACCAGGAAGTCATCCGCCGCACCCGGCTGGCGGCGGAACAGGCCGGCGGCCCGGCCGTGGTGGCCACATTCGACCGGCATCCCAACGCCGTGGTGGCCCCGGAGCGGACGCCCCCGGCCATCCTCTCGACGGCGTTGCGCTTGCGCGCGCTGGCCGAGCTGGGCGTGGCGGCCACGTGGCTCATCCGGTTCGACGAAGCCTTCAGCCGGCAGACGGGCGAGGAGTTCGTGCGCCGCCTCGTGGCGGGATTTGGCCGGGTGGCCCGCATCTGCGTGGGCCGGGACTTTCAATTCGGCTGGCGCCGCAGCGGCAACGTGGCGCTGCTCGAGCGGCTCGGCGCCGAGCTGGGGTTTGCCACCGAGGCCGTGCCGCCGTTGACGCTCGACGGGCGCACGGTCAGCAGCACCGGCATTCGCGAATTCATCCGGCAGGGCCGGTTGGAAGAAGCCGCCCGTTGGCTGGGCCGGCCTTACGTGCTGGCCGGACCGGTGGTCCGCGGCGACGGCCTGGGGCGGCGGCTGGGATTTGCCACGGCGAACGTGGACGTGAGCGGCCTGCAACTGCCGCCCACCGGTGTGTACGCGGCCCGGGCGCGGGAGCCGAGCGCGGCTTGGGAGCCGGCGGTGATGAACCTGGGCGTGCGCCCCACGCTCGGCCGCGCCGAGCCGCACCTGCGCCTGGAGGTGCACGTGCTGGACCGCCGCCCCGAGTTGTACGGGCGCGAGCTGGAGGTCTGGCCGGTGCGCCGCCTGCGGGCGGAGACGCGGTTTGCGTCCTGGACGGCCTTGCAGGCGCAGATCGAGCGCGACATTGCGGCGGCGCGCGAGATTTTGCAGGCCGGGTGAACGACGGTCGCCGGGCCGGCGCGGGGGCTCGGCGACGGGTTCTGAACGCGCGGGCTGGAGTTGTGGTCAGATTCCCGTTAGTCTGCGCCGCCATGAATGTTGAAATCACCGCGCTGAACGCCGAGGTGCAGCGCGCCGCGGAGTTTGTGCAGCCGCTCCTGGGCGAGATCGGCCGGGTCATCGTGGGCCAAAAATACCTGGTCGAGCGGCTGATCATCGGCCTGCTGGCCAACGGCCACGTGTTGCTCGAGGGCGTGCCCGGTCTGGCCAAGACCCTCGCCGTCAAAACGCTGGCCGGTTGCCTGAACGTGAAGTTTGCCCGGCTGCAGTTCACGCCCGACATGCTGCCGGCGGATGTCATCGGCACGCAGATTTACAATCCGCAAAACGGCAAGTTCTCTGTACGGCGTGGGCCCATCTTCGCCCACCTCATCCTGGCCGACGAGATCAACCGCGCGCCGGCCAAGGTGCAGAGCGCGCTCCTGGAGGCCATGCAAGAGCGGCAGGTGACCATCGGGGAGCAGACCTTCCCGCTGGAGGAGCCGTTCCTGGTGCTGGCCACGCAGAATCCCATCGAACAGGAGGGCACCTACCCGCTGCCCGAGGCGCAGGTGGACCGGTTCATGATGAAGCTGCGCATCGGCTACCCCTCGCGCGAGGAGGAGCGGCAGATTCTCGAAACCATGGCCCGCACCAGCGGCCAGCCCGCTGCCCGGCCGGTGGTCGAGCCCCGGCAGATTCTCGAAGCCCGCGAGGTCCTCAACCACATCTACGTGGATGACAAGGTCAAGGACTACATCGTGGACCTGGTGTGTTGCACGCGCGACCCGGAGAAGTACAAGATTGGGGTCAAGGAGTTCATCCAACTGGGCGCCTCGCCGCGGGCGACCATCGCGCTGACGCTCTGCGCCAAGGCCCACGCCTTCCTGCGCGGGCGCGGCTACGTGACCCCGCAGGACGTCAAGACCATCGGCCTGGACGTGCTCCGGCACCGGGTCACCATCACCTACGAGGCCGAAGCGGAAGAGAAGACGCCCGAGGCGGTGATCCAGCGGATTTTCGACGAACTGCCGGTGCCGTGAGGTTTGCTCCCCGGGTTGGCTTGGCCAGGTGGCCGGGAATGCACCACCCATGATCCCCCGCGAGATTCTCAAAAAAATCCGGCTCATCGAGCTGCGGACCAACCGCCTGGTCAGCGAGACCCTCGCCGGCCAGTACCACAGCGTCTTCAAGGGCCAGGGGATGAACTTCGACGAGGTGCGCGAGTACCAGCCCGGCGACGACGTCCGCGCCATTGACTGGAACGTCACCGCGCGGATGAACCATCCGTTCATCAAGAAATTCGTCGAGGAACGCGAGCTGACCGTGATGCTGGTGGTGGACGTGAGCGGCTCCGGCCTGTTCGGCTCCGGCCCGCAGTCCAAGCGCGAGCTGGCCGCCGAGATCGCCTCCGTGCTCGCCTTCTCGGCCACGCGCAACAACGACAAGGTGGGCCTGATCCTGTTCACCGACCGCGTCGAGAAATACCTCCCGCCGCGCAAGGGCCGCCGCCACGTGCTGCGCGTCATCCGCGACATCCTCTTCTACGAGCCGCGCCATCCCGGCACGGACATGAACCTCGCGCTGGACTTCCTGAGCCGCGTGGTGCCCCGCCGGGCCATCGTGGTGGTGATCTCGGACTTCCTCGGCCAGAGCGCCCCCACCCGGCGCGAGATTGCCGCCCACCTTCGCCGCCAGGTCATCCTCTCGGACACCCTCAGCCAGGCCTCGCTCACCGCCCTGCGCCAGGCCAACCGCCGCCACGACGTCGTGGCGGTGCAAATCACCGACCGCTACGAACTCGAACTGCCCGACCTGGGCTACCTGGTGCTCCAGGACGCCGAGACCGGCGAGGTCCTCGAAATCAACACCGGCGACGCCCGCCGCCGACGGGTCTTCGCCGAGCGCCAGCAGGATCGTCAGACCGACCTGCGCCGGCTCTTCGCCGCCGCGGGCATTGACTCGATCCAACTGCGCACCGACCGGCCCTACACCGTGGAGTTGAGTCGGTTTTTTGAAACCCGCGAAAAACGCCGCCGCCATGGGTGACCGGTTGCTCCAACCCTCCGTGCATTGGCGTGGTCGGGCGCCGCTGCTTCGACGCCGCGTCGTCAGGGTTGAGCAGTCGCTCCTGCGCTCCGTGCCATCGCCACGACCGCGGTCGCGGTCCGTGCGCGACGCGCTGCCGCGTTGCTGACGCATGGCCACCGCCGCGACCAACCCGGTCCCGCCGCCGCCGGGCGCGACCAACGCCCTCGCCCGCGAGGCCGACATTCGCCCGCCCAAGCCGCCGCTGGCCCTGCCCGGGACTTGGGCCACGTGGGGCTTGTCGGTGCTGGTCGCGCTCCTGCTGACCCTGGCGTGGCTGGCCTGGCGCCGCTACCGGCGCGAGCGCCGGCGCCCGCCCCCGGCCGTCGTCATCCCGCCCTACCGACGCGCCCTGGAGCGGTTGCGCGCGGCGCTTGACCTGCTTCACGATCCGCACCGGTTCGTCGTGGTCATCTCGGACACCCTGCGCGTGTACCTCGAGGAACGGTTCAACCTCCACGCTCCCGAGCGCACCACCGAGGAGTTCCTGACCGAGGTCCGGTCCGGACAACTCCTTACCCCCTTGCAACAGCAACTGATGGCCGTTTTCCTGACCCGCTGCGATCTGGTCAAGTTCGCCCGCTACGAGCCGGGTGAACCCGAGTTGCGCGAGCTGTACGACGCCGCCGTGCGCCTGGTCGAGGAAACCGAGCCGCTGCTCAACCCCGCGCGCGACACCGCCGCCGCGCCGCCGCCCGCCCCCGCGCCCGCGGCGCCGGCGCCGCCCGCCGCCACCCCTGGCTGACATGCGCTTCGCCCATCCCTGGTTCCTGCTGCTGTTGCTGGCATTGCCGCTCTTGGCCTGGTGGCGTCGCCGCCGGGCCGGCCGCGCGGCCTTCCTTTACTCCTCGGTGAGCCTGGTCAAGGGCATCACCGGCATCACCCGTTCGCCGGCGCAGTTGATCCTCGCGCGGCTGCGCTGGCTGTGCCTGGCGCTGCTCATCGTGGGCCTGGCGCGGCCGCAACAGGGCGGCGGGCAAACCGAGGTGCGCGCCAGCGGCGTGGACATCGTGGTGGCGCTGGACTTGTCCACCAGCATGGCGTCCGAAGACTTCCAACTGGCCGGGGAGCGGGCCAACCGCCTGGACGTGGCCAAGCAGGTCCTGCGCGAGTTCATCCTCAAACGGGTCAACGACCGCATCGGCCTGGTCGCCTTTGCCCGCAACGCCTACGTCGTGGCCCCGCCCACGCTGGACCATGATTTCGTGCTCGCCCACGTGGACCGGCTGGCCATTGGCGCGGTCGAGGACGGCACGGCCATCGGCTCGGGACTGCTGGCGGCCCTGAACCGGTTGCGGGACCTCCAGAGCAAGGGCAAAGTCGTCATCCTCATGACCGACGGCCAGAACAACGCCGGCAAGGCGCCGCCGTTGACCGCCGCCGAGGCCGCGCACGCGCTCGGCGTGAAGGTGTACACCATCGGCGTGGGCACCCGCGGCCAGGCGCCCTTCCCGGTGGTGGACGCCTTTGGCCGACGCCGCTACCGGATGGTGGACGTGGACATTGACGAGGAGACCCTGCGCCAAATCGCCCAGCGCACCGGGGGCGCCTACTTCCGGGCGGACAGCACCACCACGCTGCGCGACATCTACGCGCAAATTGACCGGCTCGAACGCACCGAGGCCGCGGTCAAGAAATACCAGTTCTACGCCGAACGCTTCTCCCTGGCCGTTTTCCCGGCCTGGGTGTTGTTGATGCTCGAAGTCATCCTCGGCCAGACCGTCTGGCGCCGCCTGCCATGACCTTTGCCCGACCCGAAATGCTCTGGTTGCTGGCGGCGGTGGCGCCGTTGCTGACGTGGTTTCTGGTCTGGGCCTGGCGCAAACGGCAGGCGCTCATCCGCCGCTTCATCCAGGAGCGGTTGTTGGCCCGGCTTACCGTGGGCCTGGCGCCCGGCCGCCAAAAACTGCGCCTGGTGCTGCTGGGGCTGGCCGCCCTGTTGATCTTGCTGGCCCTGGCCCGCCCCCAGTACGGCTACGGCTGGGAAGAGGTGCGCCAGCGCGGGCTGGACATCGTCATCGCCATGGACACCTCGCGCAGCATGTTGGCGGCCGACGTCGCCCCGGACCGGCTCACTCGCGCCAAGCTCGCCGCCCGCGAGCTCCAGCGCCTGGCCCGCGCCGACCGCCTGGCGCTGGTTGCCTTCGCCGGCTCCGCCTTCCTCCAATGCCCACTGACCCTGGATGACAATGCCTTCGAGCAAAGCTTGAACCTGCTCACCCCCGACCTGCTCCCCGAAGGCGGCACCGCCCTGGGCCCGGCCATCCTCGAGGCGCTCAAGGCCTTCAAGGACAGCGGCCGCAACCACCGCGTGATCGTGCTGTTCAGCGACGGCGAAGACCACGAGGGCGACGCCCCGGCCGCCGCCGCCCGCGCCGCCGAGGAAGGCGTGAAGATTTTCACGGTCGGCGTGGGCACCGCCACGGGCGACCGCCTCCGGCAGGTGGACGAACAGGGGCGTACCACCTACGTGCTCGACGAGCACAACCAGCCGGTCGTCTCGCGCCTCAACGCCGAATTGCTCCGGGACATCGCCCGCAAGACCGGCGGCGATTACCTGCCGCTGATCGGCGCCGACCCCATGAAGACCTTGTACGAGGCGCGCCTGGCCGAACTGCCCCGCAGCGACCTCTCGGCGCGCTGGGCCCGGCAGTACCACGAGCGGTTCCAGTGGCCGCTGGGCCTGGCTCTCCTGTTGTTGGTCGCCGAGATGCTGTTGGCCCCGCGCCGCCGGGATGCGCCGACAGCGCGGACCGCCGCACCCGCCGCGGCGCCCCCGGTGGCCGCACGCCGTACCCGCACCCCCGCCGTCACCGCGCTGCTGCTCCTGGCGCTCTGGCCGGCGCCGGCCCGGGCCGACCGCGCCCTGCGCGACTACGAACGCGGGCTCTATCGCGCGGCCGAGCAGGAATACGAGCGCCGGCTCAAGGAACGGCCCGACGATGCGCGCCTGCACTACAACGCCGGCACCGCCGCCTACGCCGCGGGCGAGTACGACCGCGCCACGAACCATCTCGACGCCGCCACGCGGACCAACGACCCCGAGCTGCTTCAGCGCGTGTACTACAACCTCGGCAATGCCCTCTATCGCCTGGGCGAGCAGGCCCCCGCGCCGCCGCTGATCCTCACCAACTGGCAGCAGGCCCTGCAGCACTACGACAGCGCGCTCGAACTCAACCCCGACGACGCCGACGCCCGGTTCAACCGCGAGCTGGTCCAGGCCCGCCTCGAGGAGTTGCAACGCCAGTTGGCGCAGCAGCCGCAGCCGCAAAAGCAGCCGCCTTCCTCGACGCCGCAAGACCAGCCGCAATCCGACCGGTCCCAATCCGGCTCCGGTCAATCCGAGCCCCAAAACCAGCCCGCGCCGCAACCGCAGCCCGACAAGCCGCCCGAGCCGCCCCAACCATCACCCGAGCCAACCCCGCAGCCGGACCAGCCGCCGTCCGCGCCCCGGGACAAGTCTTCACCACAGCCGCAGACGCAACCCGAGTCGCAACCCGGCCAGTCCGGCGCCGAACCGCGTCCCCAGAAGCAAGACGGCCAAGCGGGTGAGAAGCCGGCGGCCGCCGCCGCCCCCGCCAAAGCCGACAAGCCGGACGACGAGACCGGCGCCGGGGCCGCCAGCGCGGCCGGGTCGGGACAAATGACCCCCGAACAGGCCCGGCAGCTCCTCGAGGCAGCGCGCCTGGACGAGAAGGCCTGGCAACCTTTGCCGCCGCGCGACCCGGGCCGGTTGAATCGCTCCCGCCGTGACTGGTAAGCCACATTGCTTGCACCGCGACGGACAGGGGCCGCGCGGGCCCCGGGGGGTGGCGCGCGCCCTGGCGCTGGCCGGTCTGGTGTGCCTGCTGGGCGTGGCACAGGCCGCCGGGTTCCGCGCCACGCTCGAGCCCGCCACCATTCGCGAGGGCGAGGCGGCCAACCTGTTGCTCATCTTCGAGGATGGCCAGCCGGACGAGGTGCCCGCGTTGCCCGAGGTGCCCCGGCTCAGCTTCGCCGCCATCGGCCGCGAATCGCGCTTCAACTTCGTCAACGGCCGGCAAAGCACTTCCACCGTCTTCCGCTACGTGGTCATGGCCGAGGCCGCCGGCACTTACACCATCCCCGCGATCACCGTCTCGGTTGGCGGGCGCCGGTTCGAATCCGCGCCGCTGCGGCTGACCGTGCTGGCCGCCCACGCGACCGGGCGGGGCGTGGCGCCGGGCGGTTCGGCGGGGGAGACGCCCCGGGCCTTTCTCGAGATCGTCGTGCCGCGCACCAACGTGTTTGTGGGCGAGGTGCTGCCGGTGGACCTGCTGGTGTACGCCCTCAACCCGCGGCAATTCGAGCTGGGCCAGTTGCCGGCCGAAGGCTTCACCGTGGGCAAGCAGGAGCGCCTCGAACCCGCCCGCACGCTGGTCAACGGGGTGTTTTACACCCGCGGCGGCACGCGCACGACCGTGGTGCCCACGCGCGCCGGGCCCCTGACGCTGGGCCCGCTCCAGGGCCGCGTGGAAGTGCTGGTGCCGGTGAACCGCCCGCGCGGCGGCCTGTTCGACGAGTTTTTCAACGACCCGTTCTTCAATCGGATGAGCGAGCCGGCGGTGGTGTCCGTGGCGGCCGGGGCCGTGACCATTCAGGCGCTGCCCCTGCCGGCCACGAACGTGCCGCCCTCGTTCACCGGGGCGGTGGGCGCGTTCAAGCTCGAGGCCCTCGCTGCGCCCACGAACGTGGCCGTGGGTGAGCCGGTGCGCCTGCGCGTGCAGATCAGCGGCCGCGGCGCGCTGGCCGGGGTGACCCTGCCGCCGCTGGACGGCTGGACGGACTTCCGCGTGTACCCCGCCCAGAACCGGGTCGAGTACACCGACACCCTGGGCATCGAGGGCACAAAGGTGCTCGAGTACGACCTCCTCCCGCAAAACGCCGAGGTGCGCGCCGTGCCGCCGGTGGTGTTCAGCTTCTTCGACCCGGTCAACCAGGCCTACGTCACCCTGACCAACCCGCCCCTGCCGCTCCTGGTCCGGCCGGTGGGCGGGCGCACGCCCGTGCTGGCCGCCACGGACAACGCGCCGCCGGCCCGCGAGATCGTGCACTTGAAACCCCGCCTCGGCCCCGTGGCCGTGGTCACGCCGCCCTGGGTGACGCGGCCGGGCTTTTGGCTTGCCGCGCTGGCGCCCGCCGCGGGCTGGTTGGCCGTGCTGGGCTGGCGCAAGCGCCGGGAACGACTCGAGGCCAACCCGCGCTTGGTGCGGCGCCGCGCCGTCTCCCGCCAAATCCGCCAGGGCCTCGAGGCACTCGAGCAACGCGCCGCCGCGGCGGACGCGGCCGGGTTTTTTGCGCTGGCGTTTCGGCTGTTGCAGGAGCAGTTGGGCGAGCGCCTGGACCAGCCGGCCGCCTCGATCACCGAGGCGGTGGTGGACGAGCGGCTGCGCCCGCGCGGCGTGTCGGAGGCGTTGCTGGCCGAACTGCACCAGCTCTTCCAGGAGTGCAACCAGGCGCGGTACGCGCCCACCGGCTCGGCGCAGGACCTGCGCGCCGTGGCGGCGCGGCTGCGGCGCGCGCTCGAGGAACTCCGCCAGTTGGACCTCGCATGAGCGGCGCCACGCCCCCAGGAATTTCCCGACCGCACGCGACGCGCGGCCGGGCACCGGCCCCGGTGCGCGGAAGCGGCGGCGGTTGGCGCCGGCCGGGCGCGCTGCTGGGTCTGTTGGGCGCCCTGGCGCTGGCGGCGCTGGCGGCAACGGCACCCGCGGCCGAGACCACCAACACTTGGACCGCCGCCTTCGACGCGGCCAACCGGCTGTACGAGCAGGCCCGTTACCGCGAAGCCGCCGCGGCTTACGAGGCGCTGCTGGCGCAGGGCCTCGCATCGCCGGCGCTTTACTTCAACCTGGGCAACGCCTGGTTCAAGGCGGGCGAGGCCGGACGCGCGATCTTGAACTACCGGCTGGCGGAGCGCCTGGCCCCGCGCGACCCGGACATCCGCGCCAACCTCCGCCTCACGCGCGACCTGGTCCACGGCCAACCGCTGCCGCCCCCGCCCTGGTGGCGGCGCCTGAGCCGGCGGTTTACGCTCAACGAGTGGGCCGGCGCCACCGGCGCGGCGCTGTGGCTGTGCTTCGGCGCGTTGGTGCTGGGAGAACTGCGCGCGGACCGGCGCCGCCTGGCGCGCCGCTGGGCGGCGGGGTTCGGCTTGGTGGCGTTGCTCGCCGGGGGGGCCTTGTGGGGGCAATGGCTGGAGCGGCGGTTGCGGGTCGAGGCCGTGGTGATCGCCAAGCAGGCCGTGGTCCGGTACGGGCCGCTCGAGGTCTCGCCGGAACTGCAAAAGGTCGAGGACGGCGCCGAGCTGGAGGTCTTGGACCAGAAAGACGGCTGGCTGCAGGTGGGCGGCCTGGCGCGCGGCACGGGTTGGATTCGCCAAAGCGAAGTGCTCCTGGTGCCGCCCTGAGCGCCCGGGCCGCCGGGGGACGCGGCTTGCCGACAACGCGGGAACTTGTTGGGATGCGCGGACCGGCCGCGCGGGCGGCGCGGAATATTGTCCGGGGCAACCCGGGGTAAGCGCGAGATGTGGAATGTGCTGTGGATTTTCCTCGGCGGCGGGCTGGGCAGCCTGGCCCGCTGGGGTGTGTCCGGCTTCGTGGCCGAGCGGGTGGGGCAGACCTTTCCGTGGGGCACGCTGGTGGTGAACGTGTCCGGGTCGTTCGTCATCGGCCTGTTTGCCACGCTCACCGAGCCGGACGGGCGCTGGCTGGCGCCGGCGTCGTTCCGGCAATTCTTCATGCTCGGGCTGTGCGGCGGCTACACCACGTTTTCCTCGTTCAGCCTGCAAACATTGAACCTGGCCCGGGAAGGCGAGTGGCTCCACGCCGGGGCGAACGTGGTGTTGTCGCCCGTGTTGTGCCTGCTGGCCGTTTGGCTGGGCCACTTGGCGGCCCGGGCGTTGAACCAGACCTGAAAAGGACCCTGACCATGCACCTGCCCCGCGAGGCTGTTTTGCTGTGTATTTTTCTGGGCGAAAGCGACCGTTGGCATCACCAGCCGCTCTACGAGGCCATCGTGCTCAAGGCGCGCGAGCTGCACCTGGCCGGCGCCACGGTGCTGCGCGGGCCGATGGGTTTCGGCAAGTCCAGCCGGCTGCACACCGCGAAAATCCTCCGGCTCTCGATGGACCTGCCGCTGGTCATCGAGATCGTGGACACCGAGGAAAAAATCCGGGCCTTCCTGCCCGTGCTGGATCAAATGCTCCCGTCCGGCTTGGTGACGTTGGAAAAGGTGCAGGTGATCCATTACCGCGGCGAGCCGCCGCCGGGAGAAACCGCCGCGGCGTGACGCGGCGCCGGCCGTTCGGTGTCCGGCGTAGCCTGCCCGCGGGGCTGCCCGCGGCGGAGTCTTGCGCGCTTGAAGGACGCCCACCCCCCCTGCTACAGTGGCGTCCGGGCAATGGAGTCTGCCCGCCCCGCGACGGGGCAAACCGCCTGAACCGGCTTCAGTGCTGATGACTCCTGCCGAAATCCGCCTGCGGCGGGAGGATTGATGCACGAGAACATCTGGTTCACGGCGGCGTTCTGGATGGGGCTGGCGTTTCTGGCCAGCCTGCTTTCGATCCGCCTGGGCATCTCGGTCGCGTTGGTTGAAATCTTCGTGGGGGTCTTCGTCGGCAACCTCCACGCCACCGGCCAGGCGCCGTTGTTGCATACCACCGAGTGGACCAACTTCCTGGCCATGCTGGGCAGCGGGGTGCTGACGTTTCTGGCCGGGGCGGAGATTGACCCGGCGTCGCTCCGGGCGAACCTGCGCGTCAGCCTCGGGATTGGCATCCTGTCGTTCCTGCTGCCATTCCTGGGCGTGTGGTGCTTCGCGCAATACGTCCTCGACTGGCCGCGGCCGCAGGCCTGGATCGCCGGCATCGCGCTCTCCACCACCTCGGTCGCGGTGGTCTATGCGGTGATGCTCGAGGGCGGTCTGGGCGGCACCGCCCTGGGCAAGATGCTCCTCGCGGCCTGTTTCATCACCGACTTCGGGACCGTGCTGGCGCTGGGCGTGTTGTTTGCGGATTTCAACCTCTGGCTGGTGGTGTTCGTCGCCGTGGTGGCGGTGGTGCTGTGGTTCATGCCCCGGTGGACCCGGTACCTGATCACCCGGCTGGGGGCGACGCGCGTGAGCGAGCCGGAGGTGAAGTTCATTTTCTTCGTGTTGTTCCTGCTGGGCGGGCTGGCCTCGACCGCGAAAAGCGAGGCGGTGTTGCCGGCCTATCTGTTGGGCTTGGTGGTCGCGGGCGTGTTTCTGCGGGACAAGACGCTGGTGCACCG
>CAYXPA010000080.1:0-18599 GCA_964466945.1 uncultured Verrucomicrobiota bacterium | reverse complement strand
GCGGGATTACTCGGATGACGACCTCCGCAAGAACACGTTCGTCATCCACTTCTCCGCTGCCGCGCTGGTCTTCGCCGACAACGACGGGGATTCTTCCACCGGCTTCACCGGCTCACTCGATCCGAAGGACGCCCGCACGAACCGTCACGACGCCGTCCAGCGCGCCTGGGACCTCTGCGCCGCGCTGCCTTTTGGCCACCTGAAGCCGCGCCCGGACCTCATCCAGGGAGACCACGCCCACTGCCTGGCTCTGCCGGGTCGCGAATACCTCGTCTATCTCGAAAAGAGTGAACCCGTCACTGTCGCGATCGAAGGCGGCCCCTATCGCGTCACCTGGCACGACCCCCGCCGACCCTACACCCAGCACGATGGCGGCCTCATCTCCGACGCGAATAACCTCAGCCCACCGGCTGGAGGTGACGACTGGATCCTGCAACTGACACGTCCGAGCGGCCAGGTCATCCGCGAGCGCGACGGTCGTGTCATTCTTGAAGCCGAGGACGGCGAAGGCGACTGGCGCTTGATCCCCGCGCCCAACGGACTCGCTGTTCAAGACCGGGGCCAGGGGAGCATGCGCTATGTCATCGAATTCACTCAGCCCGGCAACTACTACGTGTTCCTCCTCGCCAAACAGGGGCCCGCGGGCGGTGGCGCGGAGAACGACGCCGCCTTGACCCTGAACGGCGAGCGGCTCTACGGCAGCGACCACCAGACCCGCCCCGAAGGGATGCGAGTCCACGGTGACTGGCAATGGACCTTCCTGCCCAAAGGCCCCGGCGGCCACACGCCCGACGCCATCCGCAACAAGCCGGTGTATTTCAAAGTGCCCGCGCCGGGCCGTTACACCCTCGAGCTTGCCCACCGCAGCGCGAACTTTGCCGCGGACCAGGTGCTCCTGAAACTCAACGACCCCGCGCCGCCGCTCCGGTCACCGGGTTCCCGGAACTGATGGCACGGAGCCTTTGCATGTGAGCCCGGAGAGCACAATCCATGATGAGCCAACGCACGAAATCCCCATTCCCTGGACTGTGGCTGAGCCGCCTTTCCTGGGGCATGTTTCTGGCCTGCGTCCTTGTGCCGTGTTGCATGTCCGCCCTGGCCGAGCGTCCGCGCCTCGCTGTGCTTACGGACATTGGCGGCGATCCGGATGATCAGCAGTCCCTGATCCGGCTCATGGCCTATGCCAATGAGTTCGAGATCGAAGCGCTGGTCGCCACCGCCCAGACCAGCCATCACTTCAAGGCCGACAATCCCGTCACCCAACCGGAACTCATCCGCGAGATCGTGGACGCCTACGGCTTGGTCCTGCCGAACCTGCAAAGACATGCGGCCGGCTGGCCGTCCGCCGAAACGCTCCGCGCCCGCATTGTTTCCGGCAACCCCCGGAAAGGACGCGGGGCCATCGGCGAAGGCCACGATACGGAGGGATCGCGCTTCCTCCTCGCCCGCATGGACGCGGGCACGCCGGCGCGACCTCTGAACACCGCCATCTGGGGCGGCCAGACCGATCTCGCGCAGGCGCTCTGGCGCGTGAGGCGTGAGCGCGGGGCGGCCGGACTCGCGCAGTTCGTCCGCAAGTTCCGCGTCTATGACATCAACGACCAGGACGGCATCGCCGACTGGATGCGCAGGGAGTTTCCCGGGATGTTTTACCTCCTCGCCCAAGCGCCGGCGGGCCGCGACAAGCGCGAAGGAACCTATCGCGGCATGTATCTGACTGGCGACGAGTCGCTCACCAGCGGCGAATGGATCGAAAAGCACGTCCGCCGCACCGGCCCCCTGGGCGCGCTGTATCCCACCAAGACCTGGACCGCGCCCAACCCGCACGGCTGCCTGAAGGAGGGCGATACCCCCTCGTGGTTCTTCTTCTTGCCGCTCGGCGGCAATGACCCCTCCGATCCGTCGAAACCCGGCTGGGGCGGCCAGTTCCAGCGCGAAGCCGACGGCTGGTGGCGTGACCTCCCCCGCACCGACACCTTCGATCCCCGCACCACCGTTAGCCGGTGGCGACCCGTCTTTCAGGCCGACTTCGCCAGGCGCATGGCCTGGTGTCTGCCGTCACAGCCATGAGGATCGTTACCTTCACCGCCATGAGATTCACTTTCGCTTTTCTGGTCTATGCACTCACTGCTGTGGCGATCCATGCCGCTGCCGTCGAACCGCCCGCCGCGCCGCCCGGCCTGCGCGTGAGCGACAACCGCCGCTTCCTCGTCACCGCCGAGGGCAAGCCGTTCTTTTGGCTGGCCGACACCGCCTGGCAGCTCATCCACGATTTGAACGCGGAGGAAACGCGCCGCTACTTCGCCGACCGGCGCGACAAGGGCTTCACCGTCATCCAGACCGTGGCCCTGGCCGAGGTGCGCAGCGATTTGCCCAACGCGCAGGGCCACATGCCCATCGAGCCGAAACGCCCCGACCGGCCCATCGTGAAGGACGGCCCGGACAACGATTACTGGGACGACGTCGAGCGCGTGCTCCGTCTCGCCAAGGAGCACGGCCTGCACATCGCGCTGCTGCCCACGTGGGGCAAGTGGGTCACGTCCGACTGGCAGAATGGGCTGGTGAACGGCTTCTTCACCGTCGCAAATGCCGAGGCCTACGGGCGCTTCCTCGGCGAACGTTTCCGCGCGCAGGACAACATCGTCTGGATTCTCGGCGGCGACAAAGCCGCGCCCACCGACGAGTCCCGCGCCATCTGGCGGGCCATGGCGCGCGGCATCGCCCTCGGGCGCACTGGCCGGGAGGACTACTCGCAAGTGCTCATGTCCTACCACACCAGCGGCCCCGGCAGCACCGCGTGGTTCCTGAACAACGAGCCGTGGATGGACTTCCACGCGCTCCAGTCCGGTCACGGCCGCTGGGCGATGAACTGGATGATGGTCGAGCACGCCTACACCATGAAACCGACCCTGCCCGTCATTGATTTGGAGACCAGTTACCCCGGCTTCCGCCACGGCCGCCCGCTTACCGTCGCCACCGATGACGACGCGCGCCGCGCCGCCTACTGGGCCGTCTTCGCCGGAGCCGCCGGGCACACCTACGGCCACCACAGCATCTGGCAGATGCACTCGCCGAAGTATCCCGGCCTGGCCGGGCCAAAGGAGTATTGGTATGACGCCCTCGACGCGCCCAGCGCCGCGCAGATGGGCCACTTGAGAAAGCTCATCGAGTCCCGCGCCTTTCTCACCCAGCGGCCCGACCTGTCGTTGCTCGCCTTCGAGCAAACCAAGCCGTGGGAAATGTGTCTGGCCCTGCGCGGGGAAGGCTACGCCCTTCTCTATACGCCGACGGGACGCAAGCTCGAGGTGGCGCTGGACAAGCTTGGTTTCGCCAAAGCCAGCGCCTCGTGGTTCGACCCGCGCACCGGCGCCACGACCCCGATCGCCGTTGTTGAAAAGAAAACGCGCCACACCTTTGACCCGCCCGTCGAGGAGGCGCCCGGCAACGACTGGGTGCTCGTCCTCGAAAAAGAACCCACCCCGTCCAGGCGATGAAAGACATGACCGCCAGCCCCGACTTTTCCCCGGACTTCGGGGGCTGGCGACCGCAATCACGCTGGCCAGCTTGCTGGCCGACACTGTGCTAAATCCCGACTTACTTGATGCCGTCAGCCGCAGGGGCGGGCGCCGGTCGCCAGCGGAACAGGATGTTCCTGGCGTTCCGGTTCTCCTCCAGGAGCACGAGGGATTCGCTGTTGGCGCGGCGGGAAGCGCGGATGGCGTAAGGGACGTCCGAGTCGCCCACCTTGTTGACTCCTCCAAGGCCCTCGGGCACCAGCGCGCCGATGAGTTTGCCGTCGCTGATGCCATGCACGTGGCAGGCGACGTTGCCGCCGCGATGGTGAAAGCTCACAAACAGGTAATCGCCGGCGTGGCTGATGGCCTTGGTCAGGCCGACCTGCTGATTGACGGGCACGACCCAGGCCGCCTGGCAGTTGCCATGGCTCCAGCGGTCATAGCGGGCGATCGCTCCACCAATAAGCCCCACCACGACGCCCGCCGCCAGTGCTTCATCCGCCCCGCCGCCGCGCGCGGACTGCGAATCCGGCGCAGTATTCCAGGCGAGCCGTTCGCCTGAGCCGTGCCTATGCAACTGAATGGGGACGACACGCCTGCCTGCCGGCAGGCAGGCGGCTCGCGTGTCGTCGTCGCCGGCTCGACGACGACCTCCTGGCCCAAACTCCGAAGTCACCGGACGGTGACCGGAAAAGCAAGCGGTTGAAGTGCTCGGCGAGCCGCCGAGCACGACACGCCAGCGGCGTGCGGTCCCCGGCGCTCCAGGTGGGTGAGAAGGGCAGGTTAGCCGCAGCGATGCAGAAGGAACAGGAGGCAACCGAGAAAGCACAGCGGTCTGGCGCCGGGAGGTTGGCGCTGGACGCGGGCGAGAAGCCGTCCGTTCGACCGCGGCCCCTGGCCTGCCGAAAACCTGCCCGCAGCCATCCCCATCCCTCCGTTTCCTCTGTTCTCTCCTGTTGGCGGCGGGATGGGGGCGATGATCGAGGGGTACGCCTTCCTCCGTTACCGGGCGGCCAGCGCCCGCCGCGCCGCCCAAGGCCCGGCCGCCGGTCCACCGACCACCCCAGGATGCGCCCAGGTTCGTCCGTCCTGAGAATTCCAGTGGAGAAAACCAGGATTCGCACTACACTGTTCTTGACTCCGCATGGCACTGGTTTTCGTAAAGCACCGTCGTTCACCCGCAAGGGCTTGGTTCTGCATGGGCGTGGCGGTCGCGCTGGCCGCAGCGCCGGCCCTGCTGCCGGCCGCCGGGCCGGTGATCATCGCGGAATTCCTCGCCAGCAATTCGTCCGGCCTGACGGACGAGGACGGCGACCATTCGGACTGGATCGAGTTGTTCAACGGCGGCACGGCCCCTGTGAATCTCGATGGCTGGTATCTCACCGACGCCCCGGGCAACCTGACCCGCTGGCGTTTGCCCGCCACGAACGTGCCGCCGGGCGGATTCCTCCTCGTGTTCGCTTCCGGCAAGAACCGCGCCGTGGCCGGAGCGCCCTTGCACGCCAACTTCAGCCTGAACGCCGATGGTGAATACCTCGCGCTGGTGCAGCCGGACGGCGTGACCGTGGCCAGCGAGTTCTGGCCATTCTTCCCCGAGCAGTATCCGAACATCTCCTACGGCCTGGCGCAGAACGTGGTGACGACTCTCCTCGTCTCGAACGGTTCGCCCGCGCGGGTCTTCGTCCCCAGCAACGACCTCGGCGCTGCCTGGGTCACTCTGCCCTACCACGACGCGGCCTGGCTGGCCGGGACCAACGGCGTGGGCTACCAAGCCTACGTGCCAGGCTTCGCCGTGCGGAACGTGCGGGCCAACGTCGGCGTGTGCGACCTTTCCACGGCCGAAAGCGTGCTGGCCTCGCCCGCGCTTCAAGCGGCGGTCTTCACGGCCAACCCCGCGGTGATCAATTACCTGAACACCGGCAGCGGCGCGAACTTCGGCGGCGACGCGACCTTCCCCGGCATGACGATCAACGTGGACGAGAACAACTTCGCGCTCGAGGCCACCGGCATCATCACCATTCCCACCTCCGGCTTCTGGACCTTCGGAGTGAACAGCGACGACGGCTTCAGTGTGACGCTGGGCGCAAACACGTTTTCCTATCCGTCGCCGCGCGGGCCGGGAGACACCTTGGCCACGTTCAATCTGCCGGCGGGGGACTATCCGGTGCGGCTGGTCTTCTACGAGTGCGGTGGCGGGTCGGAGTTGGAGTTCTTCGCCGCGGCGGGCACGTTCACCAGTTTCAACAGCGCCTTCCGCTTGGTGGGCCACACGGCCAACGGCGGGCTGGCGGTGAAGTCGCTGCCGGGCGCAGGAGGCGGCGTGGACTTCCGCCCGCTCATCGCCACGGATGTGCAGGCGCGGATGCTCAACCGCTATCGCACGGCCTACGTGCGGCTGCCGTTCGCGGTGGCCGATCCGGCGGTCTTCACCTCGCTCAAGCTGCGGATGAAGTACGATGACGGCTTCGTGGCCTACTTGAACGGTGTCGAGGTCGCGCGCCGCAACGCGCCTGCCACGCCGGTCTGGAATTCCGCCGCCACGGTCAACCGCTCGAACCACCTGGCGCTGGTGTTCGAGGACGTTGACTTCACGCCCTACCTGGGCCTGCTGGCGACCGGGACAAACGTGCTGGCCCTGCACGGCTTGAACGTCTCGACGGCCAGCAGCGAGTTCCTGCAATGGGCCGAACTGGGGGAATACAAGGTGGTGGGCACGACCAACCACTACTTCGCCACGCCCACGCCGGGCGCCGCCAACAGCGCGGATACCTTTGCGGCCGTGGCGAACCTGAACTTCACCCCCGGCCGCGGCTGGTTCACGAACTTCGTGGTCGTCAACATCAGCAGCGCCACGCCCGGCGCGAGCATCCGCTACACGCTCGACGGTTCGCCGCCCGGCCCCACCAACGGCACGCTTTACACCGGCGGCATCGTGCTCACCAACACCACCACCTTGCGGGCGGTGGGCTTTCGCGCCGGCTTCCAGCCCACGGCGCCGGAGACGCACACCTACATCTTCCTGGACCACGTCATTCGTCAGACGGGCGCGGGCTTCCCGACGAACTGGGGCGGTGTGGCCGCCGAATACGCCATGAGCCAGGCGATCGTGAACGATCCGCAATGGGCGCCCACCATCCGCGCCGATCTGCTGGCTGTGCCGACGTTGAGCGTGACCATGCGGGTCGAAGACCTCTTTGGCCCGGCCGGCATTTACTCGAACCCGGACGGCTATGGCGTGGCCTGGGAACGGCCTTGCTCGCTGGAGTACATCCGGCCGGACGGCGAGAGGGGCTTTCACGTCAACTGCGGCATTCGTTTTCAGGGTGGCGTAAGCCGCACCGCCATGCGCAAGAACGGCCTGCGCCTGCTCTTCAAGTCCATCTATGGACCGGGCAAACTCAAATACGACCTTTACCCGGACTCGCCGGTAAAGGAGTTCGACACGCTGGTGCTCAAGGGCAGTTTCAACGATCACTGGGGTTGGGTGGGCGCGCCCGCTCAACTGCAACGCGACCAGTGGTGCCGCGACGCCCAGAACGACATGGGCGGCTACGGCCCGCACGGCACCTACGTGCATCTCTACCTCAACGGCCTTTATTGGGGCCTCTACAACCTGGGCGAAAAGGGCGACGCTTCCTTCGCCGCCCATTTCCTCGGCGGCGAAAAGGAGGAGTATGACGCCTTCAACTCGGACGAGAATATTGACGGCAACGCCACCGCGTGGAACGCGATGTTCGCCCTCGCCGACGCCGGCATCCACTCGGACCTCGCCTACACCAACCTCAGCCAGTATCTCAACATCCCGAACTTCATTGACTACCTGTTGATGAACTTCTACGCCGCCAACACCGACTGGCCGCACCACAATTGGAACGCCGCCCGCCGTCGCGTGCCGGGGGCTGGGTTCCACTTCTTCTCCTGGGACGCCGAGTGGACCTTCTACATTGGCTCGGACCCGACCACCGATCGCACCGGCGTCAGCGACGGCTCGCCTGGCCGGCTTTACGCGGCCTTGCGTTGGCACGCGGAGTTTCGCCGGCTCTTTGGCGACCACGCGCAGCGGCATCTCTTCCACGGCGGCGCCCTCACCCCCGCATCTGCCGAGGCGCGCTGGATGCGTCGGGCCGACGAGATCAACCGGGCCATCGTGCCGGAGACGGCCCGGTGGGGCTACGGTCACACGCGCAACACCTGGTTGAACGAGCAGGCGCGGGTGCGTTCGAGCTGGTTCCCCACACGCACGGCCACGCTTCTCAACCAGCTCCGCAACGCCGGGCTGTATCCGCAGCTTCAAGCTCCCGTGCTCGCGCCCTTCGGCGGCCTGGTCCCACCCGGTTACTCGCTCGTGCTCTCGAACCCGAATCCCGCCGGCGCCCTCTACTTCACCACCAGTGGCGGCGACCCGCGCCTTTGGGGCGGCGGCGTGGCGCCGGGCGCGCAGCTTTACTCGTCGCCCCTCACGCTGACCAACGCCACCGCCCTGCGCGTCCGCGTGCGCGACGGCACCAACTGGAGCGCGCTGGTCGTGGCCACCTATTACGTGGTGCAGGACTTCTCCGGCTTGGCGCTCACGGAGATCATGTATAACCCGCCGGCTTTCGCGCCCTGGAGCGGGGAGGACCTGGAGTTCCTCGAACTGAAAAACACGGGAACAAATGCCCTCGATCTGAGCGGCGTGTCCTTCAGCGCCGGCATTGACTTCGCCTTTACCAACGGCACCCGCCTGGCCCCGGGCGCGTTCTTCGTGCTGGCCCGCAACCCGGCGGCCTTCACCGCGAAGCATCCCGGCGTGCCGGTCAGTGGGATTTACTCGAACCGCCTCGACAACGGCGGCGAGAAGCTCGCGCTCAGCCATCTCCTCGGCGTAAACGTTCTCTCCGTCACCTACGACAACAACCCGCCCTGGCCCATCACCCCGGACGGCCTGGGCTTCTCGCTCGTGCGTGCCGGCTTGGCGGGCGATCCGGACGCGCCGGCCAGTTGGCGGGCCAGCACCAATCCGGGCGGCTCGCCGGGCGCGGACGACCCGCCGTCCACCGTGCCGCCGGTGGTCATCAACGAAGTGCTCACGCGGACCGTCCCGCCGGCGGTGGACGCCATCGAGTTGCACAATCCCACCCCACAGCCCGCCGACATCAGCGGCTGGTTCCTGAGCGACAACGCGGCCGTGCCGAAGAAGTTCCGCGTGTCCGCGCCCACCGTGCTGGCGCCCGGAGGCTACGTGGTCTTCACCGAAGCGGACTTCAATCCCACGCCCGGTGTGGCCCCCAGCTTCGCCTTGAGTTCGCAGGGCGAGGCGTTGCACCTCTTCAGCGGCGACGCCTCCACCAACCTCACCGGCTACAGTCACAGCATCGAATTCGGGGCCGCGGCGGCGGGTGTTACGTTTGGCCGGCACCTTCTCAGCACCGGCGCGGAGGACTGGCCGGCGCAACTCGCGCCCACGCTCGGCAACCCGAACAGCGGCCCACGCGTCGGCCCGGTGGTCATCAACGAAATCATGTATCACCCGCCCGCCGGCCACGACGAGTTCATCGAGTTCTACAACGCCGGGGCGGAACCCGTGGCGCTGGCGGTGGCGTACGACCCGACCCGCTCGTGGCGGCTCAACGGCCTGGCCTACACCTTCTCGAACCACGTCAGCCTGCCTGCTGACGGCTACCTGTTGTTGGTGGACACCGACCCCGTGGCTTTCCGTGCGAAGTACAACGTGCCGCTGGCAACGCAAATCCTCGGTCCCCTCGCGGGCGTTCTGCAGAATAGCGGCGAACGTCTGCGGCTTGAACGCCCGGACGTGAACGAGTCTAACGAGGTCACCTACCTCGTTGTGGACATGGTCCGCTACAACGACCGCGCGCCCTGGCCGGTCAGCGCCGACGGCGAGGGTCCCTCGCTGCAACGCCGCGCGCCGTGGCTTTACGGCAACGAGCCGACCAACTGGTTTGCCAGCGGCATCACCCCGGGCGCGACCAACTCGTTCAACCTCCCGCCCGCGGTCGCGCTCCTGACGCCCACCAACGGCGCCGTGTTCACCGCCCCGGCCACGGTCCACCTTTCCGCCCTGGCCTCCGATCTTGACGGCGCCGTAGCCCAGGTCGAGTTCTTCAGCGGCGACGTGTCCCTGGCGTTGCTCGCCAACCCGCCCTATCAATTCACCTGGACCAACGCGCCCGTGGGCCCGCATCGCTTGGTGGCCAAGGCGCGCGACAACCGCCTGGCCGTGACCGTCAGCGCCCCGGTGGAACTCACCGTGCAACCGCCACCGCTCGGCCAGGGCGTCGGCTTGCGCGGCGATTACTTCGACAACCTGGATTTCACCGGGCCGCGCATCCGGCGCGTGGACCCGACGGTGAACTTCGACTGGGGCAGCGGCGCCCCCGACCCGGCCATGGGCGCGGACACCTTCAGCGTGCGCTGGACCGGTTCGGTGCAACCGCGCTTCAGCGAGACCTACGTCTTCCACACTCTCAGCGACGACGGCGTGCGCTTGTGGGTGAACAACCAACTCCTCATCAACAACTGGACCGACCACGGCGCGACCGAGGACACCGGGTTTATCGCCCTGCAAGCTGGCGTGCTCTACGACCTGCGCCTGGAGATGTACGAAAACGGCGGCGGGGCTGTGGCGCAGCTTCTCTGGTCCGCCCCCAGCGTGCCGCGGGAAATCATCCCCAGCACCCAACTGTATCCGCCGCTCACTTCCAATCTGCCGCCGGTTGTCAGCTTGACCAGCCCTACCGGCGGCGTGTTCGTCAGCGGGGCCACTCTCAACCTCGGCGCCGCAGCCTTCGATCCGGACGGCACGATTCTCAAAGTCGAGTTCTTCAACGGCGCGTCGAAACTGGGCGAGGACGCCTCGTCGCCCTACACCTTCGCCTGGCCCAACCTGCCCGCCGGCGCCCACATCCTGCGCGCGCTGGCCACGGACGACAGCGCCCTCACCCGCACCAGCGCGCCGGTGGCCATCACGGTCGTGGCCGGCTTCACCAGCAACGTCACCCTCATCGCCACCGGCAGCGTCTGGCGTTACCGCGACACCGGCGAGGATCTGGGCGACGCTTGGACTGCTCTGGACTTCAACGATTCCACCTGGACCAGCGGACCCGCGCAACTGGGCTACGGCGATAACGACGAGCGCACGGTGGTGAGCTTCGGTCCGAACAGCTCGGCCAAGTACATCACCACCTACTTCCGCCGCGCGTTCACCGTGCCGGACACGGCCCACTTCACCGCCTTGAACCTGCGCCTGCTCCGCGACGACGGGGCCGTCATTTATCTGAACGGCGCGGAAGTCCACCGCGACAACATGCCCGCCGGCCCTGTCAGCTACCTCACCCCGGCCAGCAGCGCCATTGGCGGCGCGGACGAAAGCACTTTCTACCCCGCTGCGCTCAATCCCGGCCACCTGCTGCCCGGCTTGAACGTGCTGGCCGCTGAGGTCCACCAGAACAATGGCGGCAGCAGCGACCTGAGCTTCGACTTCGAGTTGACCGGCGCCATCAGCGTCGTGGCGCCCTACATCGTCGTGGCGCCCGTCTCGCAGACGGTGCTGGCCGGGCAGACCGCCGTGTTCAACGTGGGCGTCGAGGGCACACCGCCGCTGGCTTACCAATGGCGCTTCAACGGCGCGCCCATCCACGGCGCCCAGGCCCCCACGCTCACGCTCAACGGCGTCTCCCTCGCCGCCGCCGGCAACTACACCGTGGTCATCACCAATGGGGCGGGGTCCGTCACCAGCCAGGTGGCCACGCTCACCGTGACCAACCCGGACACCGACGGTGACGGCCTGCCCGATTGGTGGGAACTCCTGCACGGCACCAACCCGAATGTGGCCGACGCCCACCTTGACACCGACGCCGACGGCCAGAGCAACTGGGAGGAGTTCGTGGCCGGCACCGACCCAAACGATCCCGGCAATTACCTGAAGATTGACCGGCTGTGGGCCAGCGCGAGCGGAGTCACCGTGGAGTTCCTGGCCGTGTCGAACCGCGCCTACACCGTGCTCTTCAAAGACGGGCTGCTGGAACCATTCTGGTCGCACCTGGCTGACGTGCCTTCGCAACCGACCAACCGGTTGCAACGCATCGCCGACCCTTCCGCCGGACCGGCGCTGCGGTTCTACCGGCTGTCCACGCCGGGGGCGCGTTGAGCGGGCGACAGGCCCGGCCCCGTGTTCGCCGGTTCTGGGCACGACGATCCGGCTGGCCTGGCCTCGAGCTCAGCCCGCGCTGGATATTGGCGCTTGCCATCCGGGGCCTTTTCCCGTCTAACCGCCCGCGTGCCTGATTGGATTGCGGTCGTCTTGCTGGGAATCATTGAGGGGATCACCGAGTTTCTCCCCATCTCGTCCACCGGCCACCTGCTCGTGGCCGAGCATTGGCACTGGATTCCGCGGCAAAGCGACCTCTTCAACATTGTCATCCAATCTGGCGCGGTGCTGGCGGTCATCCCGCTGTTTCACCGGCGGTTTCACCAGTTCCTGTTTCAATGGCGGGAGCGCACGACGCAGGATTACGCGCTGAAGATTCTCCTCGCCTTTGTCATCACCGGCGCGGGCGGCTTCGCCTTGAAGAAGGCGGGACTGAAGCTGGAAGACCGGCTGCTACCCATCGCGGTGGCGCTGGTGCTTGGCGGGGTGGCGTTTCTGCTGGCCGAGGCGCGGCTTCGGGGCCGGGCGCTGCGGGACGAGGTGACCTGGGCGATGGCGTGCGGGATGGGGCTGGCGCAACTCTTGGCTGCGGCGTTCCCGGGCACATCCCGCTCCGGCGCCTGCATTGTGCTGGCCTTGCTGCTGGGCCTGAACCGGCCGCTGGCCACGGAATTCGCTTTCTTGCTGGGCATCCCGACGATGCTGGCGGCAGGAGGTTTTGAAATCCTCAAAGCGGTGCGTCACCCCGGCGCGGACGCGCCGCCGGAGAACTGGCCTATGGTGCTGCTGGGATTCGTGGTGTCGGCCATCGTGTCGTTCATCGTGGTCAAGTGGCTGTTGCGCTACGTGCAGACGCATACCTTTGTGATCTTCGGCTGGTATCGCATCGCGCTGGGCGGGGCAATCCTGGTGTTCTTGCGCTGAAGGCTGAAGACTGAACGCAGGGCTGCTGGCTCCTCGCACCAGCCCATGCGCAGTCGTGCGGCAAGAAGACGTCTGCAGCGGTCTTGCGTCCGGGAGGATGTGCCTTCGCTGGGAACTGGTGGAGCCGACAGGAATCGAACCTGCGACCTTCTCATTGCGAACGAGCCAGTTTTTCGCCAGAATTAGGCGAATCCGTGATGCTTCTGTCCGCCGTTGCCTTTTCGTTGCCCATGCAGGACTCAGGCGGGCCTCGCGTAGATTAGGGCGACGTGGCAATCAGCGCCGCAGTCTGCCGGGCATTTGGCCCGGCTCACAGTTAAGGTCATCTCGATTCCGCCGTGGGCGCCGTCGGGAACACTGTGGGTGACGGTCTCTGCCCGGCCAGTCTTCAGCAGCCTGGACAAGATGTCCGGCGCCCGGGGCCGGTCTTCCGGGTGAAGAAAGCGGGTCGCGTCGTGGATGCTGTATTGCCCGTGCGCGCAGCCGCCCGAATACGGCCACGGCTTGTTAAGCCGAAGCGTTCTGCCATCGGTCGCGACCCACGACGTCGGCTGCGTTGCCAGGCTCTCGGCCGCCAGTTGCAGCCAGGGGATGCCCGGAGCGCACTTCTTCTCAGGGTGGACTGTTGCGGTGTTGTCTGGCCCCATCTTTGGCTTTGTGCATTGGCGCCCTCTGGGCCGCACTCGG
Organism: uncultured Verrucomicrobiota bacterium; assembly: GCA_964466945.1. Lineage (GTDB taxonomy): Bacteria > Verrucomicrobiota > Verrucomicrobiia > Limisphaerales > J093 > DSVZ01. The sequence goes on along the minus strand of CAYXPA010000080.1, from coordinate 5,324 downwards.
GCCTTGCTTCAGTCCTTCGTCTTTGGCCCGCTGGGCAAAGTCCGCCCTGAGCGCCAGGAAATGCTTCCGGAGGATCGGCAGCGCGGCTTCCACACACATTCGTACGACTTGGGCCAGGGGAAGGCCGGCGAGAGCGGCGACGGCTTCCGCCTCGTTTCGGATGTCCCCCAAGCGAATACTCAAGTTGTCTTTGTTTGCTTTCATGTGCGTGACAATGTAACGCGCAGTCTGCGAGTTCGTCTATTCTTTCATTGTAACCTAGTGTACCACGTCGCATTGCTGGGCCGACAAATGAAGAACATGTCTATCCGGTTCCGCCCTGCCACCCGCAAAGAACTGAAGGAGTTGAAAAAGCTCACCGCGCTTTCCGAAGCCGATGTCGTACGGCAAGCCCTGGTGCTTGGGCTGCCGCTGGTGAAGGCCCGGTTCGCAGGGGAAGTGGGGAAGTGAGGGTGGCGCCGATTGATCTCAACGAGATTATTGACACGGCCGCGTGTGCGCGCTGGGTGGGGCTGTCCGTGGTGGAGTTCCGTGTGAAAGTGCGCGCCGGTCGAATCCCGTCCATCCGGCTGAATCGGCGCGTGTGGCGGTTTCATCGCGGGTCCGTGCTGGCGGCGCTGACGAAGGGCGGGCGGGCGTGATCCTGTTTGCTCTCGTTTTCTTCAGCGGCGGGCTGGGGTGCGGTGTGCTCGTGGTGAGTCCGCTGCTGCGGGGCCTGGAGTGGAACGTCCCGGCCGTGCCGCCTCGGCTGCGGCTGCTCCTGCTTGGAGGGACGCTGCGGTGAAGGCCGTGCTTGTGACTCTCCTTGCCTGGTTCCTCGTCGCGCTTGTCGGGCTGCTGGCGCTCTGCGCCGCCGCGTCGCGTCCTGTGCCTGCTCCCGCTCGCCATGAACCTGCTCGCGATTGATCCCGGCCAAAGCGGCGGTCTGGCCTTGAGCCTGGATAGCCGGATTACGGCCATTCGGATGCCGGACGCTCCTGGGACCATCTGCCGGGAAGTGATGGGGGCCTGCCGGCTGGGGGCTGGCGGCGGCGCGGGATTCGGGGTGTGGCTCGAATTGGTGGGCGGCCACATCAAAGGGCGTCCGCAAACCGGGTCTTCGATGTTCAAGTTTGGGCGGGGCTTCGGATTCCTCCTGGGCGTGCTCTACGCTTGTGGCGTGGTGCCGGTGCTGGTGCCGCCGGCGCTCTGGCAGCGGGACCTGGGGATCGGGCGCGCGAAGGACTGCGCCGATCAACGGGCTTGGAAGCGGAAGCTGTGCGCGGAGGCGCAACGGCGGTTTCCGAGTCTTGCTGTGACCCTGGCGACGGCGGACGCGCTCTTGATTTTGGACTACGCGCGGGGCGTGGTCGGACATTCCTCGCGGCAGGATACAGCCGCAGTGTGCATGGGCCGGGGGGCTCCGACCGTGAGTGTGACGGCGTCTGCCCCGGCCCGAACTTTTGCGGGCAGGCGCTCTGGCGCTGCCTCAGCCCAGACCGGCGCTCCCTCCGGGGCCTGCCCGCTTCCCCTTTCGGCCAGCGCCGGAACTTGAAACCAAAACCCACAGCAAAACCCAACCCAGTCTATGCCTAGAATCAAACCGAGTCTGTTCACGGAGTCTCATCCTGACGGCGACGCGCCGCGCGTGAAGGCGGCGGCCGAGAAGCCGGCGAGGCGCCCCGCGCCGCCGGAGACCAAGAAGTCCAAGCGCAACCTGCGCGTGGTGTTTCATGATGGCGAGTTGCTCGTCATCGGGAAGCACCTGGCCGAGTGCCGGCAAATGCTGGTGTCGCTGGAAGGCGACAAGAAGCGGATCGTGGCCGACTTCTCGGCGAAGATCGCGGCGGTGGAGTCGGAGATGTCGGTGGCGGCCAACGCGATTGCGACAGGCTACGAATTCCGGATGGTGAGTTGCACGGAGTGCCTGGGGTCGCCGACGGCGGACAAGAAGACGGTGCGGCGCGATGACACCGGCGAACTGGTGGGCATCGAGGACATGTCGGCTTCCGAGATGCAACGCGAGCTGATCCCGGCGGACACGGCGGCCTAAGCCCGGCGCGACTTCAAGCCCCAATCTCCAAACGAAAGGTTCCCCCATGATACTGAGCAAGAAAGGCCAGGAGTTTGAACCCTGCCCTGAATTTATCGGCAAGGCGGTGTGTGTGGACGTGACGCCACTGAAGAAGCAGACGAGCGAGTTCGGCGAGCGGGAGATTTTCCGCGTGGTCTTCGAGGTGGATGTGCCGCGCGAGGACGGCTCCCGGTTCTGCGTGTGGTCGAAGGGCTTTACGGCCTCGCTGCACGAGAAGGCCAATTTCCGGAAGTTCCTCAAGATGTGGTTCGGGCGGGATCTGACGGAAGAAGAACTGGCGTCGTTCGACACGGAATCCCTGATCGGGCGAGGGGCGCAGGTGAACGTGATTCACGAGGAACACGAGGGCAAGACCTACGCGAACATCGTGGCCTGCACGCCGGACAAGAGCGGCGCGCCGCTGTTGGCGACGGGGAAGTTCATTCGAGCAAAGGATCGGGAGGATCACAGCGGACATGGGCGGGCGGAAAGCGGAAGCGGGTCTGGCGGCGGTCGGGATTACCGGCGTGCCGAGCAAGGGCCGGCGAGGGCGGCGGGGCCGGTGGATCATGCGCTGGTGAAGATCCACGTGGGCAGTTGCGCCGGCCACGAATTGCGCGACCTCTCGGAAGAGCAGGTGAAGAAACTGGTGGCGAACTGGCTGCCGATCGGCAGAGCCAACGCCAAGCCTACGGCCGATGATCGCCGCTTGATGGGGGCGCTGGACTGGTGGGTGGCCATGCAGGCGAAGGCGACGGCGGACGCGGCGGCGGATGAGGTTCCGTATTAAGGCGCCATGAAAGTCATCGAACTGACGGTGCAGAACGTGAAACGCCTGAAGGCGTTTCACCTGGTGCCCAATGGCGCCAGCGTGGTGTTGGGCGGGGACAATGCGCAGGGGAAGTCCTCGGTGCTCGATGCGATCCTGTTCGCGCTGGGCGGATTTCCTGGGCGAGCTGCTGGGCGCGGCGCTGGACGAAGACGATGTGGCGTTGCTGCAGCAGTGGTGCGGGCTGGCTCTGCTATGGCGCAATCTCGCCCAGGTGATGCTGATCTTGTCCGGCACGGCGGCGGGCGGCAAAGGCACGATTGTGAACGTGCTGAACGGCGTGATCGGGGAGGCCAACGTCCACCAGCTCCGCACCGAACACCTGGGCAGCCGCTTCGAGACGAGCTTCTACGTGGACAAGACGCTGCTCTACGGCGCGGACGTCGAGCCGAACTTCCTGAACACGTCCACCGCCCACTTCCTCAAGAGTCTGACGGGCGACGATCTGCTCACGACCGAGGGGACCCGCGTGCGGGGCGAGCGAGTGAGCCTGCGAACGCAGCGGGGGCCGGCGCGATTCTGGAGAAGCCGGGGGCGCGGCCTGGACTTCCGCGCCGAGTGGCCGCCGCGCCGGGACCGAATGGACTCAGCCCGGCGCGGAACCGAGATTCGGCCACAGCGGAGCCTGACTGAGCGGCGGCTGGGTGTACAGGAAAGCCGGCGCGTGGTGTTTTTGGCGCGGGCAGTCGTGTGATGTGAGTCTGCGAACTCGAACTCTGCGGCCTTGGACTGTCCGGCGAGTTCCGCGGCGGAAGCTCGTCGGTCAGTCCTCGACTCCGGCGGCGTGAGTCCAAACGCCCAGGCTCGCAGGGACGAGAACCGTAGCGTTTGAACTGCCGCCGCCGGCCAGGATTCCATTCAAATGGTTCGTCGCCCGCGCGTCGGATTTTGAAGGGCGCCGCCGGTTGGCAGGGTGGATGCCTGCGCGCGCGTGACGGTGGCCTCGGATTGCGCCTCTTCGGATCAACCAATGAAGCAGGCCGAGGCCACCGTCAGGCGAGTGCAGCCGGGCGGGACATATCACGACATTGTGCGTAGCTCAATCGCCCGACGGAGTCGGTTAACAGCGATTGAGTAGGGAGTCTGCGACCAACCGCACAATGTTTGATATGTGCTGAACGGGAAGCAAGGTCAGCCGCCCAGACTCGCAGGGAACACTTGGACCGAGAATCGTAGCGGCTGGCCAGTCCACCCTGCCAACCGGGAAGGCGCGAGTTCTCTCCGGCGCGGGCGCTTCCAGGTAGGGCGTGACCGCTGGGCGCGCCGATCAGATTCACGAAGCGGCTGGCCTGGCAGTCCAGCCCTACCTGGCGGCGCCTGTCTCCGACGCTTTCAGTTCCCAGAGCGGAACGCAACGGAGCGGGACGGCGGGCCGAGTCTGCGAGGGTCGCCGTTGGAGCGGAGTGGAGAGAAGTGGCGGGGACTGAAAGGCTCGGAGTCAGGCAGTGACCTCGGCGGCAGTTGCCGGAGAAACACGGGCGCGGTCCGGACTCCGTGCGGAGGCCCAGACGCGCAGGCACGAGCATCGTAACCGGAGCGCGGAGGTCCGAGCCGCGACTGGGTTTGCTCCGGCATCTGCCGCCGTTCTGGGTGATCGCCTTCCGGCCTGTCTCCAGACCGATGCAGCCGCCGCGGAGCGTAGCTGATGCAGCGCAGCAAAGGCACGGCATCGGGTCTGGAGTCAGGCATCGTCACCGGCGGCCGTCGGCGGGGGTGGTCCGTCTCGGGCGGGGGACCGCCGTCTGCCGCCGTCCGGACTGTCCACTGCGGCAGCAGTGGGTTTCCAAACAAACCCTGAGCGGAGCGAACAAACTTTGTGCCCTCCGGCGCGCTCTGTTGGAACCCTTCGACTGCTGAAAGCGTTGGGCGCGCAGTGTGACCTGGTGAGCGGACGATGGGCCCTCGCGTGCGCGCCGACGCCCCAAGGCCGCTCAGCGTGACTTTCTGACTGTGAAATGTGTCTTTGCAGGCCGGTGCCATAGCCGGGCGCGGGCGAGCGTGAGCCGCGAAGGGCGACGCGCCTTCTGCCGTCGGAAGCGTAGAAAGGTAAGAAGACTAGGCCCGCAGCCCGGCTGGCATGGGGCGGAGGGCACGCGCACGCGACCCGCCTACGACGGGGAGAACGTCTCGCCGCGCTTCGTCTTTGTGAGCGCAGCGATCCAACTTTGAGCGCGCCTTCCAAGTTCGTGAGCGCAGCGATCTGGCATTCCGTGTTGCCAGCGAGGGCAGCAAGCGGACTGGATTGAAGGTGGCCAGCGAGCGCAGGGAGTCGAGGTTGCGCCCGCGACTGAAGAAGGGGTTGGATTGCGAATTGTGGTGCTCGCGGTTCCGAGTGTGCAGCGGTTGGGCTGGGCGGTTTGTGGTTTAGTATCGAAGGGCTCAGATGGCCGGATGCCTCCCTGATGTTGAACGCCTTCCTCGATGTTGAACGCCTTCCTCGAT
>CAYXPA010000079.1:0-18629 GCA_964466945.1 uncultured Verrucomicrobiota bacterium | reverse complement strand
GTTCGCCCGGATCACCCTCGCCCCGGATGCCGCCCCCGGCCCGCGCGAGCTGCGCCTGCGCACCGCCGCCGGCCTGACCGCTCCCTTGCCCTTCCACGTCGGCACCCTGCCCGAGCACCTCGAATCCGCGTCGCGCCCGGACGCCGCCCCGGACCCGTCGCTGCTCGAACTGCCCGCCGTGGTCAACGGCCGAATCCTGCCAGGTGAAACGGACCGCTATCGTTTCACCGCCCGGCGCGGCCAGCGTCTGGTGCTCGCCGCGCAAGCGCGCGCGCTGATCCCGTTTTTGGCCGACGCCGTGCCGGGTTGGTTCCAAGCGGTGCTGACGGTGCGCGACGCCGGCGGCGCCGAGGTCGCCTACTGCGACGACTACCGCCTCCAGCCGGACCCGGTGATTCTTTTCGAGGCGCCCGCCGACGGTGCGTACACGGTGGAAATCCGGGACGCGCTGTTTCGGGGCCGTGAGGACTTCGTCTATCGCCTCGCGCTGGGGGAACTGCCGTTCGTGACCGGTGTCTGGCCGCCGGGCGGCCCCGCGGACCAGCCATGCACCGTCCACCTGAGCGGTTGGAATCTCGGCGCAACCAACCTGACCGTGTGTTTTCCCCGTCCCGGGATTCACCGGCTGGAACCGCCCGGCGGAAACCGCTGGCTCAACGAGGTCCGGTTCGCCGCCGACGCCCTGCCCGAAACTGCCGACGCCGAACCCAACGACAGCCCCGCCGCGCCCCAGGTCCTCGCCGGACCGGTCATCGTCAACGGCCGGGTGAACCGTCCGGCTGACGCGGACTTCTTCGCCTTGACGGCCCGGGCGGGTGAGGTGCTCGTGGCCGAAGTGTTCGCGCGTCGCCTGGGTTCGCCGCTGGACGCGCGCCTCACGTTGAGCGACCCGGACGGGCGCGTGCTGGCCGCCAACGACGACCACGCCGACCCCGGCGCCGGCCTGGACACTCACCACGCCGACCCCTACCTACGGGTCACGATTCCGGCCGCGGGGCGTTACCTGCTGCGACTCGAGGACACCCAGGGCAAGGGCGGCGCGGAATTCACCTACCGACTGCGGGTCGGGCCGCCCCGGCCGGACTTCGAGCTGCGCGTGGCGCCTTCCACCCTCAACGCCCGCGCGGGCGCCACCGTGCCGCTCACCGTGTGGGCCCTGCGCCGGGATGGCTACGACGGGGACATCCAACTGGACCTGGTTGAGCCGCCCCCGGGCTTTCGCCTCAGCGGCGGCTGGGCGCCGGCCGGGCAGGAAAAAGTGCGGGTCACCTTGACGGTGCCGCCGGAAGCTTCGCCGGAGCCGGTGGCCTTGCGGCTGGAAGGCCGCGCCCGGTTGGCCGGCCGGGACGTGGTCCGGGCGGTCGTGCCGGCGGATGAGCGCACCCAGGCTTTCTTCTACCAGCACTGGGTGCCCGCGCAGGAACTGCTCCTCACGGTGCTGGACCAGGGACGCCCCGCGCCGCGCCTCCGCCTGCTGAGCGAGGTGCCGGTCCGCATTCCGGCCGGTGGCACGGCCAAGGTCACTTTGGGGGCGCCTTTCCCCCGCTGGGCGGCGCAATTCCAACTCGCCCTGGACGACCCACCCGCGGGCCTGGAATTGGTCGGCACCCGGCCCGGACGCAGCGGGATGGAGGTCGAATTCCGCGCCGACGCCGAGCGGCTCAAGCCCGGCCTCAAGGGCAACCTCTTGCTGACCGCGCAGGCTGGGCGCGCGGCGGGGACCACCAATCGCCCGGCGGCCGCCCCCGCGCGCCGCGCGCCGGGCATGGTCCTGCCGGCCATCCCTTTCGAGGTGGTGCCGGCCGCACCGGCTCGCGCCGGCGTGGACACTGCGCCGGGCGCCCGTTAAACACGGCCACGCCGCGGCTCAAGTGCCGGGCGCGGCGGCGCTCGCGCGGCGGCGCGCTCGTTGCCACGCGAGCGCGCCCAATCCCAGCCACAGGAGCACTCCGCGGCCGGGCTCGGGGATGAAAGTCACTTCCATGCCCCAGGCGTCCAGCCGGAATTCGCCCCCGCCGCTGACGTCGGCCACGAAAAGCGTCCACAGCCCCTCGAGGTCCGAGCCGGAGAAATTCACCAGTGTCGCCGAGCGGGGATGCGTGCCCAACACCAGCAGTGGGTCCACAGCCCGGCCGTCCGGTTGCCAGAGGCCGGTGAGGGGCGCGCTCAGCGGCGCTGCCTCGTCGCCCGAGAGCGTGAGCCGGTAATGGTGAATGTCCGCCGGCGCGGCGTCACTGAGCGTGATCTGCACGGGCACGCTGTCACTGTAACCGAAGGGCCGCTCGAGGCTGCGGCCGCTGCGATTGAGGAGCACGGAGTAGCCGTCCGCCAGGCGCGTCAACGTGGCGTACAGGTCGCCGAAGAACCCGCCCTCGCCCAAGGGCGACAGTTGCAGCGTCACCGTGATAGATTGAATGGGTGCCGGACCGACGGGCAGGGTCTGCGTGTCCGCCAGGCCGGACACATCCCCGTCGGGCACGGTGCGGTTGACGGTGAAGCTGAAGCTCTGCGGGGGCGGCGCTTCCGCCACCGCCCGGGACACCCCGGCCGCCGGCAGGAGCGCCAGCCCCGTCGCGCAGAATCGGGCCGCAAAGTCGGGCGAACGTTTCACGGGGCTACGGCGCGATAAAACCGCGTGGCGGGCGGCGGGTCGGTGGCGTCCACCCATTCGAGGAGCCCGCGGGCATCAGCGGGAAGAACCACCAGGCGCTCCCAGCGCACCGCCGGCAGGGTCTCGCTCCACTCGATGGCATACGCGCGTCCGGCGATGCCCGCGAAGATCAGCCGCCGCTGGCCGCCGGGCAACAAGGTCACCGCGATGAGGTTTTGGGAGGGTTCCAAGCCCGGTGCCGCCTCGAGCACAAAGACCGTGGCGCCGGCCGCGTTACCCGCCGCATCCTCGACGGTGTACTCGATGACGTCCACCGCCGCCCCGCCGGCCGGCGGCTCGTACAACAACCAGCCGTTGTCATAAGTGACCCGGCCACCCTGCTGGCTGAGGGCGGCGAAGCGCCGGAGCCGGAGCGGGTCGGTTTCCGGATCGGCGTCGTTGGCCAGGAGCCGGGTGACCTGGATTTTGGGCGGCAAGCCGGGCGCGCGCGCGAGCGTGTCGGCCTGCGGGCGCGGCGGGTCGTTGAGCGCGGCCACAAAGCCCCGGCGGTCGCGCACCAAACCGCCAGCGGCTTCGGCATATCCGCCGCCGGGCATCCCGACCGAGCCCACCAACTGGTAGTGGGCCGAAGCCGCCATCGTGCCCGCCGCCGCGGCCGCGCCGGGATGCAGGGTGTAGTGCGCCGAAACGGCGAGCGGGTCTTGGGAAAGTGCCGCGACGGCTGCGCCCAAGCCGAGCAAAACCCGGCACCATCTCGACCCGGGACAACAGTGCAGGCGCCGGATTCGCCAGGGGGGCGCAGGGCAAGCGGGGCGGCGGCGCATGGCTCAACGCGGGACGGGCGCGGCGGGCGGGGCGGCGGTCGCGGCGACGTGCACCGGCGGGTCGTCCGCGCGTTGGGCGCCCTCCGGCCAGAACTGTTGTTCGACCACCCGGCCATTCTCCAGGCGCACTCGCGACTTGAGATGACCGCTGGGGTAAAACGCCCGCGCCAGGCCGTCGGGTTGGCCGCGGTTCATCGTCAGTTCCTCGGCCAGCGCCCCGTTTTCGTGCCAGCGGCGGAACGGGCCGTGCAGTTGGCCCTCGACGATGACCGCCACGGACTGCGTGGCGCCGTTGGCGTGCCACTTGACCCGTTCGCCGTGCGAGACGCCGCGCACGAAGTGCTCGCGGACCTGCAGTTGGCCGTCCGGGTACCAGCCTTCGGAAAGGCCGTGCAGGCGACCCGCCACGACCTCCGAACGCGAAAGGCGCGCGCCGTCGGGGTAGAACTCGACCATGACGCCGGTAAACGGCGCGGCGTCGCCGCGGCGGCAAATCCGACCGTCGCGCACCTCGAGCTCGGCGCGCGGGACTTCGACCGGCCCCGCCACCGGGGCACTGCGCGGGGCGCGCAGCCAGAGCGCCAGCGCCAACAGCGCCACCAGCACGAGCAAAAGCGCCACGCCCCGCGGCCGGAGCCGACGGGTTGGCTTCTGGGGGGTCGCGGAGTCGGGCATGGCGGTCACTGGACGCGAAGTTTGAAGAAGCGTTGGCCGGCAGCGGGCTCGTCTTCGGGCACCGCCACCTCGACGCGGAGCAGGCGCACGTCCTGCGCGCGGTATTCGCGGACCGGGCCGTCGGGCGCGCCGGGGATTTGGAAGGGCACGGGCGACCACTCGGTGACGTCGCTTCCGGCCAGCACGGTGTAAGTGCGCCCGCGCACGACGGTGAATTCCAGCGTGGCGCGGCCGGGCTGGAGCCGGACCAGATCCAGCAGGATGCCGTGGGCGGGATCGTAGGCGTATGTGCCGGCGAGGTATTCTTGGAGGTTGGTCAGGCCGTCGCCGTCCAGGTCGTCTTCGGGCCGGATGTCGGCCAGGGTGAGCCGCCCGCCGAGTTGCTGGGTGAGGACCAGCTCCCAGGCGTCGGGCAGGCCGTCGCCGTCGCTGTCTTCGCCCAAGGTGAGGTCCAGGCGGGTGCGCTGGGCGGGCTGGCCGAGCGTGGCGTAGTTGGCGGTCATTTCGATGGGGAGGTAGGTCGTGTTGCCGATCCGGACCTTGAGGCGGAAGGGCACCAGCGGTTGCAGGGCCGTGGGGCGATATTCTTCAGCCGTGACGCCCGCATCCATGGGAATGGTCAGGGCGTAGTTCAGGCCGCGGCCCATCTCCGGGGTGACCCGGCCGGTGACGGTTTTGCCGGAGACGGTCTCGAGGAGGATGCGGGCCGAGGGGAGGGTGAGGGGCTGCCCGTAGGCATCGCGGACCACACCCTCGATGATGTGATGCGGCGCGGGCGGGTAGGCGCCGAGCCGCGGCATGGACGGACCGGTCAGCCCAAGCAGCCCCAGGCTGGCGAGGAGGCAAAGACGGGCGGTTTTCATGGCGCGGGTCAGCGGGCGGGTTCAGTTGCCCGCATAGGAGTAGGTGACGAAGCGCAATTTCACATCGCGCACGGTTTGGATGAAGCGGTCCAGGCCCTCGTTGGGGTCGTGGAGCAAAGTCCGGCCGGGGATGACCAGTTTCCAGCGGCTGTTCCACACCGAGCGGCCGACGAGGCGGCGGTTGGTGAACTGCGAGGGCTGGAGCTGGCCATTGATGCCGTAGATGTCCGCCGGAAAAAGGTTCGCCGCGGCCACCGGCCGGAAGGCCTGGTGTTTGCGCACGGCAAACAGCGGCTCGGACAGCGAATCGGCAGATTGCCAGAAGGGGAAGGTGGAGAAGTCGGACGCGCCGATGTTGAACGGCAGCGGGATGGCAACGTCGTCCACGGACCAGGTCCGCACCACGCTCTGGTCGCCCAGCGGCGGGCTGCGCATCGAGTCCACGCCCACCGGAACGAGGTACACGTACGGCGTGGCGGCCAGGGCGAGCGGGTCCAGGAACGGCACCGAGGGGTCCGCGGGCGAAACGCCGCCGCCGAAGCCCACTGCGCCCTGGTTGACGCCGGGGTTGTCCATGCCGCGGTAGCCCTCGAGGGCCACGCCCACGGCGTGAAGCTTCGTGGCGAAGGCGCTCGGACTGAAGGCGTGGTCGCCGCCGGCCAGCGGGCGGCCAAAGAGGTTCAAGCCGTCGGCGATGGTGGTGCTGAATTCGAGCACCAGCCCGGGGGCGGTCTGGCCGTTGCCCGGGTCAATTTGCAGGCAGTAGCGGCGCACGTCGGGATCGTCGAGCACGTGAGCCATGCGGCGGGCGGACAAGTAATCCTTCCACTGCTGGTCGCCCTCGGCGCCGGGCAGCAGGCGCAGGAACTCCTGTCGCAGCGAGACCGTGGTGCCGTAGGCGTCGGGGTTGTTGAAGCCCAAGCGGCCCTTGAGCACCTGCCAATCGGCCTGCATCTCCGCCAGCACACTCGACAACCCGGGATCGCCGGTGTTGCTGCCGGCAAACTGCGGCTCGCCGTTGCGCAACACGCCCAGCGCGCGCGATTGAACAGCGCGGGCGAGGAACCGCCGGCCCTGGTCGGTGTGCAGCAGGCCGGTCTCGTAGTCGAAGGCCTCCGCGGCCATGAAGGTGTAGCGCGCGGCCAGGTCGTAGAGGGCCTTGTAGCGTTCGAGTTTCTCGTTGCGGAAGATGCGGAAGGCCGCGTCGCGGGTGCGGTAGCCCTGGACGACCGCCGCGGCGCGCTGGCGGAAGATGCGGCGCTCTTCCTGGATGCGGTCGCCCTCGGCCAGCAGAGCCCGGTACTTGCGCTGGGCGTCGTCCAGTTCCTGGAGGCGGGCGTTGAGAGTCGGGAGGAGGTTTTGCACGCCATAGACCTTGTCGCGCAACTCACTGGTGGCGTCACGCAAGGTCTGGTTCCATTCCTCGTTTTCAATCAGGTCGAATTCAACCCAGCGCTTCTGGGCTTCGTTGGCGGTCTCGAGCACCTTGATCGCGGCGAAGGTGCCGACCTTCTTCCAGTCCACGGCGGATTTGAAGGTGACCCCGACCTGTTTGAGCGCGGCCCGCGCCGGGGCGGTGAGGTCGCCGCCAGAGGCCAGGCCGAACATTAAGACAGTGGGCAGCGACTCGGCGGCCACGTCGGTGGCGATGCTCACCTGTTTGCTGGTTTCATCGAGGATTTTGTCCACGATCTCGACGGCGGCCTTGACCCCTTCGAGGACTTGTTCAGCTATGAGGATATCCCGCTTCCAGTTGCGGACTTTTTCGTGGGAATCCTTTTGGCGCTCGAAGGCCTTGATTGCCCAGTCCAGGTCGCCCTTGGCGGCGTCAATGTTGTAGAGCGCCAGATAGGCGGCGTTGCGGGCCTTGATGATGTCGGAGATGGCCTGCTGGATGCGGCCCGGCGAGGCGCGGCGGCTCGTCCAGGTGGCGGGCTTGCCGAAGAAGCCGTGGGCGGGCAGCACGAAGGAGACGTAGTGGTTCGTGTTGTAGTTGGGCGCCCAAGGGTTCGGGTCCAGGCCCAGGTCAATCCCATTCACGCGGGCCTTGGTAATGAAGTTGAAGTCAGAGATACCGCTGCTGGCGTCCACCCAGTTCGCCACGAAAGTCTGGGTGTCGATCCGCCACTCTGAGTCAGAGGTGGGGTCCAGCAGGGGGGTGGTCAACTCGGCCAGATCCACGTACATGTAATGCACCAGGTCCGGCCCGGTGTAGCCGGTGCGGTAGGTCTTGCCCGGGCCGATGTCATCCGGGTAGGGCGTGCCATACAGCTCGATGAGCTGGTTGGTGTAGGCCAGCTCCTGCCGGTTGACCGTGGCGCGGAGGTCGGCCAAGGAATCCTGCTCTGAGCGCATCAGGCGGGTGACGTCCTTGGCGTCGTCGAAGGCCGCCAGGGCGTTCTCGAGGGCCGTGCGGGCGCGCGCGAAGACCTGCTCGAAGTGCGTCTGCGGCGTGCCGCCCACGACCAGGTTGGGGTTGATGTCGAAGGGCACGGCGGTCTCGGGCAGGCCCAGTGGGTTGAGGCCCGCCTCGGCGTTGTCGAGCGTGGTTTGCAGGCTGCCGGCCAGGGCGGGCAGCTCGAGCAGTTCGACCACGGTGGTGCGGTCCACCTGTTGGATGCCGCCTTCGTGGGAAGGGTCGGGGTCGCGGTCGGGCAGGATGGCGTTGCCGACCACCCAGTGGAGATAAGCGCCCTGGCCGGTGCGGGTGGCCCAGTGGTCCACGCCCCATTGCCGGGTGGTGGGCACAGTGCGCCGGGAGTTGACCCGCTCCTCGGCCAGGTGCTTCCAACCGAGGCCCTGGCCGGAGCGATAATCGCGCCGCCAAGAGAGGTCGGTGATTTGTTGCCCGGCCCGGGCCAGCGCGGCAGCGGCGGCGGCGAATTTGCGTTCGTCCTGGTAATCCACCGAGACGGGCTGGCCGAGCACCACCACCGCTTCGATGCGCGGCACCCAGTCGAAGTCCGAGTTCATGAAGAGGCTGTAGTAGCCCTTGAGCGCGGTGAGGTAATGGCCGTAGGCGTCGCCGTGGCCCTGCGGGTAAAGCCGCCGGGCGTCGTCGGCGTCCGCCCGGCCGTTTTCGTCCAGGTCGAGGATGTTGTAGTTGAGGGCGTAGATGACCTCGCCGGCGTCAATGCCCCGGGTGTAGTTCCAGTAAAGCCGGTTGTACACGGGCCGGATTTCCACGCCGGGCATCAAGAAGTCGTCGCGTCCGCGCAGGAGCGCCAGCTCCTCTTCGAGCAGGTTGGGCAGTTGGCCGCGGAAGGCGAACAGGGCCGTGGCGATCTCGCCGTAGGTGCGGTCCTTGGTGCCGATGCCGATGGTGGGGTTGGCGGCGTCGGCCCAGGCCTCGTTGCCGAGCATCATGTAGAGGTCGTTGAGATAGCCGGCGGCCAGCAGCAGGGCGTCGTTGGCGGGGCCGTAGTTGATGCCCGCGTCAATGCTGAGCATCCGGCCGCGACGGAGGACCGTTTCGTAGATTTCGATGAGGCCGAACTGGTTGAGCGAATCGAGGTTCAGCGCCACGTCGCCCTCCCAGCGCGGACCGGCCTGCTGGAGGATGCTCACGTCGGTGTTGACCTGGTTGGCGAAGAGGTCGGTGACGCGCTGGTTGAAGGGATTGATGCCGGCCAGCACGCGCTTGATCCAGCCCTCGGCCAACTGCGGGCGGGTCCAAACGGACCAGGCGAGATTTCGGTTCGGGTCGCCCGGCGCCGGCCTGAAGGAGGCGTGGTCCGGGTTCTTCGCCTGGTAGCGCATGATGAGGTAGTTGTCGCTGAGCGCCCGCACGTCTGCCTGGCCGCCGAGGAGCGCCCGCACGCCGTCGGGGAACCGGCTGGCGTCCAGCGGCACCCAGCCGGCGTCGGTCACGTCCACCGTTTCGCTGGCCTCCAAGCGCAGGTTGAAGGCCAGCCGCTGGTCCGGTACGGACGGAGCGAACAACTCGACGGCCACGAGGTGTTGCACCAACCCTCCGGCCACAGGAGTTCCCCCAGCCAGAGCCGCGCCGTCCAGACGCCAGGCGCGGGGCAGCGGATTGAAAACGCCCGGCGGCGAAGAAGCGGGCGTGTCGCCGTCGCCGAGATTGGCCTGCACGAGGAACTGGCCGTCGAAATAGACCTTCGCGCCGAGCGCCGGGTCCAGGTTCAGGCTCAACCACAGTTCGTTGTAAGCCGCGTCGGCGGGCACGGTGAAGGTGCGGAAGACGATGCTCTGGGGTTGACCTTCCACGGCTTGTTCATAGACCTCGATCGGCGTGAAGGGGTCGGGCAACGCGGGTTGACCGGCCTCGACATCCACGACCAGCAAGGTCTCGGTACTCAGACTGTTCACGCTGGCGCGCACCTCGCGGCCCTCGGCATCGCGCAGCACCAGCCGCGTGCCCGTCAGCAAACGCGGCCCGGGAGCGAGATCGAGCCGGAACTGGCTGCCGTCCCGGGAAACTCCGGTGAAGGGCACGCGTTGGCGCGGCGCCACGCTGGTTAGCACGTCCCCCACGACCCGGCTGGCGGGGGCGCCTCCCACACCGGCGGCGCGGTCGGTGGCCAGCGGGAAGGGCAGATGCTGCCAGACACCGTCGGTGAGCAGTTCCACGGCGGTGGTCTGGTACACGTCGGGCGGCAGACCGTCCACCGGCGCGGCAATTTTCCACTCGAAGTTGTAGTCTTCGCTGCGGCCGGCCAGGTCCACGACCTGTTGGAGGGTGAGCGTTTCGTTGAGCGGATTCGAGGAGGCCACGATCTTGAGTTCGCCGCGATAGAGCGTGTCCACCACGCGAATGATGTGCACGCTGACCGGGTCGGCGGGCGGGGTGAAGGCCAGGCCGTTGCCTGCAATGAGTGTCACGTACCCCGTGCCGGGCCCGACGGCGGTCAGGGCGTAGGAGTCCACGGCCTGGTCGTCGTCGTTCACGCGAATGAGATCGGCGGGGCCGTATTCGGCGAGGTCGCGCGGATAGTACGTGCCGGGACGCGCCGGGTTCTCGACATACAACCAGAGGTCGGCGGTCAGGCCGTCAATGGCCGCGTCCCAATCGCCGCGGGCGGGGTCGTCGGGCAAACACAGGTTTTTGAGATAAGCCAGGTCACCGATACCCAAGACGTTCAGGAACAGGAAATCGTCGCCGGTGGGTTCGTCCCTGAACTCCCCCTTGAAGACCAGCGCGCCGTGCTCGCCGCGGTTGGGATCCAGGAAAAACCGCTCGCTCAGGTGCGGGGGCAGGTTCGGGAAGAACGTCATGCCCCGATAGGTCTGGGTGCGCACCGAGTCGGGAATCCTGCCCAGGCGACCCGGTTGGTCCGGAGGACCCAGCTCGAATATTTTTTCGGCAGTGGGATCGTGGAGAACCACGGACTCGGCGGCGTTGGTCCGCGTCACCTGAGACTGCTGGTACACCACCTCGAGGCTGGCTTGTCCGCGGACGGCGGGCAAACCCCGCTTGGGCAGCGTCAGTGTCTCAGCCATTTGGAGCACCGGCGCGTTGGGCGGCCAGACCGGCGCATAATGGATGACCAGCGCGTTATCGTCGCCGACCTGCGCATCGAGCCGATTGCCGTACACCGGGTCGCCGGCATAGGTGCCGTTGGTGTTCTGCGCGCGGAGGTACGGGGTGATGGTGCCCACCGGCGGCTGGGCGTTCAACGGCAGCGTGGGGAAGAAAAAGCCCGGCAGCGTTTTGTAGTAGAACCGCATCGCCAGCGTGGGCCGGTCGTTCGTATCGTGCGGACCGCGATAGACCCAGAGGTTGCCCTTGCGGTCCTGGAGAGTGAAAGTAGCGTACTGCTCGCGAAGAGAGGGATCGCTCACATTCACCGGCAGCGGTTCGTAGCCCAAGCGCCAACCATTGTAACGATCATCGGACACAAAGCTAAAAGGCATGGCCAAGAGGTTGGCCGCCGCGCCAGCATCGTAGGTTTCGCTACCCGAGAACTGAAGGTCCACGTAGCTCTGCCCCCCTTCAGTGCCGGTACCCATCACCTCCACCTTCCAGCTCTGGCGCGTGCGCGAGTCCGCCACCACGACCTCCTGACCGGTCGTCAGTCCGTCCGTTGAGGAAACGCCGTATCGGCGCCGGGCAAACTCGCCCGGTTGCGTTCCCATCCACGGAGACAGGTTCGCCAGGTCCCAAGCGAGGATCACGCCGGTGAGGGTTTGGGCGGTGTAATCCACGTCGGTCACGAAGAGGCGCGCCTCGTCAGCAAGGTTATCGGGATTTTGCAGGTACAAGGTGCGGGTCTTGCCGACGCCGTGCGGGTGGTCAGTGGTCAGGGTCACCCAGCGAACGCCATCCGAAGTGGCAACCGCCGTGTCGGCCACCTGCCAGGCGCGCACCTCGCGGTTGAGGCTGCGCGGCGGCGTGCCGATGATCTTGGGCGCCAGCGGCAGCTCGAGGAGCGGCAGCGGCATGGGCGGTTGCAAAATGGTGCCCGCCTGGACGGTGTAATCGAACGTGTCTCCGGTCTCGGGCCGCTCGCGTCGCACCTTGAAGACGGTCATGGCCGGGCGCTCATCGGCCGCCGTGTAATCCAGCAGCACGTAGGGCGCGGAGGTGAAGTTGGGGCCGGAAAGGATGTTCAGGTCGTCGCGCAGGGCGTAGGCCTGGCCGCCCTGCATCAAGGCGTGTTCCTCGTTGGGGTTGAAGCCGGGCAGCGCGCGGTCGTTCTGGTAGTAAATCCGTCCCTTGGCTACGAGGCTCATCAGCGGGCCGCTGCCGTCGTTGCTGGCCAGGACAATTTCGCGCGGGTCCGGAGGCCAGGCCAGGGTGTAGCGGCCCATCACCGCCGGCCAGTAAACCGGCTTGAAACCCTGGGCCAACCGGGTGGTCGGCAGGTCATTGCTGCGGAACCACCACACCTCGAGCCGGTCGTTGCCCGGGATGACGTTCACCGGGATGATGGCCCCGCGGTTGGCCGTCTCGAAGCCCGCCACAAACGGGTCGCGGTACGCCTCGGGGTGGAAGGCGTTGCCCTCGCTCTGGCGGATGTAGCCCGCCCAGTAATCGCTGCCGCCAGCGCCCAGTTCGCCCGCCGGCGCCTCAAGGCGCTCGCCCACGTAAGCCACGCGCGCTTCCACCCGCGGCCGGCCCGCCGGACCGGGCCAGTGGAAGGTGCGGCCCAGCACCCAGGAATTGAGCTGCTTGGCGGGCTCGCTCGAGGCAAACAACGGAACGCCGGCGCCCGGGTTCTCGTTCACCGCAATGACCAGGTCATCCACCCAGTGGGTGGTAAATGCGCCGCTGGTGCGCGCGCCCAACCCGAAACGCCCCGGGCGCGGCGTGTAGCCCGTGGCCACGCCGGCGAGCACGCGAACGCCCTTGTACGAAACATCCAGCTTGCCGTCGTCGCTCAACAGGATTTCCACCGGCGCAAAGTCCGGCCCGGTGGCGAGGGTCATGGGCTGCCCGGTGTTGGGGTCGGTCGGCGGCAGCGGTGTGCCGGGCGGTTCCGGATTCGGGTTGCGGGGTTCAGCCATCGCCACCGTGGCGAGCGGCGTGCCGTTGTACTTGACCGTGATGCCCGGCGCCCGGTCGCCCGAACCATCGTCCCAAGTGTCGAAACTGACCACCAGTCCGTTGGCGATGCCTTCTTCGCCAAAGACGTCGTCCGGCACGGTGCCGAAGTTGAAGCTGAACCCGTCAGCCGGGTCCGGCGTGCCGTCGCGCAAGCTGACGCGGAAGGCGGCGCGGAAATTGCGCACCGGTTCGCCGCCGACAAAGTCCTGAATTACCAAGCTGCCCGTCTGCCCGGCGGTCGCATCGGTCAGGCGCAAGAAGCCGCCGCTAATGCGGGCATCGCCAAACGTCGCGGCACCGGCCGGCGGCGCGGAGAAATCGGCCGCGAAACTCGGCAGCGCCAGGTTCGGATGCCGCAAGGCCGCGTCCAGCCATGAGAACACGCGTTCGAAGCGGATTTCCTCGCCGGAGCGAAACCGCAGCAGGGTCCGGTGGGCCGGAAATTGCTCGGTCAGGAAGGTGTAAAAGGCGAAGGTCTCGGTAAGCTTGGCGCGCGGCTGGTCCAGCGGGTCCTGGTAATCAATCACCGGCGCGTTTTCGGCCGGCAACTGCACGGCGGTGGCCTTGGCCTCGTTCTCGGTGGCCACGAGCGGGCGCAGGTAATGGCTGTACTTGGCCACGTCCGCGGGCCAGACTTGGCGATAGCGGACAAACCGGAAGGGCCAGCGCAGGCCTTCAAGGCCGGTCTCCAGCCAGTGCACCTGCACGTCGTTGCGGTTCTGCGTTTCGCGCGTGGCATAGATGACGGGCCGCGGCGCGCCGGAGATGAACTGTTGGAAGATAAAGTTCTCACTACCGCTGACCGGCTCCGGGTACAGCCCCGAGTCGTCCGTTTGGTCCTCGGGCGCGTAGGCGGTGAGGGCCTCGCCCAGTTCGGTCGTCACGTCCGCCGGGTTGGGCTCGCGCACCACGTCCACAATCTCGAAGCCCAGCGGCCGGCGGGTGCGCCCGCCCGCCTCGGCCTCGCCCAACAGCTCGACAAACACCCGGCCCTCGACGTTGTAGGCCAGGATTTCGCGCCGCTGACTCTCGTACCAGAGCGTGCGTTTTTCCTCGAGTTGGGCATTGGGGTTCTCGACCACCGGCGTCTGGCCCAGCGCCCGGTAGGCGGTCTCGACGCGGCGGGGGAAATTGTTGTTGAACACCACGTTGACGACCGCCACGCGCCCGGCCGGGACCACCACCGGCTTGCCCGTGGGACGGAACACGCCCTCGGTCCAGTAGATTTTGCGCGGCGGCTTCACCGCGCTCCCCGAGACAACATACCGGGCGCGATAAAGGGTGTAATAGTTGCCCGCCTCCACCCAGTAGCGGCCCGGGTTGGAGCCGAAGTCGGCCGGGGGCGCGTTGGTGGGTGCGGCCTTGCGCCAGACCACGTCCACCGGCCCCGGCTGGATGGCGTAGGCCGTGCGGGCGTGCGGGCTCCAGTAAAAACTCACCGCCGTGCGGGCCAACAGGTCTGGAAAGGCATCCTCGAGCAAGAGCCGGTTCAACCGCGCCGGCCGGGTATCGGAGGTGCCGGCCGGGTCGAGAATCTGGGTCTCGAGCGACAGCGCCACGTTGGTGAAACGCTCGAGGGTGTAGATCGAGGGACCGGCGATCAGGTCATTCAGGTCGTTGAGCAATTTTTCGCGCAGGTCCGGATGATCCGGCGTGGCCAGCAGCAGGCGGGTATCGGCCGAAAGCTGCGCCTTCACAAACACCGCCACCGGGTTCGTGGAAGTGTCCAAGCGGGTGGCCAGGTTGGTGAGGTTCAGAATCTCGTGCGCGGCCAGGCGGCTCGGGCGGTGTGGTTCGGGTACCCAGTAATCCTGCGGCAGGGTACCGGCGGGCAACGGGTTGCCGTCCACATCCACCAGCGGCGGCGGGATGGGCGAACCGAACAGAAAGCTGATGCTCCGGCTCAGCCAGGGCGCGCCCACCAGGGCGCGGGTCATGACCACGGTAATTTGGCCGCCGACCTCGCCGCGGGGCAGGTCGAGGTTGGCCGCGGCGGCGTTGGCGGCGTAGCTCAGGCCCGGGTTGAGGTTGTGGTTGCGCGGCGCGGCCAGCGCGCCAAAAACAATTTGCCCTTGGAACTGCCGGGGCGTGGCGGGCAGCTCGGTCAACCCGTCGGCGCGTTGTTGCTCCGGCGTGGGGGCGCGGCCGTTCGAGCCGGGCGGGTCGCCCGGCGTGCTCGACAGCGGCATGCCGCCGGGGGACTGGAGGTTGTAGGCGGTCTGGTCTTGGCGCAGCTCGAAGGGCGGCGGGGGCACCGGATTGCGCACCTGGGCCAGGAGGCCGCGGTTGCCCCCCAGGCACGCCAGACCCAGGACCGCAAGCGGGAAGAGCCGGGAAGGCGGTTTCATGGGCGTGTTAGCACGATGAAGCGCTGGGTTTGGGATGGCCGCCCGCGCTTCAAGGCCGCGGCTTGGCGGTTGGCGTCGCTACGGAAGCAACACCGGCTACCTGCGGGCCGAGGGGCTCCGGAGCCATTGCTTTGTCCGCCTGCACCAGCGTTTGCACCAGCCGTTTCAAGGCCGCGACCTCCTGTTCGAGCGCATCCACCCGCGCGGCTTTGGCTTCCAGGCCGGCCAGGCGGTCCAACTGCAATTTCATCCGGTGCAGCTCCTCATCGTGCCGGGCTTTGAGTTCTTGGATGGCTTTGATGGCGATGACGGCGAAATCGCCGTACCCTACCATCATAACCTTCTCCCCGCCATCGGGCGGCGTCATTTCGCTAACCATGTCAGGGAAGCAGCTCTGAAGTTCCTGAGCCACGACGCCGAGCATCAGCCTGGCGTCATCCGTATCATCCTTCCAACGGAAGCGGCGCACTTGGACTTTCAAGACCCGATCGAGCATGGGTTCGGCATCTTGGATGTCCTTTTTGAGACGTCGGTCAGAAGCGAAATCCCAGTTGGAGTCGCCGTCGTAAGAGGCATAGCGATTACCGCTGTTCCAAACACTTTGGTTCAATTGCACGTAAAGAAAGTTATCCCACCTGCCGAAATCGGCGTACTTGCCATTGGACTGCTGGATGCGCAAACGCGCTTTGTCCAAGTCGTCGCTGTGGATGGTGAGTGGGTAGCCCGGCGAGGAAGTTCCGGTGCCGATGAATCCGCGCGCATCAATGGTGACCAGGGGGGTCCACGTACCCGTTTGATTGAAATCCGCACCACCGCCCGACGTTGTGCCAATGACCAGCTTGTCGGTCGAAGCGCCCGGGTCATCGCCGATGTTGACCCGCAGCTCGGTCTGGTTTTCCGCAGCGTTGAACCGCGCAAGCCAGAGCGGGTCGGAGTTGTCGCTGTTCCAGGTGCCCGAAAGATCGGGGGCGCCCGAAAGGATCAGGGCCTTGCCGTAGCCCTTGGCGCCGGGTGCCGTGTTGACCAGTTCACCCACGCGCAGATGTCCGTTGATCTGGTTATCGGTCGCGAAGGTGTTGCTGATATCCCGCCTTGCCACGTTGCCGGAGAGACGGGCATCCGCCAGCGTACCTCCGGTGATCTTGCTCGCGTCCAACCCGGGAATGCGGTCGGCCGCCAAAACGCCGGCGGTGATTTTGCCGGCGTTGAGGCCGGGGATGCGCGCATCGGCCAGAACCCCGCTGGCCACGTTGGCCGCATCGAGGGCGGTCAGGCCCGCGCCGTTGCCGACAAACGCATCGGCCGTGACGTTGCCGGCCACGACCAGGTTGTTGCCCGTGCCGGCGGCCACCAAGGGTTGCCCGTTGCCGTCCACCAGCGCGTTGGCGTGCCGGGCCAGGTAGGCATACGGCGCGGGCAGGAGGCGCAGACGCGGCAGAATCTCGGTGGGCGTGCCACTGATGGTCACCGTGACGCCCAGGTACCGGTCCGAGGCGCTGGCTGCCAGGCCGCTGCCGCCGAAGACGGTCGAAAGCGGCGGCCGGGCCTCGCCGCTGACCTCGGTGCCTTCGCCCAGCAACACGCTGAAGTTGCCCTTGTCTATGGTGACAATCTGCTGCTCGGACCAGAGCTTGGCGCCGCCGGTGGCCTGGTCGTAAATCCGAAAGACCACCGGGTAGTTGGCCGGATTGTTGGGCGCCAGCGGCTGGCCGTTGGCGTCCACCAAAAAGCCCTGGTAGGTCATCAATTCCGGCGGCCGGGCGTCCGCCGCCCGGGCGGCCGGAGTTGCGGGAAACCCGCCGGCCAGGGCGGAAAACAATATGGCCAGGACCGGCGTGGACCGGGCGGGCCACGGGCGCCGTCCGGCAGGAGTAGCATTGCGAGTGTTCATGGAGGAACGGGTTCGGGGTTGAGACACGGAGTTCATGGGATCGGAGCCAAAGGCAGGTTCAGTTCGTGGTCAGTTCGGCGATGTCGCTGATGCGGGTCAGCTCAAAGGTGCCGCGCACCTCGAAGGTGCGGCGGTCGGGCTGGGGTTTGCCGGGCTTGGTGCGGCCGGTCAGGGTGATGATCTCGGCGTAGTCGCCCGTGAGCGTGTTGTGCCCGCGGGTCAGGCTGTCGAAATCATCGGCCGGCGCGCGCGGCGTGAGGGTGATGTCGCGGCGCACGTCGTAGGATTCCTCGCCGCGGTCCAATCGCCGGTCGAAGGTGGCGTTGAGGTTGTCGTGGTCCGGATGGTAGGTGTGGAGGAACGGGTTGGCCGCATCGTCGTGACTCAAGGTGACCACCACGGTGACGTTGCTGCCCGCGCGCAGCACGCCGGTGCCGGCCCAGGGCACGGGGTTGGCGGACCACGGCAAATGCACCGCACTGATCCGCCGGGCGTGGGCCAGTTGGGTCGGGTCCAGGAGCTCCTCGCGCGTGACGAGGCCCACGGTGTGGTCGGGCTTGGGGCCCACATACACGCGCTGGAGCAACCGCGCCTCCCCACCGTCCGCGCCGGTGTGCAGGATGAGCCGCAACGGGTACGGCCGCCCCACGTTGCCCAGGTCGTTTTTGACCGACTCGATCTGGTAACGCCCGTCCGGGCCCAGCACGGGCTTGCCGTCGCCGCCCTTTTGGTACTGCGTGAGGTAATGCCGCACCTGGGTGACTGCCGCCGCGCCCACCCAGAGCCCGGCCCGGGAGGTGACTTCGGCGCTCACGGGCAGGTCCACGCGCGTCAGCCCGAGCGAATCGGTCAGCCGCAACACCGCCGCGTACCGGTCGCCCGGCTGCCCGCTCATGAGACTGCGATTGACGCCCAGCACGATCTCAACTTCAGACCCGGGCTGGCCGGCCGGCTTCAGCGTCCAGGTGCGCGGGGTCGAAAGATCATAGTGGCTGTAGGTCAGGTCGGTCAGGTTGCGTTCGCCGCGGATCAACACCGGCGGCGCGCCCAGGAGGGCCGGCTGCCCGGGCGGCGGCGTTTCTGATGCCACCAGGCTCAGCGTCACCACCAGCTCCTGCGCGGTGAGATTGCGCAGCCGCAGGCTGCTGGCGCTCGAGGCGTCGCCGAAGTCCAGGGTCCGCCCCGGCGGCAATTCGAGGGCAAACGGCCCGAAGTAGCGGTTGTAGTAATCGCCCGCGCGCAGCCAGAAGGCCTCGCCCCGCCGCACCGGGAGGTCCAGGGCAAAGACCCGCACCGGATTGCCCGGGCCCATGGGCCCGCCCACGTAGCGGTACAATTCGAGATTGTTCATCAGTGCCAGGGCGGGCTGCAGGAAATCCTCGAAGCTCGGCGGCGCGTCCGGTGGCGTCGGGAACCCCAGGAAGTTCAGCCCGGTGGTGGTCCACAGGTAGCGGGGCGCCACAGGCCGGCCCTTGACCTGCCAGCGGAGCGTCGCCGTGCCGGCATCCACGCGCACCAGATAAGCCGTGTTGCCCGTGAGACGCTTGAGCACTGCGTCCGGGCCCTGGCCGCGCACCCAACTGCTCCAAGGAGAGCCCGTGGCCGCTGGCACGGCAGGGCTCTGCGTGAACTGCGCCGCCGGCACGTCGGGATTCCACTGCCAGACCTCGAGGATGGGCGCCGCCGCCGGCTCGGCCATCAAATCGTCCAGCACCGCGTGCGAAGCGTCCACGTGCAGGTACACGGCATTCCAGCCGGCCACGAGGTCAAAGGACTGGGTCAACCACTGGGCCCGGGCGGGCGAACTGGCGACCAGCCAAAGCACCGCCAAGACCGAGACGCGCCGGCATGCTTTCAACCTAATCTCCGCAGTTGAAAAGGTGGGCAAAGCGGGTTTGGAGCAATAG